>NC_015151.1:328426-656852 GCF_000190315.1 Vulcanisaeta moutnovskia 768-28
AAGTTCAGACTGGCGCATTTGATACGATTGATAGAGGTTAGGCTTTTTGGTAAGTCTGAACTGGGTGAAATGCCTAAGGTATATTTCCAGGAGTCATATAGAGATTTTAACATTGAAAGTATAAATATTGAGAATTTGGTGTAGTATATATTAGACGGTCGTAGTGCCTATTTTACGGAATAAAGTTTTTAAGTGAACTCTCATTCGTCATCATGGTGAGATAATTGCAACGATGAAGGAACCAATTCTTGAGGTTATTGATGTTAGCTATAGCTACAAGACTGAGAAGGGTCCTGTGCCTGTCCTTAAAGACATCAACTTTAAGGTTTATTCCCATGAGTTTGTTTCTATAGTTGCACCCACAGGTACGGGAAAGACAACATTACTTAAGATAATAGCTGGTCTAAGGAGACCTGATAGTGGTAAGGTCCTTCTCATGGGTGAGGAGATTAGGGGTCCAACACCTAAGCTTGCCATGATATTTCAGGACTTTGCGCTCTATCCCTGGTTAACAGCACTTGAGAATGTGGAATTGGCGTTATTTCACAGGAAGGATCTCAGTAAGGAGGTTAGGAGGGAAATAGCTAGGAAGTACCTTGAGCTTGTGGGTCTTGGTGGTTTTGAGGATTACTACCCAAGGGAATTGAGTGGCGGTATGAAGCAGAGGGTTGCAATTGCTAGGGCATTAGCTGCGCAACCAGTGGTTTTGTTAATGGATGAGCCCTTCGCAAATCTTGATGCAATAACAGCTGAAGGTTTGAGGGCCGAGATTTATAACATGGTATTTAATGAGGAATCCACGGTAAAGGCAATAGTAATGGTTAGCCATAACCTTGATGAGGTTGTGGAGTTGAGTGACAAGGTTATAATACTTGGGGGAAGACCTGCAAGCATAATGGCCGAGGTCGAGATAAAGTTGTCGAGACCTAGGAATACGAGGGATATAGAGTTTCAGGATTACTTGGATAGACTATACTCATTATTGTCAATAAGTCTTAAGGTTTAAGTGATGGCTATGGGCATTTGGTCCATAGTTTTAGTAGCGTTTCTAGCAACACTTGCGACATTTGGTAGAGTTGCCCTTACTATAATACTGAGCATAGTGCTTGGTTGGTTCTTTGGCTATGCAGCGGCAAAGAATGGACTTTTTGAGAGGATATTCCTATCAATTACCCAAACCCTTGAGGCCGTACCAGTCATCACCTTCTTCCCAATAGTCTTAATATTCTTCGTTAAGTCAATAGGTGGTTACATAGGAACTGAGTTGGCTGTTGACTTTTTGGTTTTCACGGCAGTTGTTTGGAATATATGGGTTGGTGAGTATGAGGCCATTAAGACGGCGCCCCAGTCACTTGAGGATGCGGCTGAGATGCTTAACCTGGGCTTCTGGGGCAAGTTTAGATACTTATACATACCAGTTACAATGCCCAGGGTTGCTGGTAATGTTTTAGTAAGCTTTGCTGATGCGTTGTTCTACATAGTAGTTAGTGAGGTTGTTACCTTAGGCACAACGCAATACTCAGTCTTCGGCATAGGGGCACTAATAGCATCATGGACAAGCAGGAGTGAGTGGACCGCAGCATTTACCGGACTTGGGGTATTGGTAGTCATGGTGACCTCAGTACTATTTGGAATACTTAGGCCATTTGTTGATTGGGCAGTTAAGTATAGTTATGATCCATTCATGGAAGTAACAAGGACTAGAGTCAGGAGACCCATAGTTACTAGTCGCGTTAGGTCATTGGCAGCTAGAAATATGAGGTATTTAAGGAGGGTTGTGGCTGTTGAGGATGCCATAATGCCCATATTCGTTAAAGCCTCGAGCTATGCTGTCAGACATAGACTATTGTCAAGGCCTAGACCTAGAAACATAATAACCGAGTCTGAGAGGTATATAGGCATAGGCATTGTTATTTTCGTTATTGGTTTAATAACCTACTCAATATATGAGTCTTGGAAAACGACTTGGGTTCCCATAATAAATAATCTATACGAATATGGCTTACTTTACCTTTATTATCTAGGGCTTGATTGGTTTAGGGTTATTTTGGTCACAGTTGCAGCAATATTAACAGCTATCCCTGTTAATTACCTAATGGTAACGCATAGAAGAGTTGAGTCGATTTTATTACCAGTACTTGAGGACTTAGCATCAATACCTGTATCGGCTTACTTACCATTGATTGCCATACCCTTCATAACGTATTTAGCGGTGAGTCTCGGTTCGCATATTTCGCTTGAAATACTGGTGTTCGTAGTGGCCTACCTAAGTACTGCTTGGTACGTGATTTATAATATGTACGTGGGTATGAAGACAATACCCAGGAGTCTTTGGGATGTAGCCGAGAACCTGAGATTAAGTACCTGGCAGAAGCTTAGGAGATTGGCGATTCCAGGCGCCATGCCTGCTACAATAACGGGCTTAGCAAGTACAGCAGGTTCAACATGGGGTGGGCTTGAGGTTGCCGAGTATATACAAGGGCTTAATGGCCAGGTCTATATGGTTCATGGATATACGGCTTTAATGGATTATTACACAGCGATAGGGAATATTGTTGGGCTTGAGGCCATGAGCCTAATACTGGGTATAAACGTGGTATTATTAAGTGTCTTTCTCTGGAGGAAGTTATTTAGATTAGCTAGGGAAAGGTATAGGCTTGAAGGCGCAATAACGCTTTGATTCCATAGGTTCTCGACATTACGTAATTATTAATACGTGAGGTATTCCACGTTAATGATTGTAAATTGTGTGCAATAAGGCTTATAAGTATTCTAATGTATTCATGTAAATAGTCCTAATTATGGCTAGGGACAATCCGGAAAAAGAGACAGAGGAGGTCTATTCAAGAACTACGATAATGGTTCCTAAAAACATAGCCTCGGAATTATCACGGGTTGCTAAGACCAGGGGAAGGACATTATTCTATATTGCTGGCGAGGGCTTAAAATTAACAACTGAGCTTATTAGGGATGGTTTTGAACCATCAGACCTCATTTACTTTTGGAGATTATATAAAATCTTAAGCTCGATGGATGTAATACCAATGCCTATGAAGCTCATTGAGGAGGTGTGTGGTCATATAATGTCCGTTCTTATTGACTTCTCCAAGAGTGATAAGATATCGGGTGAACTTAGAGAAGGTGCAAGCAAGGCTATGAATGATCTATGGAGCATTTATGAAAAATATGGTCATCAAGTCGGCGCCCTAGTTAGGATGGAGTTTGAAAACCTTGAGGAACTTCTCGAGGCAATTTCAAGAATTAGCAGGTTATTAGCCGTTAGGCATATTGAGGTTAAGAAACTGAGCCCAAATACCATTGAGTTAATGGCTATAGGGCCTAGTGGCACGACCGATATTGGTAACAAGGCCCTCTTATCATTTATTAGAGGTTTTGTTGCTCAATATGATTACGAGGTTGTTTCTGAGGAGGCAAAGGCTAATGTACTTAGGGTTGTTCTTCAGAAGAAGGTCTAATTTTTGTTTTAGCTTATAATTTTATATTATTATCGTTGCTAAGTTCGAGATGCCCGGCCACCTTAATGCTGCTTCCATAGCTACGGGTCCATGTATCTCACTACCCTTGGGTGCGCCATTCTCGTCTGTAATAACTACGGCATTGTCCTCAAAGGCTATCCAGGTGCCATCAGGTCTCCTATATGGTCTCCTTTGCCTAATCACTATTGCTCTGAGTACTTGCTTCCTAACCTCAGGTTTGCCCTCCACAACACTAACAACAACCATATCACCCACGGAAGCTCCAGGTATTTCCCTGTGAATAGGCTTTGCTATATGCCCAATTATACCAATCACCCTAACAAGCTTAGCGCCACTATTATCCGCAACAGGAACTAGACTATTCATGAATATTCCAGGCGTCTTATGAAATCTCCAGCTAACACCTACCTGACGTGCGCCGCCTCTCTTTGCCATTGAAGTGCTAATGGAGCTTAGCTTATTTAAGCTTATCTACCTATTCCCTAATGATTAATTGAAGACCCATCGACTTAGCGATCTCGATTATCGATATCCTCCTAAAAATGGCATCAGTAATTACCTTAATTATATCGTTCATACTAACCCTGATTTGAGCCTTCGTATCCCTATCCCTAATAGTTACTGTACTATCGATGGGTGTCTTATCGTCTATTGTTATTGCGAACGGTACACCTACCGAGTCATACTTGGCATACCTACTGCCTATTGCTCCATCATCATCATAAACAGCCTTAACTCCAACCATCGATAATTCCCTAAATATATTCCTGCCAATACTTACATACTCCTGTTTCTTAATTATTGGTAACACCGCAACCTTTATTGGAGCAATATCAGGCGGTAGCCTTAGTAATGGTTTTCCATTAACCTCTGTATAGGCATGTTCTAGAGTTACGTACACTATCCTATCAACACCGAAGGATGGTTCAACATCATGTGGAATAAACCTCTCAACATGAACCTTTCTCCTTTCCTCCCTAATAAACACAACATCGCTTGTTATGGTATACCCATCAATGATCACCCTACCCTTATTAGCCAGCTCATTGGCTAACCACCTTGGGTCAGCCTTACCAATGGCCTGCATGACCTTAGGCATTTCATTACCAAAGACTTCTCTAATCCTCTGCGGATTCGGGTAGACCCTAACCTCAACAACCTCCTTCGGCGTGGTCAGTCTTCTGTCAACGCTTAAGTCATAACCACTATACCTCGCGTGCCTACCAAGGTCATAATCAGTCCTGTAAGCATGACCGCTAACCTCAACCCAACCAAACCTCTCACTATAAACCATCTGATCAAAACTAGCCGCTGAGTAATGAGCCCTCTCCTCAGGCAACTTAGCCAGGAAGTACTGATGATCAAGCGATATACCAAGCTCATTCATGTATATTGTGGCTAGGCCCATGAAGAACGCCATCCACTCATTAGGCACAATCCCACCCTCAACAGCCTCCCTAGGCCTAAACTCCCTGGGCTCCTTAACACCAGTAACAACATCCTTCTCAGGTATTATCCTCAACTTAACATCCAGTTCATCAAGGTATGGGCACTTAGCATTTTCAGGGTCGAAGAAGAACTCAATCTCCATCTGGGTAAATTCCCTGAGTCTAATTAAGCCCTGCCTAGGTGAAATTTCATTTCTACCGACCTTACCAATTTGAGCAATACCAAGTGGTAGTTTTCTACCCATTAGATTAAATATCTTTGGAAATGACACGAACATTCCCTGGGCCGTCTCAGGTCTTATGTAGCCAATGTTATCGCTATATGGCCCTATTGTTGTCTGGAACAATAGGTTAAAGGGCTTAACGCTACTTAACTCACCACCACATACAGGGCACTTAATATCATAATCCCGAATTAACTTATCAAGCTCCTCGAGGCTTAACCCCTCAGTCTTTATTGAAATACCCCTCTTACCAAGCTCCTCCTCTATTAGGTGATCAGCCCTGAACTTACGACCACACTTAGTACACTCGACTATTGCGTCGGTAAAATGCTCAACATGACCGCTAGCCTCAAATACTATCTTTGGCATTACTATTGGAGTTTCTATTTCAACAATAAAGTCTTGATACGGATAAACAAAGATTTTACGCCACTTCTCAATTATATTCCTCTTTAACTCTACACCAAGTGGTCCATAATCGTAGAATCCACCGACCTCAGCCTTACTCCTATAAATCTCAAAGCTTGGGTAGAAAAATCCGCCCTCGCTCATTAGTTCCATGAATCTTTCGAGATTCATTCAGCACGATAATTATTAGGCATATTTAAATAATTTTCATAGAATAGTCCTTCTCTATCCCTTAAGGAGTGGGGGTTTGTATAGTGTAGGTCTTATGCGTTAGCCCTGGTGTGGGTTTAATGGTTTTAGGTCATTGGTCATTACATGAAAACTCATCATCCTATTCCTCAACGGCACATTGAATTCCACCTTCTTTGCAATGTTTATTGACGAATTGATATCTCAGTAATAACGGTAATTGGAACAATAAAAATGAAGAAAAATCAAGGACAGGAACTGTGTCTACGTATATGTAGGAAGTAACGAAGAACTAAAAGGAATTAAGAGGAAAGAATGTATATTTATCTTCGAGAATTACATATCACCGCCTTTAGAGGACGAGAATTTAAGTACGTATGTAATTAAGTACATCAAGGATTAATCTGATTGTTGTGGGTAACGACATTAAACCAGGATCATTTGGTGGTGAGTACTCAACAATGTCAACGGCCTTAACCCTGGAATCACCGTAATCAAGAATAGCCTTAGTAATCCTCAAAAGCTCGCTATAACTAAGTCCAAAACCCTCTGGATTACCGACGCCAGGCATTACTGATGGATCAAGAACATCAACATCAATGCTCAGGTGGATCGAACCAGGATAACTATCAATGGCACCCCTCATGAGCAGTCTAAGTTCATGGTTATTCATGGACTTCACATCCCTAGTTGACAATAGTATGGAATTTTCAAGTCTACTCACGAAATTCATCTCCTCCCTGTCATATGATCTAAACCCAAGGAAAACAATCAATTGAGGCTTAACCTGATTAATTAAGTGCCTCACGAATGTTGCATGCGATAAGGATTGCCCTATCGGCCATTCCTCTCTTGAATCCAAGTGAGCATCAACATGTATGTAAATGCCATATGAACCCTGGGATTCTCTAACCGCCTTAGCAACACCAAGACTTAGTGTATGTTCACCACCTATATTGATTACCCTACCCCACGTACTAATAGCGTCCCTAACAACTAGATTAATCCTCTCCAAATTCCTGTCAATCATACCCTGCAGTAATGATAAATCACCCAAATCACAAATCTTATCAAGTGGATCTATACCCAGGTCCTCCGTAGGTGTAAATTCAAAGTACTGACTCCAGGATCTAATGATGCTGGGTGCAAATCGTGTCCCAGGCCTAAAGCTAACGGTATCCTCCATGGGTATACCAAGTATTGGTATACCACGGCCGCACCTAGGTGTTCCGAAAAGCGTGTATTGAGATGCAACGTAAAAATCAATGTTATTACCCATGGAAAATCGCCTCCTCAATCCTCTCCTTAATAGCTAAAAAACTTGAATACATAACTTCCCAAATACTAACCTTATAATAATTATTATCAGGATCACTGTTAATTTTATCACCAGGTCTAACCACATAAACGTCAACACCAGATCTCCTAAGTATTAAATATGAAGGATAACATAGTGAACCATGAGGAGCTAGTACAATTGTTGCGCCAAGCTCGACACACCTCCTAGCAACTGTTGGTCTTTTATTCGTAGAATTCAGAGCTGGATTAACCTCCTTATGAACCACAACACCATTTTTCACCAGGACTAAATAACGAGCCCTAGAAAATAAGTTAAACGATAAATCCTCATTAACCGTAGTGCACACAATATTATGTTCTCTTTTCATTAATACCAATGACATGCCCCAACACAGCCTTTAAAAGCATTCAGAACAAGTCGTAAAGGTCTCCTCATAAAATAAGTAATACGCATGGATTACTTTACGAAAATCTATTTAAATAAAACAGGCAATAACCACATAGAGCCTATACCTGCCTTGCATTCACGTCATTAGTACGAGGCCCAACGACCCGGCCAAAACCGGGCCGCTGAGCCCCGTACTAATGGTGTGGATGCATGCAGGGGGCAAATCCTTAATTATTTGTTTTATTTATGAGAATATAGAATAAAGGGTTTATAAAAGGCATCTATATCGATATTTTGACCGAATATGAGTGGTTCGGCCATTGAAATAACGTTTTTCGGCAGGGGAGGCCAGGGTGCTGTGACTGCTGCGCAGATTATTGCCCAGGCCGCCATTAGGCGTGGCTTATTTGCAAGTTCGTTTCCTGAATACGGTGCTGAGCGTAGAGGCGCACCCGTTAGGGCTTATGTTAGGTTATCTCGAGAACCTGTTCTCGCTAGAGAACCAATTGATAAACCAGATATTTCAGTGGTGTTTGATACGAGGTTATTGAATGTTTTTAATATACCGCAGATAACGAAGAATTATATAATTATTAATGCGTTGAGTGTTGATGATGCTAGGCAGTCCATAGGTAAGTTCAGTGGTAAGGTTGTTTATGTGAATGCATATGAGATATCCACTAAGCATCTGGGTAAACCAATAGTGAATACCACAATGCTTGGTGCATTACTTAAGGTGCTTGACCTGGTAGATATAGAGACCGTTAAGAACTTGGTCCTAGAGACGTTCGGCAAGAAGCTTGGTAAATCAAATGTGGAAGCGCTGGAAGAAGCTTATAAGGTGGCTGAGGTGATCGTACTATGATGAAACAACTCACATGGAAGGATTTACCAATTGGTGGCGTTATTGTTGAACCGGGTAATGCGCGTAAGAATCTTACCGGTACTTGGAGGACTGAGAGGCCGGTTATTGACCAAGACGCATGTATTAGGTGTAGGATATGCTGGATGTACTGCCCTGAACCAGCAATACTAGAGTTAAAGAAGCCGTACACTACGAAGTCAGGTAAAAAGTATGATTTGACCTATGAGATTGATTATGACCATTGTAAGGGCTGTGGGATATGCGCCCACGAATGTCCAGTAAAGGCAATAAAGATGGTTTCTGAGGTGGTTGGGTAATGGAGATCGCCAAGACTTTGAGTATTAGGGAGGAGATTGTTAAGGAGCGTGTTGGATTAACATCCAATTACGCCGCTGCCTACGCGGTTAAGGCTGTTGATGTTGATGTTATTGCAGCATATCCAATAACGCCACAAACAACGATAATAGAGAAGTTGGCTGAGTTGGTGGCTAATGGCGAAATAGACGCTGAATATATACCAGTGGAGTCTGAGCACAGTGCTCTTTCAGCGGTGGTAGGTGCGGCAGCGGCTGGTGCGAGGGTGTTCACGGCGACGTCAGCTCAAGGTCTTGAATTCATGCATGAGGTTCTTCATATAGCTTCTGGCCTTAGGCTTCCAATAGTCATGGCTGTTCCAGGTAGGGCATTATCAGCGCCAATAAGTATCCATGGTGATTACCAGGATATAATGAATGCTAAAGATTCAGGCTGGATAATGTTAATAGCCTCCACCGCACAGGAGGTTTATGATTCAATAATAATGGCCTATAGAATAGCAGAGGATAATAGAGTCCTAGTGCCAGTTATGGTGTCCTATGATGGATTTCTAATGAGCCACACGACAGAGCCCGTGGAGCTTTATCACGAGGATTACGTGAGGAAGTTCACACCGAGAAACCTAAATAGGCTAAAGCTTGACCCTAGAAAACCAATAACTATAGGCGTTATTGCAAGCCCTGATTGGTACTACGAAATAAAGTACCAAGTAGTCAATGCACTTAAGGAATCAAGGGGAGTCATTAAGGAGATTCATGGTGAGTTTAATAAGACCTTTGGAACAAACTATGACATTGTCGAGAGATACATGCTTGATGATGCGGATTACGTATTAATAACTTATGGAGGAGCATCAAGTGGTAATGCCAAGGAGGCTGTCAGGAGGGCTAGGGAGAGAGGATTAAGGGCGGGTGTTTTAAGGATAAGGCTTTTCAGGCCGTTCCCTGTAGATGAAGTGGTGAGTTCTATTAAAGATGCTAAGATGGTGGCCGTTGTTGATAGGGCATTATCTCCAGGAAGTACGTATGAAGGCCCTGTATTTAATGATGTAGTTACAGCACTTTATAGTAAGGGTATTGAGAAACCCGTGATCTCCGTGGTGCATGGCATTTCTCAAAGGACTATGCTGGCTGATGATTTCTATAACCTTTATAAAACGCTTGATGAGTATGCGAGGACTGGTGAATATCCGAGGAAGACAATATTCCTGGGGTTGAGGGGGTGATGGAGATGAAGGTGTATTTCAGAACAATAAAGGATTTACCTGAGGATGAGTATTTTGGACCTGGACAACTAACCTGTGCTGGATGTGGCCCATCAATTGCAGTTAGGTGGTTGCTTAAGGCGGCGGGTTCTGATGTAATAGTTGTTAATGCAACAGGTTGTATAGAGGTGACTACAACATCGTACCCATACACTGCGTGGAGTGTACCATATCTGCATGTTGCGTTTGAGAACTCCGCGGCTGCTGCATCAGGTGTAGAAGCTGCTCTTAAGGCGCTTAGAAGGAAGGGTATACTGGATACTAAGGCTAAGGTCATGGTTATTGCCGGTGATGGTGGTACTTATGATATTGGCTTACAAGCCCTTAGTGGTATGCTTGAGCGTGGTCATGGCATACTCTATGTACTCTATGATAATGAGGCATACATGAACACGGGAATACAAAGAAGCGGAGGAACACCGCACTTCGCCTGGACAACAACATCGCCAGTGGGTAGTAAGTTTAAGGGTAAGGTCCAGAGGAAGAAGGACATAATGAGCATAGTCATTGGGCACCACATACCATACGCTGCCACAGCCAACATAGCCTACCCAATTGACTTAGCTAATAAGGTAAAGACGGCATTTGACTACATTGATGAGGGCCCTGCCTTCATACACGTAATAGCACCATGCCCACCAGGCTGGCGCTACCCAGAGGAGATGACCGTGGAAATAGCCAGGCTAGCTACAGAGACAGGCTACTTCCCACTATATGAATGGGATCACGGCAGAATAAGATTCAACCCACCAAGCAATACGCACCTCGACAAATCAAGAAGGAAGCCAATAATTGAGTACTTGAAAAGACAGGGCAGGTTCGTGCACTTAACGGAGGAAGATATTAAGGAGATTGAGAAGGAAATCGACGAGTACTGGGACTACCTAGCAAGGCTAGCCAAGGCCTTCGGTTAAAATCATGAATTGCATCCTAATGTCCTTAAAACCACAATTCGCAGATGAAGTCCTAACCGGCCAGAAGAAGTGCGAGGTAAAGATTTTCATGGGAACGATAAGTAAGGGTAGTATAGTCCTTGTCTACTACTCAAGCCCTGTCAGGTTAGTCAGGGGATACTTCATAGCCGGCGACTCAATTATAGTAAGACCAAGCGAGTTAATGAGCATATTAAGCGATAGATGCAGGGACATGCCAAGGAACAACATGAATTACGTAATTACGAAATACCTAAGATCAAAGAAAAGAATACTAATACTCGACATAACAAACCCAACAATACTCCCAAAGGCAATAACAATAACAATAACACAACTAAATTAACTGAACATAAAAATACCAAGAAGTTACGTCAAAATAAACGACAAAACTTGCCAAGAAATAACAGCAAAAGCTTTAAATCGAAAACACAATAAACAAAAACGCCGGGGTGGCCGAGCTAGGTCCAAGGCGCGGGACTCGAGAATAACGGGCCATCCCGTCCCCGCAAGGGGGCCCGGGTTCAAATCCCGGCCCCGGCACCAAAATCGTTCAATTTCTCTTTTTCGTGCCTTCTTTTGTGGATTTTTATTTTCTATGTGTTGTCGTGTATTTGATTCGCGGTTTTGGAGCTGAGGTATTGATCATTGGGTGATGTGCTATGTCAATGTAAATTAGTAAGCTGATAATTAACTGCCCAGGTATGCAGGAGGATTTTCAACTCCACCCGACCCACTTTTTATGAACACCCGAAGTAAAAAAAAGCCCGCTGTATAGGATATGGGTGGTGGGTATGGGCTTGGGTAACCGTAAATGGGTACTAATAATAGTACTGATCATTATTGGTGTTTACATTTCACTACTTATCTACACTCACATTGGCCGTACCGTCCTCAGATTCTCAGGTCCTGGCTATGTGGTTACATACGTCAGGTATTCCGAGCTTCCCTGGCCTTTGAATGTCCTAACCTTCGATCAACCCAATACTTACCCATTGATTAATATAGTGATTAAGGGTGCACCCAAGCCGTACCTCAATGTCAATGCCAGGTTCTTCATATACGCCACGGGACCGTCAGTTGGCGGCTTCGTGAATATTGGTCATTACCTGAGCAATTCCACAAGCTTCGTAATAAGCGTAAGCAATTACACGGCCTACGCCATCAAGCTCGATAATTATCTGAGGATGACTCCGGACATCGCTGGTCCATCCATTGTGCTCTTCATAAGTACAATAACGAACTCAAGCAATGGCCCGTCCGTGGTCACGGGGTTCGTGACGGTGCCAATAATACCCGAGCTTGCCAGGGGCTCTGTAGTTAATGTGGCGATTAATTACACGGAGATCCTAAAGACATCACTACCCATAAACGCCACCGATAACGCCAAGTTGGCGTTTAACGACCCATCAACGCAACCGCCAAACACTATATGGGCTGGTTGTGTCGTGATTAGTAGCGGCCCTTATGAGAATAAGGAGGAGTGTTGGTATTGGGAGCTCAACACGGTACTACTGACCCAAAGCAACACACCATTCCCAATAACGGCACAAATAATACAATCACCTGAAGTGAACTATATAACGCAGAGTAATATCAATTTAGCAATAACTCTGCAACAAAACACATATACCGAGGCGGGCTTTGCCTTAACGTTGGCGATACCGACAAGTACCGGTATAAACGTTGAAACGCCTGGAATAGGTTATATGCTACAATTACCAAGTAATAGCGCATCATATACATTACTTGCATATGGTTGCGTATTTGCGAATCCATCATTAACTACGTCCGCCTCTGAATGTACGTATGCTAATAAAAACGTTACAGTAACAGCACCAAGTATTAGTGGTGCTGGTGCCTATGGCGTTGCCGTGATTGGTTATTTAGAGATTGCCAATTACACCGAGTATGAGTGTATTGGTCCGTTGGGTGATCCGTGCATTGGCACGGTTGAGGCTGTGCAGTGGGCTATAATGACTTGGTTCGCAGCCTATAACAACACGAGTGTTAATGAGTTCGAGGCAGAGCCCCTTAATCCAGCAACGATGATGAGCTATGTACAACTACTTCTTAATAATGAGGCCTTTAACACAATAACATTTCCAAGCGGCACAACATTAATTTATGTTGGTAACATTGATACTCAGGTGGATGCAACACCATTGTTTGCCTTTGCAGGCGATATGGGCGCGATACTTGAGGCCATGGGAGTATCATTACCTCTAGAACTACAGCAATTCCTAAACTACTTAATAGTAGGCGTATCCTTTAATACGCAGACCATCAGTAATATTCAGAACACGGTATTTATACAGATGAGTTACCCGTCCAATATCAATGTATGCACGAGCCCTATTGCCTATGAATTTAATTACCAGGTCTATGTAAGTAACCTGAGCAATTACTACCCGGCGCCTACGGTCTACGTGGACTTCAACGCAGGCCCATGCTCGTAGCCAGCCTATGCCTTCATTAAATGATGACAACCTTCCTTAAATCCTTATAATCGTGGTGTTTCATCAATAATCCCTGGTTCAAAACGCATTAGATTATATGATGGTAAAAATGCATTGTTATTGCTTCTTCGGATTAATCATCCTTTTAGGACTTGCTTTTATTTTAGTAATTCCTTCAGCTTTCCAATCAACTCCATTACCGCCTCCCTGTGTGTTTCGAAGCTTTCCTTGGTCATGAAGTTGTGGTAGAAGTTTGCGTGTAAACCCTCGGCCATCCTGAAGTTGACGAGTAACGACTTATCCTTGGTCTCCCCATATAATTTTTCAATTATTACATCATAATCCCTATGGCTATAATGCTCCCAACCACGAACCTCGGCAATGGCATTCAACAACACCGTAACAGCGCCCCAATACTTATCACCGGCTTGACTTAGATCACCCCTCGCGTAGAGCTCCTCAGCGGCCCTAAGGTAATCCTCATGAAGCTTAAGGTAAACCTTAATCCTTCGTTGAGGATCGAGTTTCTCGGCGACTAGGTCGGCGAGAAATGCCTCGATATCCTTGTCACCGGCTAGTTCCTTTAGGATCTCTGAATTGCTGGTGATAAGATTATTGACATCATTGACCTAGTAGACTTGTATATTTTTAAGTCCTCCTTACTTGATGGATCGTATATTCATTAATAATTAATTTTTATAAATTTCTATATGGGTAATTTGTTGGGTGTTTATGTCCTGTAGTGTTTATTTGGATAGGGGTTCTTTTTCGAGTGGTGAGCCTATTTACATTACTCTCATTAACCTGGGCAATACGCCTGTTAATATTGGTTCTTGGTGTGTTGTTGACTTGAATGGTAGGGTTGTTTATTCGATTGAGCCTCCGCAAATTATCATTAATCCGAGTTCCTCATTTGTTGTTGTTTGGTTTCAGTTTGATAGTGATGGTAAGCCCGTTGGTAGGGGTAGGTATAGGATTGTTTGGCGTCCTGTAGTTGATGGTAATACCCTTGAGTGTTTTAGTGCTGTTTTTGAAATATCATGAGCTTCTCATTTTCGTTAATAAGTACCTAGATATTGTTATGTATGTGATTGCAAAGATCACTAAAGCTGTGAATGGGTCTACCAGTGGTATTGTTATTATTACCATTATGTAGTAAATAGTGAGTGATATAGCTAGAGCTATAGTTAAGAAGCTCATGATCCACTTAACCAGATTATTTAAAGCGTAATTAACCTCATTCTTATCAAAACCCCTACTACCGAATTCCTTTATGTATTTCATGTAACTCTTATATAATTGTGATGATACCAATGAGTACTCAATCATTATTACTAAGCCATTAAATAATTCAGGGTTCTGCAGTGGAATAAGTACTACGTGAAATATGAATGGTATATATCCCTGGGATATTAATGAGATTATTAATGCCAGTATTAATGAGAACCAGGATTCAATGGCTAAATTATTTATGAGAAGACCAATTAACCCTGTCGAGAAAACTATGCCAATTATTATTAAACTAAGTAGTGGACTGCTAGGTATTATCGCTATGAAGGGTATTATAGGGAGTATTAATGATAATGTAATTAGGACTTGCCTCACCCTATAACCACCTGCCTAGGTATGTTGATATTTTAGCGATTAATGAGCCAATACCTTCGCAAGCAGGGTCCCAGGTAATTACCTTAACATTCTTTGGTAATGCTAGATAAATCTTCGTCCTATTTCTAATAACCCATTGGGCACAAGGCGTTCCTTTTATTAGATTTCTCATTAATATTGTTTCAGGTACTATGTCAATTGCTAAGGCCCTTGTTGGTAATTGATTAATGGTGTCGTTAAGCCTACTAATGCTTTCCTTATTCACGTTAGTTACTATAATCAGTGCAGGATCTGTTTCCTGAATTAATCTATATAATGCTAAATCCATGGCATAACCCTTAATGGGTAATGCTCTTATTGTCATTAACTCTCTTAGTAATCTATAGTATTGGGCCATTCCAGAGCTTGGTATTACTCTTGGTCCTATTGGTATTGTCCATAAGCCAACATTATAACCATACCTAAGTAAAACCCTGCTTAAGGAAAGAACTAGCGATATTCCATATTCAAGGGGGTTTTCCTCCACGGTACCATGCCTCATCCACCAACCCACATCCAGTAATATTATAGTTGTTCTGAGTCCTTCTCTCTCGTACTCATTAACCATGAGTTTATGCCCTGGGTTCCTTGCTGTAGCCTTCCAATTAATGAATTTATAGGGATCGCCAGAAACATAGTTCCTTACGGACTTAAACTCCGTGGAATACGGCCCAAGTCTTGACGGTGGGTATCTAGGTAATCCTTGCCTCGGCTTAACTATCCCAAGTACTCTCCTAACTATTTTGATCTTAGGTATGACTTGGACATCCCTCTCTAATTTAATTGAGCCCTTAATTGGTTCATGAATTCCAAGCATATGATAATAAGTATATTCAATACTATCCAGTGAGTAATTGCCTCTTTTAACGGCTCTTAATGTGTATGTAAATTTTCTATTCACGTTACTGAATCCCTTAAAAACCATGTGTACATTATTACCCTTAACCAATTCGAAACCCTCTGCCATGGATGTATTAGGGATTGGTGGCGCCCTAACTATTAATAGACCAAAACCGCCATGTATAATTACATTCAATTCAATATTCAGCTCATCATCCACATACATTACATTCTTATCAGTACTAAGCGATAATAATATTGTTGGCTTATCGCCTAGGCTCAGGGCTATTACTATTATGATTAGTGGAAATAGAACGGAGAGCATGTATGGTTTAGATGCCGTTAATGCCGCAATTGCCGCCATTACTATTGGGAGTAATACAAGGAGTAAGGGTATTTTTGAAGTCTCTTTCATTAATAATCACTTAGGCACAGGAATCTTCTCAACATATTCCCTAACAATGTCCTCACCACTAACGCCTTCTAGGGAAACCTCGGGTTTAAGTACTATCCTATGGCTAAGGGCTTCAACAGCAACTCTCTTTATATCATCGGGTATTACGTAGTCCCTACCCTCAATTGCCGCAATGGCTCTACCTATGCTCATTAATGCCATTAAGCCTCTAGGACTAGGACCTGCAAGCACCCTAGGGTCTTTCCTAATCACATTAAAACTTACTATATACTTCATAACATCATCGCTAACCATAATATTATTCTCTATGAAATCCCTAATAATCAGTAATTCATCACCGCTTAATATGGTCCTTACTTGAGGTGTTGGGTCATTACTACGCCATGAAATTCTTCTCTTAAGTAGTTCAATCTCATCCCTTGGATAACCAAGCCTTATTCTTATCATGAATCTGTCCAGTTGTGCTTCTGGTAGTGGGTATGTTCCCTCGAGTTCAATAGGATTCTGTGTGGCAACTACAATAAATGGTTGTGGAAGCTTAATGGTCTCGCCCTCAATTGTTACTTGGCCCTCCTGCATAGCCTCAAGCAATGCGGACTGAACCTTAGGAGGAGCCCTATTAACCTCATCAGCAAGGACAAAATTAGCGAATATTGGTCCGAGTACTAACTCGAAGTCACCCTTGTCAGGTCTCCATGCCTTAGTACCTATTATATCACTCGGTAATAAATCAGGTGTAAATTGAATTCTGCTGAATTTAAGACCAAGAACTCTGGCAAGCATTTTTGAGAGGAAGGTCTTACCAATACCTGGGACGTCCTCAATAAGTACATGGCCATTGACGATTATTGACGCCATGATCTTTATTATAACTTCCTCATCACCGACGAAATACCTCATTAACTCATTAATCACGGTCCTAATTCTCTCCGTGACGTAATCAATACCTACCTTACTCATCACTAAACCTACTGGGTTGTAAGAGAGGAGCTAAATTAAGTATTTTTGCTGCTTAATAATTCATTTAGTAATTCGTTAACGAGATCAATCCTATCCCTAATCTCCATCTCAATAATCCTCCTACTGATTTTCCTACACGTTGCTATACTGGAATAGTTAATCAACTTGCTTAATTTATCAATAATATCCTCGTAATCTAATCCATCGTTCGTTAGTTCATGAACTAAATAGGCAATTAATTTATCCTTCTTTCCATTGGCCACAAAGTCCTTCACTGCCTCTTCAAAAAGTGAGTATTCCGGTGATGGGACTATCTTAATTTCACGTTTGTGAACCTCATATAGTTCCTCCTCAACATTCTCTAGTACAGTTAATCCACTGATGTATAGTCTATAACCTGCGTATATTATGGCTATGGAGGCGATGACTATAAAGACAATTAATATGTATGTATTCCATGTGGTGGGTTTTGTAATTGAAAGTAATGAATACAGTAAGCCAATACCGAAAGCCGCGAGAGCTAATGATCGTGAATTTCCAACAATCCTTCTAACATCAATTCTAGGGCTCCTAATCATTATTACGGGGGTAAGAAGTAGATAAATAATGGATGTTGCAGCAAATGGGTAAAATAATGGTAAATACACGGCGCCGAATAAATATCCTAAGCCAAGGAATATGAAGAAGTACGATAGATATCTAAACAATAATTCTGAGTTTCTTTCCTCAACCATACGTCGTGTGGAGTACCTATTTATTATTGTACCAATTATTAATAATGCCAGGAAGTTCATCAGGTAATTAATAACTAATGAATATGCCCTATAATCGAGAACCAGTATTGAGGTTAATCCGCCGATTAATAGGTATATAAATAACGAGGGCGCTACTAATCTTTTGAGAATATCTGCGATAAACGCATTACGATGCTTAACAAAGTCACTAATTAGAATCGTTGTTATTAAGGCCGTTGATGGTAGTATTAATATCATAATTACATAGATACCGACAGATCTTAAAGGAAGTAATAATAGGGTTAATGACGCTAGGATTACATACGTGATTACATACTTAATAAATGATTCATGCCGAGCTTTCACAAACAATCACCCTGGCGTTCTTAAAGACCCTGCTTAAAGCCCTAAGGAATTCCTCATAATCATGCCTATCAACATCCTTAAGTCCATACCTTACATCCTCAAATAACTTGATAATCCTATTAATAGAGTCATTGTCATTAGCAATGATTCCTTCATTAATTAACTGCCTAAAGGCCTCTCTAATTGTTACTGAGTTCTTAATGGCGAAATTTCCCATGTTCAATCTGATAAACTTAATAACATCATCCCTATAATTACTGGCCCTAATGAACATCATCTCATTATTATCATTAAGCCTAACACTTAAGCCATAGCAACCTACTGAGGGCATTATTAATGAGCCATTCCTGAGAATTCCTGATCCTGACACTGTTATTACAGGGTTTTCCCTGACCGCTATAGGTAATGGTATATTAGGGCTCCAAATTAGGGGTAGGTCCTTGGGTATTGGTAGGTCTATTATTGCGCTACCGCCCCAACCGCTCATGGTTCTCACAGTCTCACCGGGCATTAAATCAATGCTTTGCAATGAATTAATAAGTTCAGTATTACCTCTGTTGGTGTTCATCTTTAGTTTCATTGCCATGCTCTCATTAATGCCTCTTACCTGTGCATGTTCCTGGGATTCCCTCCTAATGATTGTTAGTGATCCCGTACTAATTATGATTATTGCAATGATTATCACTATTATTATTAGGATTGGTGATATCCTTAGTGGTGTTATTACAGTGTTCGTATATTGTTGGTTACTTCCTGAGCCTCCCTGTGAGCCTAATGTGTCTTGGGCTCCGCCTGTCATTATTGGTTGTGACCTTAAATTTAACTCCAAGTATTTTGTTATATTAATTGGTATGTTTGGCATTATTATTGGTAATGGTATTAGGGGTACATATAATTCTGTACCACTAGTTCCATTAATGTGTTGAGTTATTGTTATGTTTATTGGTGGTAGTGTAATGGCAGGTTGTGGAAGATTTATGTGAATATTTAGTGAGTTAGTTCCCTGTGAGCTGCCTGATTCATTTATCTTAATCAATGTACCTATTGAGGATGTCAATAACCATGTTATTAGTAGTCCAATGATTAATACTAAGATGGCCGATTTATTCACATCACTTGCTTAACATCCTTATTTAAAATACTTAGTAGCTCTCTACTTTGCTCAATTCACTAAGTATTTTACCTAGGTTAAGCGTTAGTAATGCTGTACCTATACTAATAAGTAATCCACCAATTAATGGTGTCTCTATGGTTAGAATACCGACAATACTAATTAAAGCACTAATCCTAGTTCTCGTCACATTGAAATCACCACCCAACCTATAAAGGGCTAGCATACTTAATACAGATCCAAGGACACCCAGGATTAGTGATGCGAAAATTGGTAATGGCAGGTAAAGCGAGAATACTATGAAGTATTTATTGTAGGTTAAGATAAGGGGCTCCAGCATTATTGGTTGAGGAATTAAGGCATTACCTGTAAGTTCATTAGCCATGAGATAGCCCATGTAGGCAATGTTTATGAAGTAGGAACTCGTGGTTATGACAGAACCAATAAACCCAATTAAATACCTCCTGCTGTATCGAGTCAAGTCTCTAAAACCTAATAGCCAGAATAATACTATCAACACGTATGGTATTACCGTGGATATGAGAAGAAAGTATGAAATTATAACGGTGAATACATAAGCAGCCATAGGCGTAATCAATAATGATAAAAATAATAATAACGTTAGAGTAATCGTATCAGCAGATATTATAAGTAATGACCAACGAATATAACCAATTCCGTGCTCCAGGAAGTCAATTGCCATCTCTCCCCAGTATTTTTAAAGGGCGATGCATTTAAAGTATTATTAAAGCTCAATAATAGAACCAACACCACCAAGTCTGGTTGCCTTGGGCAAAGCATTATATAACGCAGCAATGCCTAAAATGCCCGTACAATGAGTCCCAACTATAACACTGGGTGATTTACCGGCTAAGTAATTAGTTACTTGCTTGATTCTTTCGTCAGGTAAGCCCATGAAGTGTAGACCACCAATAATTGCGTAAAGCTTGTTCAATCCCGTTACCTGAAATCCATACTCCACAATGTTCTCAACTCCTGAATGTCCGCAGCCCGTAATGGTTACTAAACCATTTTGGAGATTCATATAAAGTGCCATATCATCAAGTACTTCATCTGTAACAGCACCGGTATGACTTGGCCCCCACTTCCTCGGTATTTCACCCGAGACCATCACTTCATTGGTTATTCTATAGGGTTCCTTAATCATTACTAAATCCACACCCTTACTCTCCAAGTATTCCCTCGTGAAGTCTACACTTATGTCCTCGAGTTTACCACCCTCACCAGTGGCGTAGGCCTTTGTGAATAGATTCATGTGAGCGATCATCTTTATTGGTCTAGACCTGGCGTTTAGGAATGCCTTAACGCCGCCAGTGTGGTCAATGTGTCTATGGCTAATCACTAAGTACTCAGGTTCATTAGGGTCTATGCCCAGTGCCTTCATATTATTTAGTAAGGCTGTTCCTGTAAGTCCTGTATCATATAGTATTCTATAATCATGTATATACGCTGCGAATCCCCACTCGCTCAGCAGTCTCCTGCTTAATGAGGATAATTGTGTTGCATAATTATCCACAAGTATTGATACTTTCATAGTCAATTCAATAACTAACTTAGTAATTAAGTTTTATCCTATGTATTTATGCATAGTAATATTTATTTTGCAGTTGTTTTTATATATGTTTTATATTGGGTAGATTTTTAAGTTTATGATTTGTTTTTCTTGACATGACGGTTAGTGAAGTTAAGTCCTTTTTCTATGACTTTCAATTAACAATGGATAAGATACTTGACTATGTCGTTACGGCCTTTCCCAATAATGAGATTGTTTATTGGCCTCCAGGTGGTTCTAGGGTTTTGGTTACATTTTCTCAATTTGCCGATAGGGTTCGTAGGGTTGCAGCTGCGTTAATGGACCTTGGCCTAAGGCCTGGCAAGGCATGGGAGTTGGGTAGTAAGGTTGCTGTCCTCGAGTGGAATACGCTTAGGTACCTAGATCTCTACTATGCGATCCCGAGTATAGGTGCTGCCTTATTCACAGTCAACGCTATGCTTGCACCTAAGGAGATTATATACACAATGGGTGTTGCAAAGCCTGAAGTCTTCGTAGTAAATATTGATTACTTTGAGCCATTACTAAAGCCCATTCTTGATAATGTAAAGAGTATCAAGGCAGTAATTTACATGAGTGATAGGGGTAAGCAGCCTAGCCAGGATTATGGTGTTAGGATGATTCCTTATGAGGACTTGCTCAAGCATGAACCACTGAGGGAATTCCCTGAGATTGATGAAAGAACACCAGCAACGATGCTATTCACATCAGGAACAACAGGACCACCAAAGGGAGGATACCACACTCACAGAGGTCTCGTATTACACACGTTATCTACTGCATTGGCCGTAAAGAATCCACCAGTGAATGCATCACAAGATGATGTGGCTATAGTTTTAGTGCCCATGTACCATGTGCATGCATGGGGTTGGCCATGGTCAACCATGCTTAATGGCCATAAGAAGGTTGTATATCCAGGACGTTTTGACTGGGGTCACATATTAAGGCTTATTCATGAGGAGGGAATAACCTTTAGTGCCGGCGTTCCGACAATACTCTATAACATACTTAATCATCCAGATTCACCAAAATATGACCTAAGCAGGTTAAAGTTCATAGTCGGTGGTGCCGCACTTCCAGAGGGCTTATTAAAGGCTGCCCAGGCCAGGGGTATGACAGTAATTAGTGGTTACGGTTTAACCGAAACAGCCCCCGTATTAACTATAGCGTACTTAAGGCCTGATCATAAGGACCTATCTCCTGAGAAGAAGAATGAGATTTACCTGAGGACGGGCATCGTGATCCCTCTTGTTCAGTTGCGTGTTGTTGATGAGCAGGATAGGGATGTTCCAAGGGATGGGAAGACGATTGGCGAAATTGCTGTGAGGTCTCCGTGGTTGTTTAGAGAATACATTGGTGATCCTGAGAAGACTAGGAATGCCTGGCGTAATGGCTGGTTCCACACAGGCGACGCAGCTGTCTGGTTCCCTGATAATTATGTCAAGATTGCTGATAGGCTTAAGGACGTGATTAAGAGCGGTGGGGAATGGATACCAAGCCTAAGGCTTGAGGATATAATAAGTACGCACCCAGGTGTTAATCTCGTGGCAGTTGTCGGCGTACCCCATGAGAAGTGGGGTGAGAGGCCCATAGCCATCATAGTGCCTAAGCCCAGTTATGAGAGTAGGTTGACTGAGGATGATATCAAGAACTACCTAATGCAGTTTGTTGAGAAAGGCGAAATACCAAAATGGTGGATACCAGACAAGGTAATATTCGTGAAGGAACTACCACTAACGAGTACTGGTAAGGTTGATAAGAAGATACTTAGGGATCAGTATAAGGAAGTATTAAGTAGGTAAGTGCTTAAATCTTGTCATTCATTAATTTTAATAATGAGAATAGTTTCCTGGAATATTAATGGTTTAAGGAGTATAATGAGGAAGAGTTCACTCGATAAGTTACTAAGTATGGATAATTACGATATGGTCTTGCTTCAGGAAATTCGTAGTTCTGGAGACATACCATTAACAATAATAGGCTTGGGCTATGAGGCATACCCATTTCCTGCCATAAGGAAGGGTTATGCAGGTGTTATGACGTTGACTAAGATACATCCAATCTCAGTTATTAAGGGCATTGGAATTAACGAGCTTGATTCTGAGGGTAGGATAATCACGGTGGAATTCAATGATTTTTACGTAGTTAATACTTACTTCCCAAGAGCTGGTGATGACCTTAGTCGTTTAGACTTCAAACTGTCTTTCTGCGGCGCCATTGAGAAATTCCTAGCTAACCTAAGGAGTAAAAAACCAATTATCATGTGTGGTGATTTCAATATAGCTAGGGATAAAATCGACTCCTCATTTTGGGATGAGAAACACCCTGGACTGACACTTGAGGAGAGGGCTTGGCTTAATCAATTCCTTAAGTCAGGTTATATCGACACATTTAGGGAACTTCATCCAAATGCCAAGGTCTATACATGGCATAGTTACAGGGAGAAATGGAGAGCAATGAGAATTGACTATTGCATAGTTAGTAAGGAATTAATGAGCAAGGTTAGGAAAGCTGAGATTTTAACGAATATAGAGGGTTCTGACCACGTGCCAGTCATGATTGAGGTAAGCACTTAAGCAATAAACCACCACGTAACAATAACCTATACACGAAACATTCATCCTCAGATCCACTACAGTAAGCGCTGCACTTTATTTCATCATTAATTATTTCGCAATTGATTATGTGTTCGTCAACGCCGTATTTATCGATATAACGAACACCAAGTCCATAGACTAATGCAATTAATAAATAGTCAATGGGCCTTAGCTCATTAACCTTAATTGTTATGCCGTTAACCTCAACATAATAATCAGAACCTCTCTTATAAAACCTTAAGATCACAATGAAATTCGGAAAATTAGTTACTTTTAAAGGGAATTTTACATTACTTGTGCAATTACCTTGAGGTCCAGGGCTTTAAGCCGTACAGTATGTATGCCGTGATTATTGCGCCAATTATCACCGCAATGAAGAATGCAAAGCTACTAACAGCCATCTGAAGGTTTCCGCTCAGTATGTGTCCGCTAGCGCAGCCATTAGCCATCCTAGCACCGAATAGTACTAAGTAAGCACCTATGAATGATGCTAGGGCCCTAAGTCCTGGCGTATTTCCAAACCTATTTCTCCAGATATGGGGTGTCCACGGCTTGAATGCCATGAATCTCCTCGTTATAAACACCGACGATATTAAGCCTCCTAAGAAAGTACCTAAGTCAGAAAATGGCTCCCAACCAATTTCACTAAATGGCTTATCAACAGGTACTCCATTGACTATCTTAAGACCACCAAATAGCTGGAAGTATGGCAGACTAGCTGCGTAGTGTGGATTTAGGAAGTAAAGTATTTGTGACCATATCCATGCGTAGGTCGTTGATTCACCAAATATTTGCCTAAGCACAATCACAGCAACGGCAACCAGCGTAAAGTCAAAAGCCAGCGCAAATATTATCCTTGACGAACGAGGCTGCTGCACAGACACAGCCTCAATGACATAATCAGGTATCTTGGGATAATCCTCCTTAAACTCGCTAATCTCATCCTCAAGAGGCATAACCTCCTTGGTCTTACCCGTAAGATGCAGTACACACGCCTTACCACCCTGTCTCCTTGGCACAAACAGCCACATACTAATCATTAATATACCAAACACTATAGCCACTATAAGTTCGTCAACCTTCGTTGATAGACCAAAGAGGGTAGGCCACGTTATTGGTCCGAAATTAAGGGTATTCCAAAAGAAGTACCTAGCTTGCCCAAATATTAGTGACCAGGTCAAAGCACCAAGTAAACCACCAATTACTGCGTAAACAGCGTCCCTCCTACCCTGGCCAAGAGCTATCCAAATTGTCCCTGGGAAATAACCAGCAATGGCAACACCAATACCGAAGATCAAACCGCCAATTACCACTCCAGGTACAAAGAATGCCTTAATACCCCAGTGTAACACGGGAACAAACAGATTCAACGCATAAAGTAGTATTGCACCAACACCAATTACCAAACCAAAACATACCATTAAGAGTCTATCCTTTAGAGTAATAGCTCTAATTATGACATCTGGGTTAGAGAAGTCCCAAATTTCTAAAGGTATTGATAGAAGTATTCCGGCAAATATACCAACCCATAGAGGAGCCAGATATATGTGATAAACTAACTGCATAATGACACCGCCTATTAACATTGCTAATGCGCCTAGGAGTAGTATTGATGCAACTATCCACATGGGTCTTAGGCTTGGAGTACCCACCTGAATCTTTAGGTAATTGTTGTTACCCATATTGGTCATAAGAGTGCTGTTTTAGCCTATATTTAAAGACTTTTTATTCAAAGATTTGACATTAACAGTAAAGTTTCTACTTCATACTCACGATAGAAGTGTTTTAATATGCTTTTTCTACGGTTTGTTCAATGCCGACTTTCAAACTCGTGCTTAGTGATCCAATGAGTGGGAGGGCTAGGCAGTTGGAGGTTAAGGATCCTGTTGTCCAGAGGTTTGTGGGTTTGAGGATTGGTGATGAGGTTGATGGTGGGGTAATAAAGGAGGTCTTTGAGTTACCGCCTGGCTTTAAGATTAGGATTACAGGTGGTAGTGGCGTTGATGGTGCTCCAATGTTACCAAATATTGATGGTGCTGTTAAGAAGTACTTGCTAATGCGTGAGGGTGTTGGTCATCATCCTGAGAAGCGCGGTATGAGGAAGAGGAAGCTTGTTAGAGGTAACACGATAAGTGATCAAATAGTCCAGGTAAACGCGGTCCTTGTATACCCGAAGGATTGGAAAGAGGGGCCGGTCATATTATTCGGCGACAAGGAACTTCAGAAATTAAGTGGTGGCGAGCAGAAGGCTGAGGAAAAACAACAGTAAAAACTGCTTTAGTTTTTATTTACTAGCATTTGTTTTCTTTATTTAAGGAAAATAGAAAATAATACATTAAGGTCTATGGCATGAATATAATTTTTATAGATGAAATAATACCTTATTATATTTGTCTTATTTATTGTTTTTGTTTTTCGTTTCTTTTTCGTTTTATTCTTATGATTCTTTCTAAAGCGATATATTTATAAACCCGCGTTACAGACTAGACAACGTATGGTTAAGCTAGAGGACCTGGCAAAGAAAGAATATGAAGTAGAGTATGAGGGGAGCAAGTACAAGCTTAAGCCAACGAAGGTTTGGAAGGTGCAGCCTAAGGGTAGGAAGGGCTTCGTAATGGCGTTGTTCAGGCTTCCCACTGGTAAGGTTGTTAGGAAGGTTGTGGCTAAGGTTGATGAACAAGGAAATATAATGGCCTAATAATACAATAACATTACATCTGCCTCAAAAATTAAAAATCAATTATTTCCAATTTCTACGAAGGGATTCACATGGATCTTATTAAACTTAGGATAAACGTTGCAGATTACGATGAATTAGTGCAACTAATGCTGAGCTGCACTAAGTGCGACCTGCATACAACGAGAAAGAGGGTTGTCCCTGGTGAAGGACCTTTAAATGCCAGGATCATGATAATTGGTGAGGCACCGGGCGAAAAGGAGGATGAGGAGGGTAGACCATTCGTTGGTGCTGCTGGCCAGTTATTAACTAAGTTACTAAGTAACGTGGGTATTAGGAGGGAGGAGGTCTATATAACGAACATTGTTAAGTGCAGACCACCTGGTAATAGAGATCCTGAACCTAATGAGATTGAGGCATGTAAACCTTACTTAATTACTCAAATATTTATGATTAAGCCCCAAGTGATTATTTGCCTTGGAAGACATAGTGCTAGGGAGATCCTCGTGATGGCTGGTTATCCGGAGAAATCAGTATCGAACATAAGTAGTATTAGGGGTAAGGTGTTTAATGTAAGACTTGGTGATCTGAATGTTAAGGTGCTCCCAACATATCATCCAGCTGCTGCTCTGTATAATCCAAAGCTCAGGGGTGTTATTGAGGATGATTTAAGGAAGATTAGGGCAATAATTAATAAGGACAAGGGAGGCGGTATACTTGATTATTTAGGTTCATAGGGTTCCATTAAGTATTCTCCACAGTCCTCTTACATACCCAGCCAGGTACGGTAAGGTGATTAGTGTGTTTATCAATTCCACATGCATTATGGAGAGAATTAATGCGGAAATTACTAAGATTGTCATTAAGTATTCTGGGAATAAATTAATGCTTTCCTTGGTCCATTTACGGGAGCCCTTTGGTGTCGGTATCCATTCAATCCTACCAATATTAAATAAACCCATTAAATTTGCAATGGCTATTTTAGGTAGGGCCATTATGAAGGCCAAGTTAGCACTATTTACTGCAAATGCATCCTTAAGGGGATTACCACCGTATTCCTTATCGAGACTGAGTAGGGAGTATAAATACATCGATAATGACGGTACTATGATTATTAATAACGCGACAAATGCCCACAATGGTATGCTCATGCCAATAATATCCATTATTATAAGTATTAATATTGATATTAGTTGAAGAACGTAGGCAAAGTACTGACCTAAATAAAGAGATACTGTGATGCCATGCCTTTTACGTAAAACCCGCCAAAGATATTTTCTAATAACTCTACCCACACCAAAACTCCACCTAAGTTGTTGTTTAAGAAAGCCGGTATAATTAACGGGAACCTCCACTTCAATGAATGCGTTATCAGCATACATGATCCTTAATTCATTAATAAAAAACCTCACACTAAGTTCTACGTCTTCGAGAACATCCTCAGGCCAATAACCAGTTTTCCTTAGGGCACCAATGCTCACCAAGGAGCCACTACCAAGTACTGGTACCCAGTTAATTAAATTATCAAGAGCCTTAAAAACCCTGAAAAAGAGTAAGTAGCCAATCCATTGACCACGTGCCAGTAGTGAATCGTTCTTATTACTGGCAATCCAATGAGGGACAACAGCGCTTGCTGAATCAACGTAACTAATAAGCTCGGTAATAGCCTCATTATTAAGTATTGAATCGACATCAAGTACCAGCATATAATCATCATCACTAAGCCCCAATCTCTTAATTACGTAATTTAATGCGCCACCCTTATATCCACTCGGCTTTTCCCTATGAATTACCCTAAATCCATACTTACTTCCTAACGTCCTTATAATGCTTATGGTTTCATTATCATAATTATCAAGAATGTAAATTACGTTAAGCTCCGTACGTAAGGAAGATAGCCTCTTCATTGAGAGTTCTATTAAGTCAAGTGGTTCGGATTTAACAGGGATCACTAAAAATATCCTTTTCATGATACTTGCGTGTTCATTATTTGGTTTATTTTTGTGATTATTAGTCCTTGTCTTAATAATGATTAATTGATATATTATCGGGTAAAATGACATTATCGTTATTACGAGATACATTATTACGATTATTACCCTGTAATTAATGACCATTATGCGGGCATTATAATAATAACTTAATAATTTATCCTCTTTGTTTTTATTTCAACTTTTTATATCACTTAGATCCAGAATGACATCTATATGTATATTCTTATCCCTTAATTTCTCAATCCATGACTTGCTCATTGAAATAAGTACAGATACGCCTGCAAGCCTAGCCCCTGCATTATTTATTATTTCAATCAATGCACTTAATGTTCTTCCTGTC
This sequence comes from Vulcanisaeta moutnovskia 768-28, assembly GCF_000190315.1. Lineage (NCBI taxonomy): Archaea > Thermoproteati > Thermoproteota > Thermoprotei > Thermoproteales > Thermoproteaceae > Vulcanisaeta > Vulcanisaeta moutnovskia. The sequence goes on from NC_015151.1 coordinate 356,966, forward strand.
CTAACAATGTCATCAACTATCAAAACATCATCACCCCTCTCAAGTAAATGTCTCGGTAGGTATAGGGATACTCTACGTGGTGGTGAGTCAACTATGTAACTAACTTCGTAAAAATCCTCAGAGGCAATATCCTTATATTGCTTAGCAATGGCTAACTTAGCATTTAACGCGTAGGATGCCATTACCGAGAGAGGTATTCCATCAGTTGCTGCAGTTAATACCTTATTTATTGGTAATTCCGAGAATGTATCCTTAATTCTTCTTTGATAAAGTCTAAGGATGTGCGGATTAAATAAAACGTTATTTAAATCGACAAATCCATCCTTAACAATGACATTCTTCCTCAAAACCTCAGTTAAATCAAGCATTGGTTTCAGTTTTTCCTTTATTACATTTACCGTATCCAATGATGGTAATAAATCACCATTCGCATACCTACAGAGGAGACTCTCTGGTATTTCCAGTATTTGTGATAATTCTCTATATGATAAATCATAAATAGACTTAGCAGTATTTATTAGCTCAACAGCTTCCATCTGTTCATCAACCTTAGCAAGTCTCCTACCTAACCGCATTTAATTAATTATTTAAACAATTGTTTAAAAAGTTAATTGGTAAAACGCTCCATAGATCATATAGTCACGATAAAGTTAAGTATATTACTAATGGTCATGTAGTGAAAGGTTTTTATTGGAAAATAGTTATTTATTTAATGTATGAGTAGTGAGGAGAGAAGGGAGGAAACGGGGGGTGAGGAGGAGATTGAGAGAGGAGGTGTATCGGCGGAGCTCGTTAAGGGTAATATTCTGAAGATTAAGTGGGTTACGGGTAAGACATCGGCTGCAAGACTATTTGGCAAGTACGGTAGGGAGGGTAGACCTGACTTCTTTAGGCTTCTCTTTGGAGCTATTGGTGGTAGCCTTAGGTCACAATTCCCTGAGGATAAGGCGAACGAATTATTTAATAATATTAGGAATTCCCAGGGCTTTAAGGATTCGTTGAATGAGGTCTTTGAGTCAATGAAGAGGTGGTTCTTTGATGAGGTGGTTCCTAAGTATCAGCTTGAACGTGGCGATGTTTTTGTAGTATCAACAACGCTCGAACTTAACATCAATACGGGAGAGCTTAAGTGGAATAAGGAGTCTACCCAGGTTATTTATTGGATAAGGAGTGATAGGGTTGCTGAGAAGTGTAAGGAGCTTGGTATTACAGTAGGAGCTGGCTCTGAGGAGATTGATAGGCTGAGGAGGGAGAGAGATGAATTAGCAGGTAAGGTTAAGGAATTAACGAATGAGAATAATAGGTTAAAGGTCGAGAATGAAGAATTAAAGAGAAAGCTCGAAAGTATTAAGAAGGTAATTGGGCTGACCTAACCACCATAATACCCAATTAAAACTCCATAACCAACAACATCACCCACATTAACAGACCTTACCAAGTCAAAATCACTCTCACTCGATGGTAGTAACTCCCTGTTTAAGGCCAGGACTATTATTACGTACTCATGCGGAGGACCAGGTGGTGGACATGGCCCACCATAACCAACCTTACCAAAATCATTAATGCCCTGGTAACCAATGCCAGGAACGTAGTATTGAGCTGGGATGCCCTGAGGCAATTCCGTTATATTGGGTGGCGCGTCATAAAGGACCCAGTGGATGAAGACACTACCAGGTGCGTTGAGATCCTCCATTATTACCATGAGGGATTTAGCATTGCTTGGTACATTACTTATGTACAGTGGTATTGAGTAATTTAGGCCACTGCACGTGTAATTAATAGGTATTTGGGAGCCATTGCTGAATACTGAGCTCACGATTATCCTAGGCACATTCGTTGGAACCTTAACGAGGCCTATTGTTATGTAGGACTCCTCATGCCTGGTTGGTGCTATGAGTAGGACCACCATTACTATGGCTATGGCGAGAATCAACGCGGTTATTACGTACCCAATCCTCATATTCATATAAACCATGCTTAAAAATGCTTAATAGGTTTTGTTGCTTCGTAGTGGTGCATGCCTGTAATTACGTTTAAGCGAAGTGACCTGGAGGATTTACTGGGCAAGTACTTTAGTGGTGATGAGGAGCTTATTGCGGCGTTGAATAGGCTTAAGGGTGAGGTTGAGGGAGTCTCCGGCGATGATGTGACGTTTGAGGTTACCCATGATAGGCCCGACCTATTTTCTGTGGAGGGCATTGCAAGGGCATTAAAAGGTTTGTTTAAGGTTGAGGTTGGGCTTCCTAAGTTTAATATTGTTAATAATGGCTTTAAGCTCATCGCTGAGGAGGTTCCTAATAGGCCGTACATAATGATGGGTATTGTACGTGATTTAAGACTCAGTGATGAGGCCATTAAGCAGATGATCCAGCTTCAGGAGAAGCTTCATGCAACCTATGGTAGGGATAGGAGGAAGATGGCCATTGGGTTTTATGACGCTGATAAGATTAAGCAGCCACTCACGTATAGGCTTGAGAGACTTGATGCAATTAAGTATAGGCCATTGGATAGTGATAGGGAGATGAGTGGTTCTGAGGTTGTTGAGAGTACCGAGAAGGGTAGGTTATACGGTAAGTACGCAGTTTATGATGGTAAGGCGCCAATACTAATTGATTCCGAGGGTAAGATACTCGTGATAATACCCGTACTTGGTAGTGAGGATTTTAAGGTTACGGAGAGGACTAGGAACGTGTTAATAGACGTTACTGCCACGGACTTAAAGCTTGCTAAGTCAATACTCGCCGTTTTAGTCTATAACTTGCTTGAGAGGAGTTCATCAAAGACCGTTGAGATTGTTAATGTAAATGCGCCATGGGGTAATCTAGAATCTCCCATGCTTAATCCTATCGAATTTAAGTTATCTATTAATTTCGTAAATGAGTACTTAGGCCTTAACCTAAGTAAGGATGATATAGTGAATTACTTATTGGCATCTAGGCATGACGTTATTGATTACGGGGAGGAATTAATCGTTAAGATTGCTCCATATAGATTTAACGTACTTCACTCTGTTGATCTTGTTGAGGATATTGCCGTGGCCTATGGTTATGAAAATATACCAAGAGAATTACCTTCACAACCTATTAGGGGTGCAAGGGATGGGTTAAGTGTTTTTACTGACTTTGTAAGGGATTTAATGATTGGTCTTGGCTTTCAAGAGGTTCTTAATTACATGATGAGTAATAAGGATGTCATGATTAGGAGGACAATGAATCAAAGAGAACTTGTTGAAGTTGAAAATCCCAAGTCTGAACTTTACACGGTTATTAGGGACCACATATGGCCTCAATTAATGGAAGTTGCAGCAAGAAATAAAGCCCTTATTGAGGGTATACTCAAAATATTTGAGGTTGGTTATGTCATATCGCCAAGTCAGAATAGTGAGGTTGGGGTTAAGGAGGACCTGGTACTTAGCTATCTCATTAGCGGTCCGGAGATAACGCTTACAGATGGACTCTCCGTGCTTAAGTCATTAATGGCAAGTCAAGGCATTAATTATCTGCCTAAACCATGTGAGAATCCATCTGGTTTAATTGAAAGAACGGCCTGCATTTATGTTGATGATAAAAATATTGGTTTTATAATGGAGTTAAGGCCTGATGTAATAGTATCATTTGGTCTTGAGTATCCAGTTGTTGTAAGTGAAATTAGACTTAGTGAAATTATGGGATTGTGATAGGGAATATTAAAATAATAATGACTTCCGGTATTATTGGGTTAGTATGTATGGTATCGTATTTAGTAAGGTTGATGTAGTGTCTAGGGGAGTGTTCGAGCTCTTCAGCAAAAATGGGTATCTCAGGTATAGAATGAGTATGGGTGATTATGAAATTTATGATCTAAGGGGAAACCTTGCATTTTATGCGTTAAGTAAGGATATTGTTTACCTAGATGATCTTGAGGAATTACTTTCAAAAATTCCTGAAAAGCTTCAGGAATTGATCTTCGTTAGTCGACATGAAATGAGGAACCCAAGGCCAATGTTTACATCCCACGTTACGGGTAATTGGGGCGCTGCTGAGCTAGGTGGAAGACCAAACACATTATCTCTTGCTAATCCACATACTATTACGGCGTTTTATAGGGAGCTATGTAGGGTTAGGTCTGACTATGGTCTTAATAACTTTGAGTGCCACGTCGAGGCTACGCATCATGGACCAACAATAGAGTCAATACCGGTAACATTCGTAGAGCAGGGTAGCAGTGAGAAGGAATGGTCCATAAGTAGGGGTTGGGAATTACTTTATTATGTTGTTAATGAGTTCCTTGAAGGTAGGTTAATTAGTAATAATGAGCCTGCAATATCAATAGGTGATCTTCATTACTTAACGATAGATAATAGATTGATTAATGGAGAGGCTGATATTGGTCATGCAATACCGAAGTACATAACGCCAATAACTAGGGAGATGATTATCAAGGCTGTGAATATGATGACCCATAGACCAGTTAAGGCTTATATTAATTGGAAGGCGATTGACAGTGAAGCAAGGAGACTTGCTACTCAAGTTCTTAATGAACTTAATGTGAGGGTAATTAAGAGGATGTAGGGATCATGCATAGTTTTAAATGATGATATTTATGTCGAAGGGAATCTACGTAGGTATTGATCTTGCACTACCTAATAGGAGGAGGACCGGATTTGGATCATTAAATATTAATGAGCATACTTACTACGTAAGTACATTATCCACTGAGGAGGAAATAATAAACTCAGTACTACAGCAGGACTCATCATTAGTGTGTATTGATGCACCACTTGGGTTCCCCAAATATGGTATTAATAGGTTGATTGAGATAAAGGCTAGGAGGCTTGGTCTTAGGCTTATTCCACCATTACTAGGTCCAATGAGGCAATTAACGATGTATGGTATAGAAATATCAGGTAAATTAACGCAGTTAGGCATTAGGGTTCTTGAGGTTCACCCATCATCGACACTTAAAGTACTTGGGATGAGTAGGCAGGACTTTATTAACTTCATTACCTTAAGACTGCGAGGTCCTTTAATAAGGAATGAGCATGAGGTCGACGCATTAGTATCGGCATTTACCTGTCTATTGCATGACCATGGATGTACCGAGGAATTACTTGGTTACGAAGGCGAAGGTTCATTAATAATTCCTCGTAATAACTGTATACTGTGGGTGATTGCACATGGGTGATTTATTTAATGAATTAATCAATGAATACAGGGATATTATAATTGATGTATTTCAATTGGGAATTAATTGCTATGGTGATAATTGTATTATTAGGGTTACTGATTGGGATTATATTAGGGAGCTTAAATGTCGCGTATACGGCCTAATGGTAGATCCAGAACAAGTTAATGAATTATTGAGGCATCCATCTATGATTAAGTTATTGCTAAAATCAGGAGTTAATAGGTTCATTGTATATCCATGTATTACCCAAGACAAAATATCATTGTTAAATAGGCTTGGATTTACCATAATGAATTATTTAGTGAATGATGATTGTACATTAACTAAGGAAGTTGTTATACACCTTGATACATACAAAATAATCAATTTGGTCAATAAAGGAATTATTGTTTATGTTCATCTATACTATCCATATATTAAAGGAAAAAAGGATACTACATACGATATCAATTCTATGTTTGATGCTGCCCTTGAGTATCTAAGAAGATCAGGGGTTAAGATACGTCTGATTCTTGACGTGAACGGCCACTAACTCTCACGTAGAGCTCTTTTATTAGCTCGGCCCATTTTAAACGAATGTAGTTGCCTTCGTACTCAATGTAATTCCTATAAATATGCTTTTTGGTCATTCTCGTATATATTTTACAATGTGAGCATCCAAGAATAACATATGTAGAGTTTTCAATTAGCTGAAGATTAGAGCCGCAAATTGGGCATTTCAAGCTCAATTCCAGCTTTGACGTCTCTTCCGACACCATTGTTTAGGTATTGAAACTAGCAGGATATTTAATTAACATTTAAAATGTTGACGTTATTTAAAAACCGTACCGTATATTAAGTTCGTTAACGGTATCAATGATAAGTTTCTATTGTATCTACGATTTTAGGGAAATGGTTTCAACCATTTTACCAGATTATCACTGAGACCTTTTAAGCGGTAATACGATATTTTGCTCCCTTGCTAATTATAAGATGTTAGCGTTATAGTTCTGTTAAGTATTTATAATTAACAGGTAAGCAAACTTGTATTATTGAAGCATTAGGATATTATTATCTAAGTAATTAATTAACTGAGCATATCGTTGGGGCATTTTAATTTAGTATTGATACTGATATTAGCGTTATTTTACAGGTTCACTGTAAATAAATCATGCATAATAACTAATTATCAATGCTTAATATACAGAGAAGCATACCAATACCTAGGATAGGCCTTGAGAAGCTCGTAAATTATATACTAACGATTGGTGAGAATCCTGGAATTAATTGTGCAGCTATTAAGGATAAGGGTTTGGACATTGGTAAGGGAAGGGGTGATATAACTAGGTTTTTCCAGAGGATTGGGATAATAGAGGTTTATGGAAATTGTAACATTAAGCTTACTAATATTGGTAATGTAGTGTATAGGGCATTAAACGAAGATTTAACGTTAGCAAAAATGCTGCTTCATCTAATACTATATAGAGAGTTACCTCATTACAGGTTATTAATTGACTTAATAAGCGATAATAGGTCTATAAGTGTTTCTGAGCTTCATGAATTAATAAATCAAAAAATGAGGGAGTTATCACCAACTGCCTGGCTTAATGAAGTTGCCTTTAAGGCGATAATCGGTCTTGCAACCGATCTTGAGGTAGTGAATGTAGAGAATGGTAGAATTGGTATAAAATATACGGCATCCGTAAGCGAGTGCATAAAGGGGTCAATGGTAACCTTAAACACACAAAAAATCCTTAGACTGGATAACCTAAATGACTGTCTTAAGCGATTGCTTAGGAATATTGACATAAAGCCGTTACTAATTAACAATTTAGATAGTTGTGTTGAGCCGATAGTAGCTCCAGGACTCGCAGGTCCTAAATCAACGTATTTCAAAATAATTAACGAAGACTGTGTAATCAAGCAGATTATTAATACCATTTTAAGTATGCCAATAATAGATAGATAATCAGCATTGTTTGTTTTTTAGTTGGAATGTTATTATGTACTTATTGTGTTTCTCGATGTACGTTGTGCTGAGTATTACCTCATCACCGATTTTAACGCACCTCTCATCCTTAACATTGATGAGCCAGCCCATGACCCTAACATTGCCAACCCTTGCAATCGCGATTATGTACGGCTCAAACTCCTCATAGCCCTGGGGTCTCGAGTAAACCCTGGTAAAGGTCTCGAGGATGCCCTCCCCAGGTAATTCAATCCACTCAACATCGCTTGAACCACAATATGGACAGTCAGCCTGCGGTGGGTAATAAACCGCGCCGCAAGACCTGCACCTAGTTGCGTAGATCTTACCTTCCTTAAGACCATCCCAATACTTAACGGTCTTACTAATGGGTATCTTATGCCTATAGACTATTGGTACTGAGTCTATGGTAGGTCCCTCAGCCTTAACGGTCTTCCTGCTAGTTTTCTTCTCTGCCATGTCCATTACCTCCTCAGTATTGTCACATAGCCATAATGACCAGTACCACCAATATTATGGGCAAGGGCGATGTACCTCTTCAAAGGCGCCTGCCTACCACGTTCCCTCTCTTCCCTCAGCTGCTTAACCAGCTCATAAATCATAGCCAAACCAGTGGCACCAAGGGGATGACCCTTACCCAGGAGTCCACCGCTCAGGTTAACAGCGACCTTACCACCAATGTCGCTCTGCTCCTCCTCAATGAATTTACCTCCCTTACCCTTTTCCACGAAGCCTAAGTCCTCGTATGCCATTATCTCGGCTATTGTGAAGCAATCATGTACCTCGGCAACCTCCACATCCCTTGGTTCGATACCTGCCTTCTTATAAGCCATCTGGGCGGCTATTTTTGTGGCCTTTAGGCTCACGTAGTCCTCACGCCTAGTTATGTTTGACGTATCGGATGCATAACCAATTGCCTCAATCCAAACTGGAATATCAATGTGTAGTTTCTTAATCGCATCCTCACTGGCTACTATTGCCGCTGCGGCACCATCCGTTATTGCGGAACAATCGTAAAGCTTTAGAGGCCACGCAACAGGTCTTGACTTGAGGACATCCTCCACAGTTACCTCAAACTGAAACTGAGCCTTTGGGTTCCTAGCCGCGTACTTTTGGTTCTTAACCCTAACCAAGGCTAACTGTTCCTCTGTTGTTCCGAAATTAGCCATATGGGCTGTAGCATATAGGGCGTAATACGCCGGAAATGTCGTACCGTAGAAATGGTACTCCCAAAGATAATTACCACCTCTACCACCAACAGCCAGTGATGTTGCTGTGTCGACCTCATTCATCTTCTCCACACCAATGGCCAGGGCTATGTTCACGAAGCCCGAGGCAACCATGTTATAGGCCACGGCTAACGCCGCACTACCAGTGGCACAGGCAGCCTCAACTCTCAATGGGCCCTTCTCACTGAAGCCACTATATTCATTGACTGGGACTGCTGGGTATAGCTCATACGTCCTAGTGCCTGCACTGCCAACAATCGATATATCAATATCCCTCTGTGTTAAGCCAGCATCCTCAAGGGCCTCCCCAACGGCCTCCCAAGCAAGCTCCTGAATCGTCACATCACCTCTAACACCAAAAACAGACTGACCAACACCAATAATGCCGACTCTACGCACGATATGTTTCGTAGTAAGGATCTAATAAGATTGTCCTCTGGGTATAGTATTTATTGTTATAGATATTATATAATATCGCCTCTTTTTATTCATTTATTATTTATTATCATATTACGAGCTATGAATGATGGAGTTTCCATTCACAGAAATGATAGATAATCCATGGATAAAGATACTTAGTAGGTATCCTACTCAGAAAGATCGTGAGGTTCTTAGAAAGATCGACTTTGTTCAATTATGATTATATTGTGATTGTTATTAGGTATAAAAGTGGAATTGAACCAAGTAGTATTGGTATCGGTAAGGCAGGTGCGTATTTCTTTATCGGCAGTATGTATTTAAACGTTATAAATAGGCCCACAAGGATTCCTATCAATGAAGTTAATGAAGCCAATGCGCTTTGTATGAATGTAAAGTCATGAGTAATGTATTGAAGCATTGTTAATGAAACCAGTGTTGCATACAGCACCAGGTCACCAACGCCAATGCCTATACCATCCATGTCTAGAATTAACCCTCTAAGTATTGGATACTTACCCTCGCCATATTTGGAAAGTTCAGTTACTAATCTACCGAGTAATCCCCTATACACCATTATTATGTCATAGAGCGGTAGCGCAACTAATAGGATTGCCAATGTCCAGGCAGGTAAAGCAATAGTGAATATCACACCTGCCATTGAACTATATGCGCTTATTGCCAGGGCTCTAACTATGGTGTTCTTAGCCTTAATTGCGGCGTACATTATTAATGCGCTAATTATGATGGCTATTATGAATATTGATAATGGGTAATTGATTAATGGGGTTGCCTCGTATCCATATACATAGGTCATTGTGTAGAATAGTACGGAGCTCACTATAACGATTGCCAATAATACGTTTTTCAAGGTCTCAAATGTCCTTATAAGTCCTCGCCTTATCAATCGATATATTATGTACGTAGCTATTATCATAATTATTATTATCACGGCCACATTGTATAAACCAGCGCTTGAAGTATTTACGGATTGAAATGGTGGGCCCGCAGGTACTTGCGTCTCGCCAATATTTATTAGGCTTAATATGAGAATTACAGCTATTATTGGCGACGTTAATGGTAATAACAAATGAGACATCTTAATAATGCGTTCCTCACTCTTTGGCACACATCATGGTTAAAGTATTGATTTATAACCTTAACTAACTTCAGTATTTGGATAAATTGTTGATGAACCTTAAGAAGTTAGACCAGTATGCCTTGGTCATGTTTATATCCCTAGAGAATAGGTCCCTAATATCCTCAATATTCATGAGTATCATGGCAATCCTATCAAGACCCATACCGAATGCCAAAACCCTGCTTTTCCTGAGTCCAAGGGGCATTATTACCTCAGGTCTAAACATTCCTGAGCCAACGAATTCAATCCAACCAAGCTTTTCATGAAATGCATAACCCTCTGCAGACGGGCTTGTGAATGGGAAGTAGGCTGGTTTAAACATGACCTTTTTCAAACCCATACCCTTAGCCAATGCCTCAAGAATTCCCAGCAGGTGCTTAAAGCTTAGTTTCTCTCCAACAACAATTCCATCTGCCTGGTGAAACTCCATGGAATGCTTCGGGTCAAGGATCTCGGGTCTAAACACCCTATCAATGGTGAATACCCTGTACTCGCCATCACCACGCTTATAGAGTGTCCTTACAGAGACAGACGTTGTTTGTGTTCTTAATACCAGTCTGACAGCCCTACTTGGGTCCCACTTATAGCCCCAGCCTCTTGAACCTGTTATCCAGCCATTCTCATGAGTATGCGCAACCCTACTTATCAATTCATTATCAAGCAACTTACCAGTACTTGGGTACTTAAGGAAGTAGGTGTCATGTATTTCCCTAGCAGGGTGATCCTGTGCCTGGAATAGAGCATCAAAGTTCCAGAACTCAAGTTCTATATGTGGTCCGTAAACCTCCTCAAAGCCCAGTGATACGAAGACCTCCTTCACGAATTTAATGAATTCGGAGAAAAAGTGTTTAGTTACTATGGGTGCTTGTGGTGGTGGTATTGATAGATCAAACCTTTTAATTATCATATTCCTCCAATTACCGCTCGTTATTAGTTCGGGTGTTAATGCAGTGACGACAACACCAACCTTTATTAATTCTCTATCCATTAGTTCACGTGCACTATTTGTGATCATTAACTCGATAATACTCCTCTCCCTAATCCTAACGATACCTCTCTTAAGGAATTCCTGGACAATAGGCTTAATGACGTCTGGTACCTCATCCTCAAAAACACCATTCTTTATTTGAGTTAATAAGTCCTGCCTATTATTCACAATGTTGATCTTGTCCTCGGCAATTGCCTCAATAATACCCCTATTAATCCTAATAATACCTAGCCTACTTAATGTGGATAATGCATAATTAACCTCATTAGGCATTAATAAAATGCCATACTCTCTCGCGATATTAGGTACTTCATTAATACCTGGTTTACAACCACAATTTAATAGCACCTTTACTAACCTAACTTCAGGAAGTCCAACTTCAAGATACCTTTTACCCTCTTCTGTTAATTCAATGATTCTTTTTATTGCCTTACTAACATGTATTAAGCCTAGGTTCTCTAGCTCTGCAATACTTCTCATGAGGGAATTCGCGTCCGTGCCAAGCTTGGATGCGACCTCATCAATTCTTACCGGTATATTGCTGTCCTTTAATGATTTTAATATATCAAATTCCTGCTGTGGTAGTATTATCTCCTTATTCTTGTCATTGTTCATTCGTATACATTAATCAATCATTCCTCATGTCTTATAAGGATTACTCAGGGTGTTACATTGGGTCCTAGGATAAATATATAGCATACATAATGGATAATGCTAAAAAATACATAGTGGAGATTTCTCGTGATGGAAGTATTAGTTCTCGTAAAGCTGGCTCTTGATACGGGACAACTGAGAATTAGCGAGACAAAGATAGATACAGAATCTACGCCGCTAAAGATAAGCGATATTGATAGAAATGCTGTTGAGGAGGCTGTTAGGATTAAGGAAAAGGCGGGTGGTAGAGTCCGTGTAATTACTGTACTTAAGTATGGTCCATTAACAAGGAGACAACAGGAGGCTGAGAGCTTACTTAGGGAGGCATTGGCCATGGGTGCTGATGAGGCATATTTAATAGTCGATAATGCCCTAATTAATAGTGATCAATTATTGACGGCTAAGGCCATTGCCGCCACAGTAAGGAGGTTGGGTAATTATGACTTAATAATCGCAGGTGAGGCTACAATAGATGGATATACAAGCCAGGTTGGTCCTAGGGTAGCCGCTGAATTAGGAATTCCCGTCATTTCCTTCGTTAGAGAACTAAAGGTTGAGGGTAATAAGGTAATTGCTAAGCGCGACCTTGAGGAGGCTGTACAGACAGTGGAGGCTCAATTACCTGTACTGGTCACTGTTACTAGGGAGATAAATGTTCCAAGAATACCACCATTACTTCAGATAAGGGCCGCAATGAAGAAGCCCATAAATAGATTGAGCCTTACTGATCTCGGTATTTCCATTAAATCATTGGTTGAGGTGAAGAATATAGTGCCAATACAGGTTAAGAGGAAGGGCGTGATAATTAAGGATGGTACCGTTGATGAAAAGGTGGATAAATTGATACAAGAATTAATTCAAGATGGTATAATAACTCCGAGGTGATGGGTGTGGCGAAGGTTCTTGTAATAGGTTCAATTAATGATGCAGGACTAATAGGGCTGGTACAGAAGGTAGATAATCCTGAAGTACATTATTTAATGCTTGGAACTGGTGATGCATCTCAACTGGGCAGGTATGGTGTTGCTAAGGTTTACTTGTTAACCACGCAGGTTGATGAATTATCATTTTCCGAGACGCTAATAGATCTGATAAAGTCTAATGATTACTCAGTGATTATAGGTCCAGCGAGTAAGTTCCTTAAGACGGTAATGCCCATTGTTGCGCAGAAACTATTGGCTCCATTGATCGTGGATGTTATTGATCTAAAGCAGAGTGGTACCGTATTCGAAATAACGTATAATGGTATAGGAAATAGGGCTCAAGTAACTGTTAAGGTGTCTGATAGGATATTTCTAATGGCTCCGTCAGCACGCTTTAAACCCAATGAGAAGGCAACTACGGTAACTACCGAGACTTTACAACCTAAGACTGTTACGGGCATTAAGGTTGTTTCTACTGAGGAGAAGCCTAAGGGTAAGGTTAGGATTGAGGATGCTGAGTTAATTGTTTCTGTGGGTAGGGGCTTTAAGAAGCAGGAGGATCTTAAGCTCGCCTTTGAGTTGGCTGAGGTTCTTGGGGCCGAGATTGGTTGTTCAAGGCCAATAGCCGCGGATTTGAAGTGGCTCAGTGAGGATCACTGGGTCGGGCTAAGCGGTCACAAGGTCAGACCAAAACTATACATGGCAATAGGCATAAGCGGACAGCCACAACACCTTGCCGGAATGATGGAGGCAAAGACAGTGGTGGTAATAAACAACGACCCAAACGCACCATTCCTCAAAAACTGCGACTACGGCGTTGTTGAGGATCTATATAAATTCGTTCCAGCACTAACAAAGAAGCTCCGTGAATTGCTTAAAAAATAAAGTTAATGAAATAATTGTTTTTAATTTGATTTATTATTAATTTTTCTGATTATATTTATCTATTTTTAATAAGAAAATTTATAATTATTTATTTTAATTAAAACTATAGATATATAAAATAAAATATGATAATGCTTTAAAATATCGTGTCTTGCTTGTTTCGATGGATTACACTCAATTATGCTATGCAGAGTATTTTGGTTTACCTAAAGAGTTATCTATGATTATTGTGTATAGTTTAGCATCATTAACGGTTATACTATTCTTTTACTTTCTTAAGCTTAGGTTAAATAGGTATGGTATTGGCCTTTGGGAATTCATATTAATATTGCTTAAGGGTTATAGGGCATGGTTACCATTTCTCTGGGATATTGCAACTCATAGGCGTTTCACTAAATATGAGAGTATTGGTGCCGTAGCTCACCTAATGATTCTCTATGCTTTACTATTATCGTTGATAGGCACATTGATTGTTGCTGCTAATCAGTACATAGGCATAGTCACTGGTAAGGAGGTATTTTGCGGTTACTTCTTTCTGGGTTATAGTTTAGTCATGGATATTACTGCATGGGTTCTCTTCATAGGTTCTGCCCTGGGGATTTACAGGGTTCTTGGTAGGAAAGAACTATACACGAGAAACGAGTATTACACAAACTTACTGTTCCTTGTAGGATTCATGTACTTAGCCGTGAGTGGCGCCATAATTGAGAGCTATAGATTTATGCACATGGACCTCTGGCGTTATTGGATGTTCATGCCAAATGCTTTACTATTATCCTCAATAAGTTCATCAAGTGTTCTATACATGGTGATTTACTACACGCATTTTCCGCTGGCGTTCATATTAATAGCTATATTACCACTCACGGCAATCTTCCACTCATTGCTTGGGCTCTACAATTACATAATTAATTATAAGAGACCTCTTGGTGAATTAAGCAAGCCGTTTGATTTAAAGGAATTAACTGCTGAATCAGCAACTGAACTAAAGGTAGGCTTCTCAAATGTAACGGAGATCCCAAAGTTAAATAAGGCAGAAGCAATAGCATGCACAGATTGCTTCAGATGTCAGGATGCGTGCCCAGCATATGCTGCGGGTAGACCCCTCTCACCTATGATGATAATAACGAAGATAAAGCATGGGCTTTATAATAATGATGACAAGTTAATAGATGGTTCTATTGCAGATGATGAGTTATGGGCATGCACAACATGTGGTGCATGCATGAATACATGCCCCGTTTACATAAGGCATGTTGATTACATAATCGATATGAGGAGATACCTAGTCATGATTAACATGAGGATCGATCAAAAGAAATCAAGTCTATTGCTTAATCTATCCCAGTACAACAATTCAATGGGTATGTCTAACTATGGCAGACATGATTGGCTAAAGGAATTAGGTGTTAAGACCATCCAGGAAAATCCAGGTTTTGAGTACTTACTATGGGTTGGTTGTATGGGTAGCTTTGACAATAGAACGAGGGATATAATAAAGTCTTTGATTGAAATCCTAAGGGAGGCCAATCTCCTGGATAAAATAGCTATACTAGGTGATGAGGAGACCTGTTGTGGTGATCCAGCAAGGAGGCTTGGTGAGGAGAGTAGGTTCCAGGAACTTGCACTTAATAATATTGAATTATTCAGGAAGTATAACGTGAGGAACATAATAACTATTTGCCCGCATGGATATAATACCTTCAAGAATGAATATCCGAAGATAGACTCATGGATGAGAAATATAAAGGTAATGCACCACTCAGAGTTCCTGGAGCAATTAATTAATGAAGGTAAGATAAGGATGAATAAGAATAATATCGTCTTCACGATACATGACCCATGCTATTTGGCCAGACATAATGGTGTTGTTAATCCCCAGAGAAATATTGTTAAGAAACTTGGTGAACTGAGAGAGACGAAGTACCACGGTACACAAACCTTCTGCTGCGGAGCTGGTGGCGCTAATTACTGGTATGATGTACCTGAGAAGAAGAGAATTAGCCATATAAGGCTTGAGCAGTTAATGGAGACGAATGCCCAAACGATAGTCACACTATGCCCATTCTGCAATGCAATGCTCACTGATGCAGCAAGGATTAAGGGTGTTGAAGATAAGGTGAAGATACTAGATATAGCGGAAATTGTTAAGTCATCAATCATTAAGCCGCAGGAGGTTAAAGTTAGTGATTAAATGTAAAAATTAATTATTACCCCTTGGTTCTTGGTTTTTAGTGAATCGTAGATTAATTGCTATTGGTGCGGAGGCAGTGCTTTATTTAGAGGATTGGCTAGGATTAATTGTCCTTGTTAAGGAGAGAGTACCAAAGGGTTATAGGAGGGCTGAGTTTGATAATTATATTCGCAAGCTAAGGACTATTAATGAGGCCAGAGCTATGATAAGGGCTAGGGAGTTAGGTATACCTGTGCCTAGGATTTATGACGTTGACCCAGTCAACATGAGGATTAGGATGGAGTACCTTAACGGAATACCACTGGTTAGGTTATTAATGAATAATAGTGAAGATATTAATGACATTATTATCAACTACATAAGGACCATGGGTAATCACATAGGTATACTACATAGGAATGGTATAGTACATGGAGACCCAACGCCTGCCAATGTATTAATTGTTGGGGATAAGCTATACCTAATAGACTTTGGCTTATCAGAAATGCTTGGCAGGATGCCCATGACGCAAGACATAAGGATGTTGTATAAGTTAGCCCTCGATCTTAACGTAACTCTAAGATCCTTTGAGGCGTTACGTAAGGATCAAAGTCAGTTCCTGTTCATGGAGTTCCTTAATGGCTATAAAGATGCCATGGGACTTGAATTAGCAGGGAAGGTTCAAGCAATTATTAGTAAGATACGGAAGATGGTTAGATACGCCGTTAGATGAATTACATCGATTACTCACGAATAAATAAATTTTAAAACTTCTCTAAATACCGTTAGGCGTGCCTCACCGTAGTAGGCATAAGCGAGGTAGGAGTGCA
This sequence comes from Vulcanisaeta moutnovskia 768-28, assembly GCF_000190315.1. NCBI lineage: Archaea > Thermoproteati > Thermoproteota > Thermoprotei > Thermoproteales > Thermoproteaceae > Vulcanisaeta > Vulcanisaeta moutnovskia. The sequence goes on from NC_015151.1 coordinate 373,338, forward strand.
AGTACAAGGCCTGTGTCTAAGGTAACGCCTTCATGGGTTTCATACACGCAGGAGGAGGTTGAGCAGTTGGTAATTGAGCTGGCCAAGAGGGGTTTCTCGCCATCAATGATTGGAATAATACTTAGGGATCAATATGGAATACCACTTATTAAGCCAATACTTGGTAAGAGCATTACTGAGGTTCTCCAGGGACATGGATTAGCTCCGCAAATACCTGAGGACCTAATGAACCTCATCAGGATGGCCGTGAAGATTAGGAAGCACCTTGAGGAACATCCAAAGGACTTAAGCGCTAGAAGGGGCTTGAATCTTGTTGAGTCTAAAATACATAGGTTGATTAAGTACTATAAACGTGTTGGTAAATTGCCACAAGACTTCACATACACGCCTGAGGCCTTCTCAATGCTTGCATAGTGAGGTTTAATCCAGTGGTATTACCTCAGCCAGTATGTAATTCTCATTATTACACCTAACTCGCCCGGTCTCTTTCACGATCCTTACCTTAGTGCCCTCCTTAAGTACTTCCTCATTGGGTAGGTATTTCCTGGCGTCATTACATGTAATTAATGACTTTACGTATGTAATCACAACACCCTCAATAAATAACTTAGTTGGTATGGGTATTACTATTGGAAGCTCCTCAGCGATTATCGGTACCATGTCCTCACCCGTTAGAAGACACTTATTGGGTTGCGGTAAACCCACGTGCTTAACCTCGGCAATCCTATAAACCCTACCTGGCCTAAGTCTCGCTACGCATATATTAAATAATTTACATTGTTTGCATTCATTTGGGATTGAGTATAGTCTAAAGGTCTTGCCGATAACAGCCTGTTCCTTGCCAATCAGTGTCATTACTCTTTTTATCTCCATCATCTCTCACTAATCAACGCCTTATTCCTGACTAAGTCTAGGTTTAGTAACAAGGTTTTTAGTAAATTCTCAACCTGCCTTAGATCGTCAGTATTAATTAATGATGCTGGTGAGTGTATGTACCTCGCAGGTGTCGAAATAACCAACGATGGCACACCAGCACCGTAAGTATGTATTATCCCTGCATCCGTACCACCATATGGATTGACCTGCACCTGATACCTAATATTTTTGTCTTCTGCGAGTTCGATAGCCACAGATAATAACTTAGGATTAGCAATCATTGATCTATCAAAAGCCCTAAGCGCAGCACCGCCACCAATCCTCGTTATCCAAACATCCTCACTGCTAGTCGGTACATCAGCAGCAACTGTGGTCTCGACAATAAAGGCTATGTGGGGATTGACCTGATGAACAACAGCATTAATACCCCTAAGACCAACCTCCTCCTGCGTATTCCATGCAAAGTACAGCGATACATCTCCACTCACCTTATTCCTAATGTCCTTAAGCGTGTCTATTAAAACCGTACAACCAACCCTATTATCAAACGCCTTACCAATAACCATGGAACCCCTCTGCCTAAAATCACCCACGAACGTGCCCGGAGTTCCTGGCATTACACCACTCTTTAAAGCTTCATCCTTACTGCTAAAGCCTGCATCAACATATAACTCCTCAAACTTTGATGGAGGCTTCTCCTTACGTAAGTGCGGTGGATCAACACCAACGACACCGACGATATCTCCATCCTTACCCATAAACACTAACTCCCTATCTAAGAGGACCCAGGGGTCTAAACCACCAATAGGTACTATTCTCAGGAAACCCCTCTGATCAATGTGCGAGATCATTACGCCAACCTCATCCATATGAGCACTAATTAGAACCTTAAATGAACCATTACCAACCCTAGCAATTAGGTTGCCCAGATTATCGGCCTTAACCTCATCAGCGTCATTGTTAACTAAACCCCTAATCACGTTTCTAACCCTATCCTCAAAACCGGAAGGACCAACCTCCGTCGATAATTGGCTCAACAGATTTATATCCATACAAGTACAAGGATTGCTTTAGACTTAAAAGCTTTGAACCTGTGATTAAGCAAGGTTATAATTCTTTCCCGTGGTAATAAGATTCAGCCTTAAGTCTGTCTTCCTAATTGAATCCCACTTACTGGAGAGCTTAAACATAGCCCTCACGGCATCGATGTTCTCAGGAACCACAATACTTTCCTGGTGGACGCCCTGCATGAGGAATAGCTCATTCTGAAACACAGTTATTGAATCCTCTATGAGTGCATTCTCCATAACATCACCTCTAAGCCTACCGAGATCTCTAGCCCACTCGATTATTTGTGCAAGGGATTCGATCTTTCTTGACGCTGAATTGAACAACAATATCCTAGGTGTTTCCTCAAGAATCTTCATAATCTCGCCCTTACTTACCTGGCCATCAAACTCAATATTAACCATGTGCAAGTGCATCATTGTTGTGGGTACGGCTACTGCCATGGTAATTATGTCAATGGTCGGTATTACCGTCTGTACATCAGGTCCATGGTGGCTAGGCACTGTGGCTGGATTAAATACTACGTCATTAATCGGCCCCTTCTTAAATTCCCTGGGATCGGCTCCTCTTCTCACTAAATATGCTCTAACTTTCCTTATCTTATAGCCATGTATCAGGAAGGCGCCTATTAGTCTTGAGAGTGCTGTTGTGTTGCAGCTAACAACCCTAATGAACCTTTTACCAATGGCCATGTCATAATTAGCAAGCGCGTTAAAGCTTGTGTCAGCAACCTCTGCTTCTTCACCACCCTGAAATATAGCCCTAAGCCCTAGTGGTTCGTATATCTTTGCCTTATTCTCAGCACCAACGCCATCGGGTGTTGCATCGATGATTACATCAACATTCTTAATAAGGTCATTGATAGTACCTGTAACCCTAATCCCAGCTTTCTCAAATTTATTAACTCTATCCTCATAGGTATATAGCTTAATGCCCTTACTAATGGCAACTTCACCTTCATAATCTGGCGTCTGTTTAATTACACCGATTAATTCCATGTCGTCCATTCTCATTACTGCGTCGGCAATTCTCTTCCCAATAGTTCCGTAACCCATTATACCGATTTTAACGGTCATGTCTCACACCCAGAATTTTGACTTAGATAATTCGAGGGCCTTAATACCGGGTAGGTATGGATCTGCTAGAAATTGAATGAATGCCCTACCACCAGTGGATACGTGGCTTATTCTATTTATTAATCCAAATTTCCTGGCGGACATTATTGTGTGACCACCGCCAATTATTGTGAACTGGGCATTATCAACCATGGCCTTTAAAACATCCCTAGTCCCCCTTGAGTACTTATCAATCTCGACTAAGCCAAGCGGTCCTGTCATTATTGCAATATCGGAGGTCATTATGTACTTACTGAATGTCTCAATGGTTGCTGGGCCTATATCAAGCATTGATTGCGCTTTACCTGGTTCAATAATCTTATCGTCTGACTGAACAGCGTCTATCGGAAGTATAATTTTATCGCTGAATAACTTCATAATATCCATTGCGTCATTAATTGTATCCTGACCAACCTTAATATTGCTAAGTAGCTTATCGTTACCGTAACTTAAAGCTAAAAATAACTGGCTAACTAAGCCACCAAGTAACACTTTATTAATTAATTTTTTACTTAACAGGGTTTTCACAGTCTTCACTGTTTCAGGGATCTTTGCGCCACCTGCTATTAAGACTGTAGAGACACCTCTCGTGTTTAACACCTTACCTAATGCATTTACTTCGTTCTCCATGATAAGCCCCATGCAACTTGGTAACACGTATGGAAAGCCAACTATGCTTGGTTGTGACCTGTGTGCTGTGGCAAAGGCATCAAGTATGAAGTAATTAAATAACGGTGCTAATTTCTTTACTAAATACGTATTTGCGAGTTTTTGAGGCTCTCCTTCAACAACCTCCTCACTAATGAACCTAAGGTTATCAAGCATTAATACCTCACCAGGTCTCAATTTATTTACCTCCTCGCGTGCTTTAGGCCCTATTACGTCATCTATGAAATGTACATCCATACCAAGGTACTTACTCAATACCTGTGCATGTTTCTCAAGTGATACGAATTCCGGATCTCCCGGTCTACCCTGATGAGTTACTACAACAACAGGCAAACCTGAATCCACGAGGTACTTAATGGTCTTTGAGTGAGCCTCTATTCTGTATTCATCAAGTATTTCACCGGAGTCCCTATTTATTGGGACGTTCATGTCAACCCTAACTAAAATCCTACCCTTGTTGCATAGGTTTATTGTTGGGAGTGAACTGGGTAAACTGGGTAAACTCATATCACCCAGTTATGCTTAAGTACTATATTTAAAATTTTCCTACCATAGTAATAATTATAATTATTAATAATTTATAAATTCACGGAAGAAGCAAGATTTTTAATCCGAGGGATCCTATGTAAATGAGAACATGATAAGTGATTACATGAAGGGAGGCTTTAAGTTAGTGATTGAGAAAAATAGGTTAAAAGCCATAAGCGAGGCTTTAAATGCAATTGAGGAGGAGTTCGGTGTTAAGATAATTGTTGATAATGATAAGGGTGAGGTTACGATAACTCCAGGTAATAGTACGAGCTTTGATCAATTAATTAAGGCAAAGAACATAATTGAGGCGATATCATATGGTTTTGATTATAATGATGCCCAAAACCTAAGGAGTGATGATTATACCCTCGAAATACTAGATCTAAAGGATTATGTAGATAAGGATAAGACTAATCACATTAGTAGGATTAAGGCTAGGATCATTGGCGAGGATGGTAGAGCCAAGAAAGTTCTGCAGGAGTTAACGGATACAAACATAGTGATTGGTGATAGGTACATAGCAATACTTGGTCTTTATGAGAATGTGAAAATCGCTAGAGAGGCATTGGAAATGCTAATTCGCGGTAGACAACATGCCACGGTATATAGGTGGATTCAGAATTGGAGAAGGGAGAGTAGATATAGGGAATTGATGGAGAGATTAAATAGGACTTATTATGAAGGTGAAGAAGAGGGTTGAGATACCGTTGTTACTTCTGCAATTTTTACCTCTTCCGTTGGTTTAGTCTCACCACCCGTTGGATACCTTAAGACTTTTATCTTATAAACCTCAACCTTTCTCAGTGGATATATCCTCTTACCAACAGCAAATAGCTGATTACTAACATCACCATACACCGCAGCCTTAATAAAGCCATTAAAGTCCGCCTTGCTTGAAAGGTCATTTAAGGCTTTCATAAACTCCTTCCTAATGGCTCTCTTTTGACTTGACTTACACCTAGTTGGTGTCATTGCTAATATTGTAATTCTTATTAATGCGTTATCCGTGGTATTCACATCCTGAATTAATTGAATAAGACTTGAGCCTCTCCTGATTAGGCTCTTCACGTAATCTCTTGTTAATTCCATGCCCTTAAACCTCGTGTATGCCTTATCCCCCTCAATTCTATCTATTTGGAACCTTAACTTTATGTGTAAGTGACTGAGGTCCTTAGTTATATCAAATAATGTTACCTCTATAGTTCTGCCAATAAGCGAATCAGGTTCATTGGCAGGCACCTCCCCAATCTCTATGCCATTAAATAATGTAGGTGCATGTATAGTAAACCACTTCTTAATCATCCACTTACCTGTCTTAGCCTGTTTTTGTTCTGACACGTTGATCTTATCGATGATCAAAAACCCTTTTTTATATTTTTACCTTCGTAACTCATTGAGGGACTCCATTATGATCTTTAGATTCCTAATGAAGTCATCAATAGTATTATAAACACTTAGTAATTTCTCATTATCAACATGGTAAGTTAATTCATAGGTTAATTTATCATCAATGCACTTAATAATTGATGTGAGACCTTGCGGTAACTCTCTCTCGTCAGGCAATAATGAGGAGATGGCTACTTGGCAATCCTCAATGGTTTTCATTGCAATCTCTAAGGTAATTCTACCCCTAATTTTCATTGATTAAACCCCTTATTACTATTGAGTAATTACTACGTTTAAATACTAAGTCTGCATCCGTAACATCCTCATTAAACGCGCAGTTTATCTGTATTGGTTCATTCCCTATTGAGAATGAATGATTCTTATTTTCTACCTGGAAGTTTATGATTGAACATAACCTATCAATTAATGTTAATGGTTGAGAACCCTGCCTTATCACTATGTTATCCTTATTTAATTGGTTCATAAGTTCATTAATTATGGATATGTACTTAGTAATTATACCATTAATTTCCTTAATACTCTGTGGGTTGAGTATTGGATTCAATAAACCACCTGCGTATTCCCAAAGTACCAACTGGGACTCAACTGCCAATATTGACTCTAGCACATCAATATCATTATTATTCCACTTTCTATGCATAAGTACAAGTTTATCAAGGTAATCACCCCTAAATCCAGCTCGAAGCATGAAATCGCTGATATACTTTAACAGTGTCATTACCTCATCCTCATTAAGCTCATTATACTGAACATCCGTCTTTTTAGCAATAGCCTTTACAAGGCTCCTAGCCTCGGACTCATTACCAGTAATGCCAGGTATTACTGGCGAAAAGGCACGTGAGAGTGACACACTTAGCAATAATCTAAGTATGCCAGGTAATGCTGGATAATTAATGGGTTCAGTGGTTAGCCAACCGTTAAATGACGAAGCATTGTAATTGGGAATTACGGAAAATTCATAGATAATTGCTGTTTCTAAAAATCTTAGTGAATCCTGGCTTAACTCATTATTTAGCAACTGCCATATTAATTGTGGCATTGAGTCCGTAAACTCAAGATAGACATCAGTATTAACCCACTCAATACCTTCCTTGCCTATCATAAATACCCTCTTACCATTAAGTGAGTTTATAAGTTCATTGAGTTTAACAACCGTGGGGGGATCAACAAATAAGATTGAGTTATACCTACTTATCACATCCCTTCTTAGGTCATTTAATGATTCCAGTGTCAATAATGTTATATGCGTTAGTAACCCTCTTCTAAATCGTTCTATTAGAATTACTATTGCAGAAAATAGGGAATTAATAAATGGTGGAGTTATTATGAGTAAATTATCACTTGAGTTTATTATTGAATCCAAGATGAATCTTCCCCTGGACTTCACAAAAATCCTATGTTGTAAAAATCCTTTTAATAATTACTGGAAGTAAGATGGATAAATACAATAAAGGGTAATTTCATATATAGACCGCTGTGTTCCTGGCAAGTTTTATCTTAAGCCAGTCCTTAACATCCATCTTAAAGCTATGCTCAATCTTATCCCTATGGAAGTTATTCATTGTACAGAAGGGTATTATTCTACCATCTGGTGCTGCATAGTGAATATCACACCTTTGGACCCTCTGTACATCGAAATTAAATGTGTCCATGAAGTGCATTATTCCAAGTCCAATAACATTAAACATTATCTGGCCTAGTGATTCATAGTCCTTCCTAGTTAGGAAGTTCGCAAGTATATCCCTAAAACCCTTGTGCTTAACGTACCTAAGCAGTTTGAGTGTTTCTACAGTGGCAATGCCTCTCCAAACACCGCCCTTAATAGCCTTACTATGCAGATCCCAAGCAGTCTTCTCAAAGCCATCAACATCAACGATCTTCGTTATTGGAAGAATATCCTTAGTGTCTTGGTCATAATAAATAAACGTTGATGCTCCACAGACAGGGTTATTGCTGAATATTGGCTTAGGACTGCCCGTCAATGCCTCAACGAGTTTTCCAATAGCCACCGGCCAATTAACTGGTCTCCAATCCCACTTACTTATTTTACCGCTGGTCTGTTCCTCAATGCCATTAATTACATCAGGTATTGTTATCCTGAATTGCCTAATTTCATCAGGGCTATACTCCTTGGCTCTACCTGCGAAGGCCACGGGCTGTATATTAATCCACCTGACGACATCCCTATTTTCAATTGCAAAATCTATTATCTTGCCCATGTCTCTATCGTTATAGTTCTTAGCCATTGTAACCACAAGAACTACGGACCTATGGCCAAGCTTCCTGGCATTCTCAATAACCTTCTTCTTAACAGCCGCATACGCCTTTGGATCATATAGCCTATGTCTCCAAACACCCTGATTATTCGGATCTATTGTGTCGAATTGTAGGTATATCGTTGACATACCCGCATCTAATAGCTTCCTGTAATAATCAATATCATTAGCGATCCTTATGCCATTGGTATTGACCTCGATGTGGTCAAAGCCGAGGATCTTGGCCATCCTAATGATCTCTGGTAAGTCATTCCTGAGCGTTGGCTCGCCACCGCTAAACTGAATAGCATTTGGCGCCCAGGGCTTCTGAGCTCTAAGGGTCCTAAGCATATACTCGATCTGCTCGAGTGTTGGTTCGTATACATAACCAGCTGCGTAGGCATTGGCGAAGCACACGGGGCATTTCATGTTACACCTGTTTGTTACATCGATTATTGCAAGCACAGTATTTGTCTTATGAACAGGGCATAAGCCGCATCCCTGTGGACAACTACCTGCTGCCAAATAATAGTTAAGGTCTGTATTGGGATTTGCTGTGCCCTTACCAATGTATTCAGGGGCATCCCACTGGAGGAAGTAGTAATATAATTCAGCATCACCCCAGTATAGATCTCTGAAAGTTCCATGTTCTGGGCAGGTCTTCTTTAGCCATATTGCCCCATCCTCCTCGTAAACAGCCATTGGTATCTGCCTACTACAGACGGGGCATACGGACACTGAGACCTTAATAACTCTCACATGATCTGGCAGACCGAATTGTCTCTTCCACATTTGCTGAAGTCTCTCATTCTCTAGGGCATTCCTATAATGCCTAGGTAACTTAAACCTGCTTAGGTCAACAAGTGGCTTCCTTGGCCTTTGTGCTTCAATAAGTTCGGTCTTTGCTGATACTACCTGAACCATTGCGGTAATTGAGGGTTAATTATTTAAAAGCTTTGTCACCAACTAATACTCTCAGAAGTGTTTTTAGTATGAGTATAGAAAAAAGACTTCAGGAACTCGCCAGACTTATTGGATTAACAAGTTATGATATAAAGACCTATATAGCGCTTGTGGAGAATGGCCCATTAACCGCGAGAGATGTTGCAATTAAGGCAAGTATCCCATCATCGAAGGTTTACTCAGTACTTCATAAACTGTATAGATTAGGTTATGTGGAGATTGATGATAAGAGAAGACCGGAGCTCTTCTACGCGGTATCTCCATTGGACGTATTTAGCAGGATAATGCAGAGATTTACTGATTACGTAAATTCCACAAAGCCATTAATAGATTCGTTACAGTTAATTTACGAATCAGTATATAAGGGTAAGGTAACTGCCCAAAGTGAGTTACTTTATGTTGTTAGGGGTCTTGATAGTACTAAGGAGTTAATAATGAAGTCCATGGGCTATGGTAGCCTGGATATTGCTACACCATATATTGAATTACTTGATCATAGAATATTATCTATGGTTGAGGAGGTATCACGTAATAACGAAGTTAGGTTGCTGGTCTCTCAGGAAATTATAGACTACATTAAGGATTTACCGCCTAGGATACACATTAGGATTAGGGATAAGTTATTTGGTGGTGGTTTTGTGGGCATTGGTGGTGTTGTCCTGGTGATTAAGCATGGCATGGATTACATAAGCCTATACTCAAGGCAGGATTACATAACTGACATTGCAAAGACATACTTTAATTATCTATGGAATAGCTCAGAGGTTCTTCAACGTTAATTTATCCAATAACTGGATTGCCCTTGTCGTCTCTTTTAACTTTCCTTTTTGGGTAAATAGCATCAATTGGCCCCTTACTGAAAATCTCTAAGTACCTCCTTAAGGCCTTTGGTATTACCACAGTGCCATCAGGTTCCTGGTAATTCTCGAGTATCGCCGTTATGGTCCTCGTGCTTGCTATGGCCGTTGAGTTCAAGGTATGCACAAATTCTCTCCTCATATCCTTCCTGAGAACCCTAATGCCCAACTTCGCTGATTGCCAATCAGTGCAGTTACTACATGACACCATCTCCCTATACATTCCCTGCGCTGGCATCCAAACCTCAAGGTCATACTGCTTAGCGGCGCATCTACCCATATCATGCGCACACAGTAGCACAACCCTATAGGGCAGGCCAAGACCCTGCCACAATTCCTCAGCATTTCTTATTAATTCCTCATGCCACCTCCAACTATCCTCTGGCAGTGAGAATACGAATTGTTCAACCTTATGGAATTGATGAACCCTAAAAATACCCTTCATATCTCTATTACCTGCGCTAGCCTCCCTTCTGAAACTCGGTGAAACGCCAACAAATAACAATGGTAGCTGGTCCTCAAGAAGCTCCGTGTGTCTTAAATACGCAGCTATTGGGTGCTCAGCCGTACCTATAAGGTAAAGATCCTCATTCTCAACCTTATACACCATGTCCTTAAACGTATCCATATCTAAAATCTCAGAGAGTACCTCGTACTTAAGCATGTACGGTGGAAGCACGAGCTTAAAGCCCTTCTTAGTCATGTAATCAATAGCATACGTCAGCAGCGCCATATCGAGCATTACTAAGTCATCAAATAAGTAATAGAACCTGGATCCAGCAACCTCACCTGCCTTGAGTGTGTCACCCATGCCAAGTACAACCTCAAGCATGTCAGCATGACCAATGGGTTTCCAATCAATGGTTTCATAAGGTACATTAAAGCCGAAGCGTTCGGTTTGGTCCTTGAATTCCTTCGCATGTCCAATCCATACCTTAGGCGTTCCATAAAATCTAGCTGGTATTGAATCAATGCCTCCAGGGCAATCATAAGGTACGCTTTCATGCACTAAATTAGGTATTGATCTAAGCACCTTCTCCCTTTCCCTCTCAATATTCTCCAGCTCTTCCTCCTTTTTCTGAATTTCATTCAAGAGCTCCTTAGCCTCCTTAATTTTCCCCTCTCTTTCTGTACCTTTCAATTTACTAACTTCCCTAGTAATTACATTATGTTTATGTCTCAACTCATCAATCTCTGCCTTAAGGCTCCTCCACTTATTATCTAACTCAATGAATCTATCAACGATGCCTACATCCATTCTTCTTTTTCTAAGTGAATCCCTAACAGTATCTGGTCTATTCCTCAATGCATCCAATAAGCTCCAGCTCATTACTGGTCTAGGATTTACGCAATTATTAAATTTTATTTTTAATTACGTTCACTTAAAAATCTCAGTAAGCTTGAGAATGAGATCCCACTGCCTATCTATCTTCTCCTCCATAAGCTTAATATCCTCGGGCTTTAGATGGGAGAATCTACCCTGAATCTTTATATACTCCTCCAGCGGCCTCCTCCTTGGCTTATCCTTATACGGAATGCTTGGCGGGCTTATCGTTAACCTGCCCTGATTGTACTCCCAAAGTATCCAGGCGCCAGTCTCAACAGCAAGCCTAGCAGCCTTAATCGTGTAGGAATCATCCATCTTCCAACCAGGTGGACAGGGCGAATGCAGATGTATGAATCTAAAGCCTCTAACCTGCATTGCCCTCCTAACCTTATCGATGAAGTCCATTGGGTAAGCAATGCTTGCTGTGGCTACGTAGGGAACCTTATGCATGAGCATTATTAATGCCACGTCCTTCTTATCCTCGGTCTTGCCCTTAGGTGATGTTGTTGTCCAAGCCATCCAGGAAGTTGTGCCACTGGCCTGAATGCCCGTATTCATGTAGGCTTCATTATCGGCCATTACATATAGAATATCCTCATTTCTATAGGCAGCGCCGCTTAATGTGGCGAATCCAATATCGGCGGTAGCACCATCACCAGCCCAAACAACCACAGGTCCATTATTATTCCTCTGCCTAACGGCCCTTACTAAACCACTAGCCACCGCTGGGCTTGATGCAAATGGTACATGAAGTACGGGTACTGTGTATGCAGTGTATGGGGCAGAACCTGGTATTACGCTTGAGCAACCAGCTGGTATTACCATGACGAACTTACCATCAAGTGCCATGGCTAATTGTCTCATGCCAACCTGTAATGGGCAACCAGGGCATGCAGCCGTGCCTGGCATTATGAACTTTGTTCTTCCATACTTATGTAGTTCGGTTATGGTGACCATGCTCATCACCTCCCAATCTCCGGTATATACCAGTATTTTCTGATCCTTACTGTGCCTTCATGTTCGACTTTGTCTATGAATTCCCTTATTATTACCCTAAACTCATCTGCTGAGACATCAAATCCACCAAGCCCTGCCAGCACGCCCTCGAATGAAACGTTACTGGGTACAAAACCACCTATCTCACTGGCTAATACACCACCCATGCCGGCGGAGTAATCCCTATCAAATACTATTACGCCCTTCATGCTATTAATCCAACCTGAGATATCCTCTTCAGGAAATGGCCTAATGTACCTAATCCTCAATAAACCAATTGGGTAACCCTCGTCTCTAAGTCTATCAACGGCATTTAGAATATCCCCACTCCATGCACCCATTGATATTGCAACATACTTAGCATCACTGCACCTATAGCATTCAGTTAATGATCCATAATTCCTACCCGTTAACTTGCCGTACTCATCGTAAACCTCGGCAATAACCTTCTTCGCAGATTCCATAGACTCATCCATATACTTTTTAAGGATTGCGTGATATACATCATTCCCAGGTAAATTACCCATTGTTATGGACTCACCACCAGGTTCAATAGTGTATGGGATCCTTGAGTTTCTAGGCGGTAACCAAGTATCGACATCCTCTTGTGACGGGACATCAAGTGGTTCAGCCGTATGGCTGAGTATGAAACCATCAAGTCCTATAGCCACTGGCAATAATACTTTCTCATTCTCGCTAATCTTAAATGCCGTCAGTGTCATATCGAATGCCTCCTGCACGTTCTGAGCCATACCAATTATCCAACCACTATCCCTAATGGCTAGTAGGTCTGTGTGTTCATCATGTATGTTCCATGGTGGTCCAACAACTCTCGTAACCACAGCCATGACCAATGGAACCCTTGATGCCGCTGCCCACCAAAGCATTTCATACATGTAGAATAACCCATGGCTTGAGGTTGCCGTAAATGCCCTGGCACCACCTGCTGCTGCGCCATACACAGTAGCCAACGCAGCAAACTCGCTCTCAACCCTTACGTAGTCAGCTCTCAATTCACCCCTCTCTATCATCTCACTAATTCTCTCAACAATTAACGTCTGTGGAGTTATGGGATATGCGGAAATCACATTAACCCTAGCTAGCTTAACGGCCTCAGCAACCGCGTGATCCCCAACCAGGACCTTCCTAGCCTGCTTTGCGAGTGGTATTTGCTTACTCATTCACACCACCTCCTCCTTAACCATATCTATTGCCTTGACTGGACAGACATCAGCACAAATTCCACAGCCCTTGCAATAGTCATAATTAATCTTAATATTCTTATCCTCAAGCCACTCAATGACATTTTCAGGGCAATAAAGCCAACAAATGCCGCACTTCGTACATTTAGAATAATTAACGACTGGTCTATATACACGCCAAGTACCTGTCCTACCGCCAGCACCTTCAGCAGGAGTCGACAGCAAGAGACCCCTTAACTTCTCTGCGGTTTTCATGCTACTCACCTCTAACTGATTCGTAACCCATCTTAACGGCTTCCGCATTCAATTTAACAAGATTTTCCCTACCCACAAATTCAGGTAATGAATTAATGATAGAGTCTAGGCTCACGACACCCGTCACCTTGGCAACCGCACCAAGTAATGGTGTACTTACTATGTGCCAACCGGCGATAACAAGACCTAACTTCTCACTTATTGACGTTGCATCAACATAATAAGTCCTATACCCAGTTCTAATTGGTGTTGAGGAGTTAACGATCATTATAGAGTCCTTATCCTTCATGAGATCATCAATATTAACAAGATCAAGGACGTTTGCAATGAGTACCACGAGAACATCAGCCTTCCTAACATTACTATGGAGAATTACGGGCTTATCAGAGATCCTAGCATATGACTTAACAACGGCACCCCTACGCTCAGCACCAAACTCAGGAATCGCTTGACCCCACTTACCATCCTTAAGCGCTGCGGATACAAGGATCCTAGCAGCAGTAACGCCGCCTTGCCCACCCCTGCCGAGTATTATGAATTCAGTTACCTCAGCCATACTACCCATGAACCGTAAGCACTAGGGTTTTATAAACGCTTCTGGTAGATTATTTATCTCTAAATGGTAAAAATAGTTAAATATAAATCCATAGGATTATCGAAATGACTTAATAAATAAGTTATGAAATACATAAAAATAATCATCACATGATCTAAAAATATACCTAATTTAATATAATGGTATCATAAAAAGATATTTTGGTGATAGTTCATTAAAGTATTATTTACTTAAGTAAAATTATTAAGACCGAACACCATGCCTCAGCCTAACCCATTGATTTGTTTGGCGTGACCTGGCTATGAATAATGATAGGTACTTACCAAGCCTATCAATTTCACTTTGCTTCACCGTATTCCATGCCGGGCACTCCTTATCAATATATGGACCCTCAACATCATCATAAACCAGTGGGTATAGCCTACAACCAATCGGTCTATTTTCATAAATGGTGCACTCCATGGTGTGTGGATTAAGGAATACGCAATGTCTATCCACATTCCTTAGGCGCCAAATCTCGCCATCGAATACGGCGAAATCCTCAAGTCTATAACCCAACGAGGTTATCCTCTCGATATCCTCCGGTAAAAGTTCCATCTGTGTATTCATGCAGCATTGTCCGCATTTCGTACAAGCCATCTTAACCTCGAAGAACTCCGTATCATCAAAAATAGTACCAAGCCTAATTTTGACCTTAACCATATCCAAAAATCAACCCTAACTAACCCTCCTAACCTTATACTCCATGGTTATTTGCTTATCCCTACGATCATCAATCCTCACAGTAGTGACAATCCTCTTAACCCCAGCTGAATAAAGCGCATCATGTATATCCTGAAGAAGCTTACCAAGCGCCTCAACACTCGGTAGTTCCACAGACGTCCCCATCGGCCCTATCTCAATCCTATAACCTGAACGCCTAATTACGTCAATAGCAACCCTAATTAGGTCACCGACACTCGTGGATGATGTACCTATTGGGTCAACGGCTATCTCAACAATAACCGCCATCAAGTAAACCAATAAACCAAGGCCCTTATTAAGCATTAGTCCCTCAAAACCCTAACCCTCCTCCTGAGTATACGGCTTAAGGAACCCTCAGCAAACCCTCCTCCTTCCAGGGATCACCATCATAGTGATAACCAAGCAATTCCCAGTAACCAAGCTCAATATCGCCAAGAATAACAATTTCGCTTAGGTACTTCACAGACCTCCAACCATATCGGCTTAGTATGACAAGCCTTAAAGGAAAACCGTGCTCTCCAGGCAGTATTTTACCGTTCATCGCATACGCAATTATTGTATAATCATCAAGCAGCACATCAAGCATTATAGTTGCGCCATAACCATCAATACCCATGGCTAAGGCCGCCACGGCCCTAGGATCAAGCTCAGGTATTACGTCCTTAATTCTAACCCCTCGCCAATTAACGGCTTTGACGGACCAACCTGTCACGCAGTGGAAATCTGCCGTTAAGTCCACGCATGACTATTTAGTTATTATATCGTAATAATTTATAATTACTTCGTTCTTCACAAGACCACTTATTCTCGGCATGTGGTTTTGAGGGCTCTTTTATTATTGGTGGGTCAAAGGCATCGTAAATTATGAACCTAGGTATCTCCCTCTGATTGAGTGGAAAATCTATCTTATACGTTATTTGCGTGTACTCCCTGCTCAGCGCCTCCTTAAACAGCTACTCAATGTCTTCCTCGGTCATTGCTTTTATAATGCTTAGGATTTATTTAAGGCTCGGCTCTTTAACTAAACAATATAACAGTGCTAAGCACGCCTTAGCCTTAATGCGTTTAACGTTACGGATATGCTGCTCATCGCCATTGCCAGGCCAGCCCATTCGGGTCTAAGTGTTACTCCGGGCACGACTCCAGCTGCTATTGGTATTAGGACTATGTTGTATAGGAATGCGTATATCAAATTGAACTTTATGTTATTAAGAACCCTCCTTGAGAGCGTGATTAGGTCTATTAATTGGTCGAGCCTATTCCTAAGGAGCACAACATCACCAGCCTCCTTAGTTATGTCTGAACCACTACCCATGGCTATACCCACATCCGCGGCGTTCAAGGCCGCGGCGTCGTTTACACCATCACCAACCATAGCAATCAATCCGTATTTACCCCTTAGTTCGTTGATTATGTTCACCTTATCATCAGGTAATAGGTTGGCATGTACCTCCTCAATTCCCAACTTCCTGGCTATTAACCTGGCATTAACCTCATTATCACCGGTGAGCATTACCACATTAATACCGAGCCTTCTCAATTCGCTGATTACCTTAGGGGCCTCGGGCCTCACCATATCGCCTATGGCTAACGCGCCTCTAACGGTATTATTAACCACAACATAAACCACGGTATAGCCAAGACTCCTTAACCCCTGGGCCTCATCCTCGATATACTTAGGTAATTCCGCCTCCATACCCTTAACCAGCCTCTCATTACCCACGGCAATCACCGAACCATCACTCAACTGTGAAATTACACCCATGCCCTGTATAGAGTCGAAGGACGACACATCACTAGGCATAACTCCCTTCTCCATTGCATTCTCTACTATGGCCTTTGCCAATGGATGCTCAGACCTCGCCTCCGCCGTAGCGGCCAACGCTAGGACGTTCTCATCACCTACAATCGAAAAGACCCTCGGCCTACCCATCGTAAGCGTACCCGTCTTATCAAACGCGACAACCCTAGCCCTAACCAACCTCTCAAGGGCATCCGCATCCTTAATGACTATGCCCTTCTGGGCAGCCCTGCCAACACCCACCACGACACTTATCGGTGTTGCTAGACCCAATGCGCATGGGCATGCAACCACAAGCACCGCTGCCATATGCATCACGGCCAGGTAAATAGGGGCCCCTAGTAACAGCCATGTTATGAGGGTTAGTATACCCACAGATATTACTACCCAAGTAAATACGGCCGAACCCCTATCAACCAAAGACTGAATTGGCAACCTAGACGCCTGCGCCTGCCTTGCTAATTTAATGATTTGTGATAATAACGTGTACCTACCATTCCTAGTGGTCCTAATGACGAGGTAGCCCCTAACGAGGTGAGTACCCGCCAACACAACATCACCTGGGACCCTATGCACCGGCATATACTCGCCGCTCATGCTTGACTCATCAACATAGCCCTCACCACCATCGACAATACCATCTACAGGTATAGCCTCACCCTGCCTAACAACCACTAAGTCACCTGGCTCAACCTCAGTAACTGACGCCTCAACCTCAGCATTACCCTTAATAACCCTGGCAACCCTAGGTTGCAGCCTAGCAAGCTCCCTAATAGCCGATGATGCATGCAGCCTAGCCCTAACCTCCAGGTATCGACCAATCAGTATGAACGTTATTACGGCAGCACTCGAGTCGAAGAACGTAGTGCCAGGCAATAAGTTAATCAGTACTAAGATGCTAAAAACATAGGCACTCAATGTGCCCAGGGCCACCAGGGTATCCATATTTGCAGTGGCGTTGCGAAAGGCCCTAATGGCACCCTTAATGAATCTCCAGCCTGAGTAGAACTGGACCGGTGTTGCTAGTATGAAGGATAGCAGGTTATATAGGGGTATAGGTATCAATGAGGTCATTGTTAATACCATCATTATAAATATGGAGATGGTCAGAGGCACCGCTACAACTAGCCTGCGTAGTATGTCCCTTAAATCGCTCTCCACAGTCCTCCTATCAACATCTAGATCTATCTCAGACGCCTTAGAGACATTGATAACAGTGAAGCCGGACCTCCTAAGCATTGTTGCTAGCTCATCACTCGTTATATCCAACGGATTATACTCAATAATTACCGAGTGATTGGTAAGGTCAAAGCCCACATTAAATACCCCAATCCTGCTCAGTGCTCTCATTATTGCCGGCTCATCATCCGGATTCAGAGATCTTAAGTAAACCTTGACCTCCTCCCTATACACATCATAACCGGCCCTTTGCACAGCCTTGAGCAAAGCCCTATAGTTAATCCTAGCCTCATCAACGACGACCTTGGCCTCATCACTCGCTAGGCTAACATTAGCCGTTAAGACACCAGGTACGGAGAGCAGGGCCTTCTGGACGGTTAGACTACAGGTGGCGCAGTGCATACCAATTATCTTTAAGGTAACCTCCCTAGTCCTACCTCCAAACCTCAATCCCACCCTAACATTGGCAATGGAAGTATCAGCATCACTCATTACATTCAACCCATTGGCATGCCCCTTGGGCCTTCCTTGATATATACCTCAGGGTTCTTCTCAAACTCACGTTTGCACATTGCTGAGCAGAAGTAGTAGATTTTGCCCTTGTATATTGTTTTAAATTGTGTTGTTTCATCAACCTCCATACCACAGACTGGGTCTATGTGTTTGGGCATGGTTGTTCAGGGAGTAATTAATGCACTATTCGATAAGGCTTATTATTATCAAACTTTTCATTAATAGTGATGGCTCACGAAACAATTGCAGTAAATCTTACGGAGATTGAGTACAGGGTATTGAGTATACTTAGGGAGAATGCGCGGACAAGTGTTTCAGAAATTGCTGATAGACTTGGCGTTAGTAGAGCGACTGTTTCCAGGGCAATCAGGTCATTGATTAATAAGGGGATTAGGTTTACAGTGGATGTTCCTGAGAATTCGCCTAAGGCCTTTATAATCACTAGTAAATCCCAGCCTGAGCTTGGTGAGTGTTATAGGCTTGTTGATGATAAGTATCTCGTGATTATTAGTGCGAGGGATTATAATGAGCTGATAAGGCTTATAGATGGGGTTGATGGTAGGGTTAAGGTCTTCATAGCCCTGGGTCAAGTCACTAAGCGTGCTGTCCCCATTGGGTTGGTGTGTGATTATTGTGGTGGCCCAATAAGCGTGCCCATCATTTATAGGAGGGGTAGGAGGACGTATTACCTATGCTGTGAGACTTGTTTAAGGGAATTGAAGAAGAAATTAAGTAGGAGTAATAAAAATAAGGCTGACGCACCGTGAATTACTGTGTCATCTGGTAGTGGGAATAAGTGTGTCTTTTATCAGAGGACGTACGATGGTGAACGTTGCATACTCATGCCGCCCGAGGATTGGAGAGTAAGCAGGAGTAAGTTCATTAATTTCTGCCTTAATGGCGGACGTGGATGCCCAGTACTCAGTAGGTACTACTCAATAATTTCCAGGGAATCAGGCAAAGAAGAAAAATAATTTTTATTATTTTATCATATATTAACAGAAAAGTTACTTAAGTATTCCCCTCTGAATCAGTATTATAATCATTATAACCGACGCACTAAGTAGAATAGCTATAAGGCTAGTTATCAATTCATTAGACCCTCCCTGCACTGCCGATATTGCCTGTAAATTACCTGGACTAAGGGTAAATGTGACCAGTGGGAATCCGTATTGATTAATCGGTATTGGGTAATCACCAAGCTCGTATTCAGTGACTGGCGAGTATAATTGGGCTATTGTTGCATTCTCAATGCCTATAATGGGTATTGTCGTTGTATGATTAGGCATTAGTACTATAGGCTTAGTAATTGTGTATGTACCGTTGCTCACGACCAACGTTACATATAGCGTGTAATTCAGACCATTGTATATCTGCAATACTACGGCATCATCCTCTACCACGTAATTAACAAGCTTAATCTCAGATAACCAATTCTCTACGGTATTGATTATGGTGTTCGTGTACGTTAAAGCTTGCTCCTGGAACCACCCTGGACCGTAGTTCGGAGGTCCTGTTTGCCAGGTCCAGTCACTACCCTCGGCAATGTATAGGTAGTTCCACAGTGTATATATTGGGTTTGTCGAGTTCGGTGTTACGTTGAAGGGTAGTGGTACTAATGGTGATATTGGCATGCCCACGGCCTTCGTAAACGCCACCAGGTACTCCCTCGCCATGGCTACAGAACGCCAAATCTCGACCTTGCCTGAGTAGCCATTATTCCAATTATTCAGGTTTAGGGCCCATGATGACTCGGGCAGGTTCGTTAATACGGCTATGGGCTTATGGGTGGCTATGGCCTCACTGGCTGTCTGCGTTATGAACCATGTACCCTGGTACTCAGAGAGTACTTGATAAATGGCCTGTAGATCAACTGGTCCCGTGGTTGGGTTGAAGATTAGTGGGTTCTCGCCATCTAACGCCACCACGACTACAGCGCCCGGGTTCTGCATGTATATCCTGGCTAGGTAGTGAATCAGTTCCCTGGCGGTCAACTGCGGTGGCTGGCTGAAGTAGGCGAAGGAGAATGTGTTAGAGAGAACCGTGTTCCTAAACAGGACTATTACTTGTTTACCAGTTGAGTCCTCAACAATTATAGGTCCATACGGTGATGGGGTACCGCTGACTACGGTTGTGTAGGGCAGGAACGCTTGGGCATCAAGTATTGTGAATTCAATGCCAGTCTCATTGTATAGGTGGACTAGGCCCATGTTGAATGCCATCTCAGGCGTCCAGGCGCCAGTTGCCTTAACGCCGAATACTTCCTCAGTCATTTCCTCACCCATGAGTATTTGAGCCAATAAATCGCTCTGCCAACCATTGTCATAAATTATCGCCTGCAATGGGTGGTAAAATGGCACGGTTAAGATCTCGACCTTACCCTCCTGGGCAAGCTCCCTATATAGGCTGATTGTGTAGTTTATGGTCTCAAGACACTGGGTCATATTCACATTGAGTGTTGATGGACTTGGCCAAACGGGTGAGTATGGGAATGAACCCTCAGTCAGCATCGTCTCCCACTGATACAGGAGCACTGGTGTGAAGTCTATAGTCACGCTCACGTTATACTCACTAAGTAGGAGTGCTTGTAATTCGTAAGCGCCAACCCATGTCCCGTTCCATAGGAAGTCATGACATGTATGAAGTAAGACCCATGCCTGTTCCCATGTCCCGTTTGGCTCGATGTAAAGCGGTTGATGCATGTTCCACACAATGACCAGGCTGAGCGGTGGCTTACCCGTTGTGTTAAGTACGTAGAGGCTTGGCAACGAGGCTTGAGTTAACACGGTGCCCAGACTATACACCGTGAGCATCGGTGTATATATACCCTGCGGCATATTCACAGTGAAGTTCAACGCCACCGTGTAGTAGCCTGGCATTATCGTTGCATCATAGTAATTAAACTCCTCATTATTCACGGTAAGCGTCATATTAACCGTAATAGGCTCGCCAAACTCATTCTCGAAAAGAACGTAGATAGTGGCGTTCTGACCAACCAGGTAAACATAATCACTATACGTCGCGTTTATGAATACCAACGGTGAGTATACGTCTTGTATTGCGAAGTTCCCGTTGGGTGTGCATGTTACTACACCACTTATTAGGTTGGCTGAGCAATGTAGCCAGGTATTGGTCGTTGTGTCCCAATAGACCCACTGAATCCACTGCCCTGGCTGGAATGGGCCTATCATAACCGAGTAATTACCCCAGAGTGGATTGAACGTCATTGCGGTGTTCATGGCTCCAGATGTACCGCTCGTAGTGTGCCAAGGCACGTTTCCTGGGCCTGAGGTTAGGCCGTACCAGAGGAGTATGTTGTCTGGTGCTCTACCGAGCATGGTTATTAATATTGAGCCATTTGGATAGACGTAGGCCCATGTATATCCTTGGTTCGGTGGGTTAACGTCAACGTTCCAATTCCAGAAGGGTACACACTGGTAGTTAATCCAGGTATTAGTGGTTGCGTCATGAAATACCCAGGCAACCCAAGTACCTGGTTGGAAAGGCCCGATGGTAACTACGTAACTGGTCCCATTCCAAGTCATTAACGTGTCAGTAACGCTTGACCAAGACCCCTGCGGATATGGCTCAATGCCCCAGTGTAAGTAGACTTCGTGACCTTCCGGTAACCCCGTTATCGCCACTGTTATGTACGCAGGACCTGACGTTGGTGTTACATTAAAGGACACTACATATGGGCATGAGCTTTGGGCATGGGTTATGGGTGTTGCGAGTAGTGCTGCTACTATTAGTAAAAGAAATATCGTGTATATTATTTTAATTGTCATAATATTTGGGTATTTTTTAGATATTTAAACTTTTCTTTTCAATTATTCTTTTAAATACTTTCAATCTATTATGCCTTAACCCCGCCCATCGCGTATATCTGCACCAGGTACTTCTGGAATGCAATGAATATTGCGAATATTGGTATTCCCATGAGGACGGAGAATGCCGCGAGTACATTATACAGTGTTGCCCTATTAACGAACGCCAGATAATACATGCCCAGGGTCAGCGTCCACATATTGCCCTGCATTATAAATGCATTTGCCAATGCGTAGTCTGTGTAGGCGCCCATGAACGCGAGCAGGGCAACGAAGGCTATTATTGGCTTAGCCATTGGTAGGAGGATTCTGAAGAAGGCTCCTGGCCTCGTTAAGCCATCAATTAACGCGGCCTCCTCATAATCCCTAGGTATTCTATCGAGGAATACCTTAACTAGGTATGAGCTGAATATCGACGTACCCCCAGAGTAAGCCAGTATTAGGCCTACGTATGTAGCCCATCCCCTAAGCATACCCAGCGATGCAAACATTAGGTACAGTGGTAATGCCGTTGCTGCGAATGGGAAGAACGTCATGACGTAAATCGTCACCATTAATGTCGTTTTTCCAGGCACGTTAAACCTTGACAGGGCTGCCCCAGTTATGAAGGCAACAATCACCGTAATGGCTATAGTGCCTGTCGCGAGAATCAGACTGTTCCTAAGCCATAGCAGGAATGGTTCCTTAAACAATATGTAGTAATAAGCCTCTAAGGACGTGTTTTCAGGTAAGAGTGAGCGTAGGGTTATTGAGGCTAGGGTTGGTATTGGGTTTACGGACGTGATTATTATGTAGTATATTGGGAATATGGCTATGGCGGCTATTATAATAAGCACAATGTACGATATACCAAGCCTAAACAAACTAATTACCTTATTCTTTAGGCTATACTTATTGCTCATGTTATCACCTCGAGGACCCTACCAACCCTGAGCATTAGTATTGCCATGATTGCTAGGATAATTGTTGAAATCACCGAGTATGCAGCGGCAATGTTGTAATAGCCGTAGGAGAAGGCCTCCTGGTACGTATAAACAATTAGTATATCGGTTGATATGCCTGGGCCACCCCCTGTCAGTATGTATATTGGGTAGAAATTATTCCATGTAAAAACGAAGCCGCCAACACTGACGAAGGCTATGGCACTCCTCATTAGGGGTAGTGTTATATATCTGAACTTATGCCATGCGTTGGCGCCGTCAACCACGGCAATATCATACAATTCAGTGGGTATGCTCTGTAGGCTTGATAGGAAGACCGCCGTGTAGTATGGGAATGATAACCACAGGTTCGTTAGTATTAATGCAGCCCAGGCGGTGTTCGTGAACGTTAACCAATTAATTGGCGGTATTCCAAGTAATCCTAGGAATTTATTGACAATTCCATACTCATAATTCCACATACCATACCAAATCACTAGGGATATGTATGCTGGGAATGCCCAGGGTACCAGGAGCAACGTGAAGAAGGCATTCCTACCCTTAATATCCCTCTGATTAAGTATTAGGGCTAGTATGAACCCTACGAGAACCATGGGTATTAAACTACCCACCGTCCAAATTACCGTGTTCAGCAATAACGTATAAAATGTACCACTTGTTAATAATTGTTCATAAATTTTTAAACCAACAAACGTGTAATGAAATAGATGATAAAGATTGAAGTTTGTGAATGATATGTACACGGCATAAGCCACCGGGTATAGAAAAAGGAATAATGCAATGGCTATTATGGGGAGGAGGTAAAGATATTGAATAAAAACACGATCTAATTTTTGAAGAGAATCCATTATAAGTCACCTTAATTAACCACCCGACTGAGCCATCTGCTGAAGCATGTACTGCTCCATGCCCTGAGCGGCAGCCTGAGCGGTCGTCTGATTAGCGAAGTAAGCAGTTGCATACTGATGGAATGCTGGCCAGTAATAAGCCATTGCAGGTATGTTGGGGAACTTCTGACCATACTGAGCCTGGGCAAATATACCCTCCATAATGTCATTCAGACATGATGGTGATAACTGCCCAGCCTTCAACTGACTAACTGCCTGGTTATAGGCCTGTACGTTAGCTGGTATGTCATGTGCATAATTCCATAGGTTAAGATCCGCCTGTGGACCAGTCATGTAAAGTATAAATACTAACGCAGCCTCCAACTGCTGTGGCGTAGCGCCACTTGCTTGCGGCGATGCAATTACCCAACCAGTACTACCTATGAGTGGACTTGCATGCAGCCCTGTCTGACTAACAACAGGTAATGGTGCAGCACCTAAATTGCAGCCAAGGGCCTTAAAATACGTCCCAAGGTCCCAAGGGCCATCAAAAATAATAGCAGTCTCATTACTCGTGAATAACTGGCCTTCAAGGCTTGGGTTCATGTCAGGGGCATTTATGTGTAGGCCGTACGTTAAGTTATACCAGAATTCTAGGGCGTTAACCATGGCGCTTGAGTTGAGTTGTGGCATGTTGTTGGGACCGAATATTTGCCCGCCAAAACCAGCGAACCAGGCGGCGAATCTATAGCCCCATTCAGAGCCAACGCCGTAGGCGATGCACCACACGTGGTACGTGCTATTGACTTGAAGACACATGTTGATTAGTTGGTCTGTGGTGTTTGGCGGTGATGTTATGTATTGCTTGTTGTAGAACATGACTATGTAGTTTATGTTGTCAGGTAAGCCGTAATAACCATGGGCACTTGGCGTGTTTAAGTAGAAGTTCTGGGCGGCAGTGGGTAGGTATTGTTCGAATACTGATGGTAGTAAATACTCACTTAAGTTAAGTAGTAGGCCTGCTGCGAATAGCTTACCTGAGTCGTCGCTTGTATCCCTATATACGATTGGGGCTTGACCGGCCTTTGCAGCTGATATGAAGTTGCTCGTTGCAATGCTAACGCCGTAAGTGACTTCAACGTGTATGCATGGGTATAATTGCTCAAAGGAGGTTAATGATGTGTTAAATGCCTTGTTCTCACTTGTACTGTAGGTGTTCCATACGGTTATTGTTACATTACCAACCTTTGAGCAGAAGGTTTGGGCAAAACTTGAGCTATAGACGTTTTGTGGCGTAAAGTCTGACATTGGTATTACAAAACCCGGCGCAGTTGCTTGGGTTGTTGAGGGTTTGTATAGATAGACTACGGCCACCACTGCGGCTATTATCACTATCACGGCAACGACTATGCCTATTATAGCGCCTGTGGATAGTCCTAGCCTATTCATACGTCTTCAAGTATTATGAATAGGTTTAAAAGCATTACCGTAACTGATTTATATAGTTCATGCATAGACATAAATAAAAATGACAAAAATTAGATATTTGTTTATGTGTTTATACCTAGGTATACCCATTAATAAAGGGGTCTTAATACCTATATAAATCGTAAATACTTTAGTATATTATCTACTCCTTATAATGAAGTAGGAACCGCTCAGAAGCCCGTCTCTATAACTCCTTGGTTCATTACTTAAATGAACCTCATACTCATCATCATAATAAATTAATTCATTTGAGTTAATTACTATGCGTTTTGGCGCTATGGTTAAACTTGTTAGCTTTGCTATGAAATTACCAAGAGAATTAGGATCATTAATTCTTTTCCAATCCATACACCTCCTATTGTCAGGGTCGAGGCCTCCCTCAAGCATTACCTCATCACCATAATAGAGCATTGGAGTTCCAATCCAAGTATATATGAATACTAATGCTGCCTTAAACTTCTCAATATCATTGTTTAACATAGTTATTGCTCTTGGCGTATCATGAGTATCCGCAAAGAGCCAGGAATTTAGGAGGAAATACCTTGGTAATAGCCTCAATTGTCTTTTAAGAACATAGGCAAGCTCATCAGTACTTATCTTATTATCTAGGAATTTAATCAGCGGCTCCCAGACCTGGTAATTCATAACTCCATCAACAGCATTTCTCCAGAGAAATGGGTCACCCCAAACCTCAGCAATTAATGGTTTATTAATGAAATTCTTCAATTCCCAAAGAAACCAGGGCGGTATACCGGCGCCAACATCAATCCTAAAGGCGTCAACACCTATCAATGACCAATGAAGCACAATACCCTTAACCCACTCACCGGCGAACTTCATGTTAAGCTTAGGCATTCTCTTAACATTCATGAACTTCTCATAATCACCATCATAAATGTAGTACCAACGGGAGTACTCAGGATCGCCATTTAGGGCTGCCTTAAAGGCAGGATGTTCGGAACCCGTGTGATGAATAGGCAAGTCAAGTATCAACTTAATACCAAGATCATGCGCACTCCTCAATAATTCCTTAAACGCCTTATTACCACCTAAATCATCATCAATATTGAGGTAATCGATAACATCATACCTATGATAAGACATAGCCCTAAAGATGGGCGTTAAATAAATTGCATCAAAACCCATGGACCTAATGTAACTAAGCCTATCTCTAATGAAGACCAAGTCACCGCCAAGCCTATCCCTTGGGCCACCCTCCCTCTTGCATCCAAATCTGTCAACGAAAATCCCATAAATAGCACTAAATAACCTACGCCTAACTTCACGAACCTTCCTAACAAAACCACTAAGTTTAAGTACATTAAATCCATTCTCCGTAGAGCCATCATCAAGAATAACTTCACCATCAATTAAGTACCTGTAGTAATATTTACCTGGAGGTAACAAGACATATGCACAATAGTCAGAGCCGCAAAACTCAAGTTCAATAGGCTTCATAAAGGCTGTGAAATTACCAACAACAAAGGCAGCCCTCCTAGGACGTCTACTCACTGAAAATCTAATGAAGTAAACACCGCCATCCCTAAACACAGTAACAGGCATTAAATCAATCGCAAAGCCACGAACTTAAATTAATTAACCCAACGAGAAATAATAGCATAAAGGCTTAAAAACTGACGTGTTTCTAATGATTACGAGCCCCGGTAGTATAGCCCGGTCAAGTATGTGGGCCTTTCGAGCCCGTGACCCGGGTTCAAATCCCGGCCGGGGCACTACCCAACTTCTATTTTTCTCTTAGTTTACTTACCTGAGTTAAGTTTTTATGCTATGTTTGTTGCCCTGATTTGTGAGGGTTAGGGTTAAGTTTTTTGGTGATCTTTATGAGTTAGTTGGTACATTTAGAATTGAGCTTGAGACTCCTAGTGGTCTTTCTGTACGTGATCTTATTGACCTAGTCTCACGTACATTTAACCCTAAATTCACAGAGGCTGTGCTTGATGGCGATGGTAAGTTGAAGGGTGAGTATGTAGTATTGGTTAATGGTAAGGCTATTGAGTGGCTTAATGGTTTAGCTACAAAGCTCAATGATGATGATGATGAGGTTGTGTTCCTACCACCCGCAGAGGGGGGTTAATTGCTTCATTGCTTTCAATTTAATTAGACGTGGCTAACGATTCCTCAGAAGAATGATCTTGATTAGGATAACTTATAAATTAGTCCTTGATTCCTTATCATTAATGAGTTATACTCATTGGGTTGATAGGATAGCGAATCAAGTCCTTGAGAGATGCCGTAGTGAAGGTAAGGATGAGTGCATACTTAATGGTGGCTTAAGCGTTTCTGGGCTCCAGCACATTGGTAGGCTTAGGGGTGAGATAGTATTGAATAGTGTTATTGCTGAAAGACTAAGGGATGCTGGCTTAAGAGTTAGGCAGGTCTTAACCCTGTACACCGTAGATCCCTGGAAGGGTAAGGATAAACAACTAGAGCAGTTTCTAAACCCTGAGGTGGGTAGGAAGTACATTGAGTGGCCGCTTGAGCACGTTCCGGATCCTAAGGGTTGTCATAAGTCCTGGGTTGATCATTACTGGAGGGACTTTGGTGATTACCTTGATTACTTCGCGAAGAATGTTGAGGTTATAACGACTGGCGAGATGTATAGGGAGCATCCTAGGATGAGGGAGTTCATAATGATGACCATGAGGAATAGGGAGAGGTTGATTGAGGTCATTAATAAGTATAGGGGTAGGAATCCGTATCCAAAGGATTGGATACCCTTCGAGCCAATTTGCGAGAACTGCGGTAGGATTGGCACTGCGGAGGTCACGAAACTAGACCTTGATAAGTATGAAGTTGAGTACAGGTGTACGTATTGCGGACATGTTGGTAGGGCTAAGTTGACTGATGGTAAGCTTCCGTGGAGGGTTGAGTGGGTTGGTGTTTGGTACACGTTGCAAGTCGATTTTGAGCCTTATGGTAAGGATCATGCAATGCCAGGTGGCTCAAGGGACTCTGCAATTGAGATTGCTAAGTCCGTTTACGGTATTAATCCACCGTTAGGTACTTGGTATGAGTGGGTTGGTTATGTGGTTAATGGTAAGGACGTGGGTGACATGGGTAGTAGTGACTTCATAGGCTTTACGCCGAGAGAATGGGTTGAGGTTGCTGAGCCTGAGGTTCTTAGGTATATCTATATATTCCATGAGCCAACAAGAAGGTTAACATTTAGTCTAGATTCCATTTATCAATATGTTGATATTTATGATAGAGCTGAGCGCCTTTACTATGGAATTGATAAACCAAGCTCTAAGGAGAAGGATTACCTAGACTTAATTATTAGGTCCTATGAGTATGCACAGTTAAAGAGACCATTACCTAGGGAATTGCCGTTCCAATTGCCGTATCTCCACGCAGTGGCATTAATACAAACATTGCCGCAGTCATTAAGTGAGGATGAGCTTATGGAGAGAGTTATTAAGAGACTGAAGGAAACAAAGATACTAACGAAGGACTTAGATAATGTGTCATATGAAAGGATTAGATCAAGGCTCATCAGAGCTCGTAATTGGGTAAACAAGTATGCACCTGAGACCTATAGGATTAGAGTTCTTGAGGAATTACCTGGTTCCATAAGGAATTCGCTAACGGATGTTCAAAGGGCTAAGTTGAAGTTGCTGCTACAGGAGCTTGAGAGAATTGACGTTTGGAGTGAGGATAATATTAAGGAGGCGATGAAGAGCGTGCCTAGGGAGGATAAGAACATTGAGAAGGCTTTCTTTGAGGCCACGTACTTAATATTCTTTGGTAAGCCAAGTGGTCCGAGGATAGCGCCATACTTGGCGATGCTGGGTAAGGAATTCGTACTTAATAGGTTAAGGGATTCATTGAGGTGATTACCATGTCTAGGTTGTTAGTGATGGCGATTGTTTTTGCCGTGGTTGTTTACACGGTTTTATTATCATCATTAGCAGGCACCTACTTACCTAGTAAGGGTAATTTAACCCTTGATGTCGCTATACTTATTCTAACATTAATT
This sequence comes from Vulcanisaeta moutnovskia 768-28, assembly GCF_000190315.1. Lineage (NCBI taxonomy): Archaea > Thermoproteati > Thermoproteota > Thermoprotei > Thermoproteales > Thermoproteaceae > Vulcanisaeta > Vulcanisaeta moutnovskia. Next base: position 402,732 of record NC_015151.1, read on the forward strand.
AGTTTCTTCACGTCATTCCTATCAATTAAGCAGACATGGTATGATGTTAATACAGCATATACAGATAGGGAATTAATTATTGGGAAGTTAAAGCGAATACTTGCATTCTTTGCATTAGGATTGAATATTGTTAATATTATTTTAGTATTTGCTTATGTACTTATTGTGGCTATTTGATCACTTCTTAATCAAAGCCCTTAATTGATTAAGCTCCTTATCCTTACTTTCAATAATCTTCATTAACTCCTCCCTCTCCTTAAGTAGTTGTTCATACTTCTTACGTATGTCTTGGCACTCGCTCTCAATCTTACTAACCTCCTTCATCTTGCTCTCTAGTTCCTCCTTCTCCCTATCAAGCTTCTCCCTAAGTTCGACTAAGGTATTCTCCCTAATTATTAACGCCCTTTGATAATTCATTAACTCCCTCTCCTTATCAAGAAGTCTCTTTTCCCAATCTGTGAGTCTCTTTTCCTCCTCAATTAACTTCGTCATTAATGGCTCAAGCTTCTCCATAATTTCCTTCCTCCTCTTATTGATCTCATCATCAAGGCTCTTCAATGCATTCTCTCTTTCCTTAAGCAGGTTTTCTAGCGAGTTGAGTCTACTCTCTTTATCCTTAAGCTCAGCCTCAAGCTTATTCAATGCATTTTGTCTTTCATTCAATTTCTTCTCAAGCTCCTTAAGCTCAGCCTCCCTCTGTGATAATTGCTCAAGTCTTTCCTTAACCTCCTGCTCCTTCTTCTCAAGCTCCCTAAGTCTTGCGTTCTCTGCATCTATCCTAACAGCCTCCATCTCAAGTCTCTGTTCACGGGACTTCAACTCAACCTCCCAATCCCTAAGCTTAGTCTCTCTCTCACCAAGCGCCTTCTCTCTCTCGAGCAATGCCTTTTCTCTACTATCAAGTTCACTAAGCCTTGATGTTAATTGATTAGAAAGTGTTATGAGAGATGCCATTACATTGCTCATCTCGGCCAACTTAGCCTTCTCCTCCTCAAGTGCCTTTCTGTCGCTTTCCAACCTCTGCCTAATCTCCTCAATACTCTTCTCCCTAACTGAAACGTCACTCTCTCTTCTGCTTATATCAAGTAACTTGCTCTCTAGTTCCTTCTCCCTATTTAGGACTTCGTTATATACCCTATTCAATTCTCCCAATAGGCTACTTAACTTAGAAACCTCAGATACGAGCGATGATGCCTTGTCAACACCACTTTCAATTTTGGTATTAAGATCCTTAACATTGTTATTAATTAATTCGAGAGTCGTAGTGGCGCTTGTGAGGCTTTGTTGCATATTACTCGATAATCCCTGAAGTCTATCCACCAGGTTATTTATTTTCTCAAGGGCATCGAATAAGGAGTCCATTAATTTCTTGCTCATGTCATTGAATTGATTAACCATGTTATTCATTTGAGCAACTCTACTGGCTATGTCCGTGGTTGATGAGTTTATGACCTTTATAGCATCCTGTAGTGTTTTATCATTTCTTTCAATCCCATTTGAAATGGCCTGAAGATTCTTTTGCATTTGATTGGCATTATTTATTAGTTGTTGGACATTCTGTTGCAGCGCCTGAAGTAAATTATTTATATCGTTAATCCTCTGATAAAGCTCCGTATACTCCTTAGGCTGTCTGAACACAGTACGTATTTTAAGCAAGGGAACTAATATATTTTGCTTTTATTATTCTAAATGAAATTGAACGTAATGAAAACAACACCGAACTTAAGACCTATTAGAACCCTTACCCAGAACATCCAAAATAACTGATTTAAGACCCTCAATAACCTCAGAACTTTTTCTATACTCGGAAATCAACCTAATACCCTGCTCCTCAATAAGTTTCTGGAGTTCATTAAGTCTCGTAGCAACATTGGACAATTGATTCGTGATATCAACAACCTGGTTAACATCGAGCGTCCTATATTCCTTTAAATCCATTGATACCTTTGCCAGGAGATCCACAGCATTCTCAACCTTACCCTGTATTGAGGATATGGAATCCCTATAGGCAATTAATGATGCTTCAATCCTAGTCAATTCCCTTAATGTATTGGAAAGCATACCAGCTAATTCGGCCATACTTTGTGGTGTTATTCCACTAATTAATTCCTGAGTCTTAATTAGGCCTGATAATGAGTTCTCAATCTCCTTAACCCTACTCTCCAGGTTCTCAACTCTCGTATTAATATCGGTTAAGCTTCTGGATATTTGATCAACCTTATTACTGAGATTCATTAACTCCCTAAGTATTCTGGCTATTGGATCCTCACGCGGAGGCGGTGGTGCTGGGTAATAACTCATTGCATTAGACCAATTAGTAATTACTTAAATACTTATCTCATGATAATCAATTAATGACATACATATCTCCTAAGGCAAAAATACTAAGTAAAAGCATAAGTAGGGATGTCGTGATACTAGGACCCTCAGTAATTGGTGAAGGTACAATAATAGAGCCGCTTGTTGTAATAGGGCATCCCATTAGGTCGAAGTTAATAAGTATGAGGAATACGGATTTAGAGATTGAACAATTAATGAATGAGGTAAGTAATGGTACAGTAATCGGCAGGAATTGCATTATTAGGAGTAATGTTGTTATTTACGAAAACGTGGAGGTTCATGATGGTGTTGAAACAGGGCATAATGCATTGATTAGGGAGAATACGAAGATAGGGAGTAACACTAGAATTGGATCTGGTGTTATTATAGATGGGGATACGGTAATTGGAAACAACGTTAGTATACAAAGCATGGTATATATACCAAGGGGTACTGTGATAGGGGATAATGTGTTCCTGGGGCCAAATGTAGTAATAACCAATGATAAGTATCCACCAAGTAAAAGGCTTGATGGCGTTAAAATAGGAAGAAACGCGGTCATAGGGGCTAATGCGACATTGATAGCTGGTGTCGAAATAGGGGAAAATGCCGTGGTTGCGGCTGGCTCTGTCGTAACTAAGGATGTACCACCAGGTGAGGTAGTTGTTGGCGTACCTGCTAAATCCATTTATAGTGTCGATGTTTTCATAAAGAAGAGAATTGAATATGAAAAATCAGAGACCCCTTAATGCTCTCCTCAAATTCCTTGCCATCTCCTCAAATCTAGCGATATCCTGCTTGGCTAATGATGGCGGAACGACCTTTAAGGCCTCCTCAAAGTGCTCAATATCAACAGGCCTTACTTGGTTAGAGTTGCTCCTAATTGTTTCTCTCAACGCAAGCATTGCAGCCTCTCTAACTAAGGCAGCTAGATCGGCACCTGTATAACCCTCGGTTCTCCTTGCGAGGTCCTTAAGGTACTTATAATCGCTGTCCTTAACCTCATCAGATAATTTCAAACCCCTAATATGAACCTTAATTATTTCAAACCTAGCATTCTCATCAGGTGGTGGTACATACACGATTCTATCGAACCTACCTGGCCTAAGCAATGCTGGGTCTACTATATCCGCCCTATTTGTTGCTGCTATGACAACGACGTTCTTTAGTGGTGCTATTCCATCCATCTCTGCCAATAACTGATTGACTATTCTATCAGTGGCCCCACTATCAACCCTCAAACCTCTTGCTGGTGCTATTGCGTCTATTTCGTCGAAGAATATTACGCATGGTGCTGCCATTCTTGCTTTCTTGAATATTTCCCTGATTGCCCTCTCACTCTCCCCAAACCACTTACTCAGTATTTCTGGACCCCTAACAGCAATAAAATTCGCATTCGACTCCGTAGCCACAGCCTTAGCCAACAAAGTCTTACCAGTACCAGGAGGACCAAACAACAAAATACCCTTAGGCGGATCAATACCGAGTTCCTCAAAGTACCTGGGATACCTAAGCGGCCACTCCACCATTTCCTTAAGCTCCTGCTTAACATTATCGTAGCCACCAATATCATCCCAGTGAATCTCAGGAACTTCAACAATGACCTCCCTGAGAACTGTTGGTTGTATATACTTCATAGCCTCAAGGAAGTCCCTCCTCCTAATCCTAATCCTTGCTAATTGTTCTGATGGTATTTCTGACTGCTCAAGATCAATCTCCTTCTTCTCTATAGCCTCCCTAAGTCTTATCATCGCAGCCTCCTTAACAAGTGCCGCTAGGTCAGCCCCTGTATAACCATGAGTCATCTCTGCCAACTCATCAATACTCACAACATCACTATTAGGATCACACATATTCTCCTTAACATCCTCCTCAGTGCACAACGGCACATTCCTCGTATGAACTTGGAGTATCTCCTTCCTCGCATTCTTATCGGGCATGCTTATGTAAATTTCCCTGTCGAATCTTCCTGGTCTTCTTAGTGCTGGGTCTACGGCCTCTGGCCTATTGGTTGCTCCTATTACGATTACCTGGCCTCTCTCCTGCAAACCATCCATTAATGTGAGGAGCTGAGCAACAACACGCTTCTCCACTTCTCCAGTTACTTCCTCCCTCTTTGGTGCTATGGCATCAATCTCATCAATAAAGATAATAGCAGGAGCATTCTTCTTAGCCTCCTCAAAAATCTCCCTCAACTTAGCCTCAGACTCACCATAATACTTACTCATGATTTCTGGGCCATTAATTGATACGAAGTAAGCATTGGCCTCAGAGGCCACGGCCTTCGCCAAAAGGGTCTTGCCTGTGCCTGGTGGACCTATGAGAAGAACGCCCTTAGGAGGCTCAATACCAAGGTGCTTAAATATTTCAGGGTGTCTTAATGGTAATTCTATCAATTCCCTAATCTTCCTCTTAGCCTCCTCAAGGTCACCAATGTCCTCCCAAGTAACCCTAGGCATCGCTAATTCCATCTCTCTAACTGGTTCCTCCCTAACCTGAACCTCGGTATCAATACCAACATACGCAGCCGGTCCTGGCGTTACACTCGTGACCATGAATCTAATGGAGCCTGTGTAATACGGTATCTCTATGATTGAACCCTTCCAAACAGGCTTACCAAGCAAGTAAGCCCTCTTTAGGTAATCAGGGTCAACCCTAATGTACTCACCCACAGGCGCTATTGTAACTCTTTGTGCAGATCTTAAATTCGCCTTCTTAACCTTAACAACATCACCAATACTAACACCGGCATTCTGCCTCAAGACACCATCCATCCTTATGTAGTCCTTATCCTCATCATCAGTGTAGGCAGGCCATACCTGGGCATAGGCACTACGCTTATTACCAATTATTTCAACGTATTCACCAGGCTCAATGCCAAGTACCCTCATGTAACGTTGTGGTATCCTAACAATTAGCCTACCAACATCCCTAGTCCTGGCCTCTGCAACCCTAAGACTAACCTCATTGTTAGAACCCATGACTTATCCTCGTTATTTAATTCTTGTGATTAGCTTATATAATTATCTTTATTTTGCTCTCTCACTGGTTCAATACCATGCGTTTACTGTCGAATTCAACAACGCTAAAAGTTAAATAGGGTATAAAATAACGTATTCTGTGGGTAAGGTAGGCATTGTTGGATGGGGCATCTATATACCTAGGTTCAGAATAAGCACAAAGGAAATAGCCAGGGTCTGGGGTGATGACCCACTAAGGATTAAGGATCTTTATTGGGTTGAGGAGAGGAGTGTTGGTGGTTCTGATGAGGATGCCATTACCATGTCTGTGGAAGCCTCTAGAAATGCATTAAGGAGGGCAGGTATTGATCCTAAGGAACTGGGTTCAGTATTTGTTGGCACTGAGTCGAAACCCTATGCCGTTAAGCCAATAGCCTCAATATTAATTGATGCACTAGGAATGAGAAAACAATCCTTTGCCGTGGACATGGAATTCGCATGCAAGGCCGGCTCAGACGCAATAGTTAATGCAACAGGTCTCGTTAAGAGCGGTCTTATTAAGTATGGACTTGCAGTTGGTGTTGACCACAGTCATGGAGAGCCGGGGGATCACCTTGACTATACGGTGTCTGGCGGTGCGGCGGCCTATATCATAGGGTCTGATGGTGTTGCAGCTGAGATTGAGCATATATATGCATATAATTCTGACACGCCGGACTTTTGGCGTAGGGATGGCATGCCTTATGCCGTACATGGTGAGTCATTCACCGGAGAACCAGCCTACTTTAGGCATATTGTGAATGCCGCGAAGGCTCTAATGGAGGCGACGGGACTTAAACCAAGCGACTTTGATTACGCGGTCTTTCATCAACCAAATGCCAGATTCCCAGTTAGGGTTGCCCAAATGCTTGGTATACCCCTTGAGAAGGTTAAATTTGGCATTATTGCTGATAGGATAGGCAACACATACAATGGCGCTGTATTAATAGGTCTTGCAAACATCCTTGAAAATGCCAAGCCAGGTTCTAGGATACTCATGGTATCCTTTGGAAGCGGTGCTGGTTCTAATGCCTTTAGTCTAGTGACCACGGACTTACTACCTGAGAAGGTGGGTAGGGCTAGGACCGTTAGTTACTACCTTGAGAATAAGTCATACTTAGACTACGCCCTTTACTTAAGATTCAGGAACTTGATTAAGGTGTTTCAATAATATCGGTTTGTCGGTATCTTAATCTTTAAAAATAAATAGTTAAAAAACAACGTAATGCCTCGCAAGCAAACCGTTAGAATAGTGGAGAGGAAAAAGGAAATACTAGAATTATTAATTAAGGAGGGTGAGTTACCGACCAATGAAATTGTTAAGAAAACGAACTTAAGCCACAGCCAGGTCTTTTACGCATTAAAGCTTCTTCAGAGGGATGGATTAATTAGGGAAATTAAGAGAGGTAAGGTGGCCTACTGGAAGGCTTCAGATAATGCTCAGGAGGCGCTTAAGGCACTTGAGCAGGAGGTTAAGGAGGAGGTCATGGAGGGTGAGGAGACGACGGGGGAGACTTAGGCTTTTTAATTCAAGAATTAATGTAGTATCTGAATGATGAGGCGGGCAGAATCCGTAAAAATGACGAGACTGTCTCACACTGACTAAAATACTAACATTATTAATCGTCCATGATTGTTCACTAAAAGAGGAAGCGTTAATAAATGGGTAATTTACGCCAATGCGGAGTCTATGGAGAATTCCGTGAGCCGCACTTCCTTGGGAATTGATTATAAGCTCCTTCGAAGGATTCCATACTTAATATTATTGGTTAAGTACGGCATTAATGATAGAGATTACGTGGCAATAAACCTAACTAGACTCGCTAATGATGTAGGCACAACACCACAGAATGTATTTAAAATAATAAATAGGCTTGCTGAGGACGATTTAATTATTAAGTCTACGATTAATGGTCAATTAGCGATTAAATTTTCCCAAAGGGCCTCCGAGGCTCTTCGATTCGTGATAGACACGATTAGGCATTACCTTGATGAGAGGCTGGTGATTAGACTTGTTGGTAATGTGGTCTCTGGGCTTGGTGAGGGTAGTTTCTACATGAGTCTTGATGGCTATGTTAAACAATTTATTGAGAAGCTTGGGTTTAAGCCATACCCAGGAACCCTCAATATTAGGCTAAAGCCCGAGTACATTAAGTACAGACTTTACCTAGACGCATTGCCAGGCATATACATAGAGGGCTTTAGTAATGGTGTTAGAACGTATGGAAGTGTTAAGTGCTTCAAGGCATCAATACATGGATTACCAGGTGCTATATTACTGATTGAAAGAACTCACCACGGTCTTGACACAATAGAGATAATATCGCCCTATAGATTAAGGTATGAATTAGGTCTTAAGGATGGTGATGAGGTTGAGGTATTAGTGAACCTATGAGCGTCTAAATTACTTACTGGAACAGTTAGATATTAATGTTATGTAAGCAAGGTCTTCAAGAACCTCAGCCCTATTAAGTGCTTCATACGGTGTTGAACCTAGTGTGACTAATCCATGATTCCTTAGAATCACAGCGGTCACGCCCCTTCTAGACACTGCCTTACTAACGGCATTGGCCAACTCAGCACTTCCAGGTTTCAGGTAAGGCACCTCAACAACTTCACCAACGTATGATATCGCCTCACTAAGTGATAGGTCAATCTTAAGACCGGCTCTGCTTAATGCCAATATATTGGGTGGGTGAGTATGAAGTATAAACTTAGCATCATTCCTAGCCTTATAAATACCTACGTGCATCCTCCACTCACTGCTGGGATTGCTGCCGGATATGATTGTTCCATCAAGCCTAATCTTGACGATGCTCTGCGGCTTTATGAGTATCTTTGGCATCGATGTCGGTGTTATCAAAACCTCATCATTACTCAACCTAGCACTGGCATTTCCGCCAAGTAGGTCTACGAGTTTTCTTGCATATGCTAATCTAAAGATCTCAACAAGTGATCTTCTTAATGATGTTTCGTTCATATAAAGACGGTATATTATTAGGGTATAAAAATATGTTCTAAATATAGTTAAAACGTATAAGTACATGGCCATATAATAAAGGATTGATGGGGTATATCGATGCCCATACACACATTGTATTTAAGGAAACAATAACTGAGGAATTACTTAACTTTGCATTAAGGGAATGGGGTGCGCCCCGTGAGACGGTACTAATGGGTGTTAAGGACGTTGTTAAGATACTTGATGATGCGAATATTGATTATGTAGGTATTATGGCATTTCCATCGAGAAAGCTGGGTATTGCCAAGGAGGATTATGCAATAAGGGTAATAAACGCAGTTAGGGATTACGCGGATAGATTTGCGATAATAGGTGGTGTGGAAGCTAATGAGTTGTCCATAGAGGATACTAGGCACTGGCTTGAGAGACAGTATGAGGCGGGTATTAGTGCAATTAAGGTTCATCCACCGCACATGTGGCTGAAACCGAACGCATACAGGCCGGAGGAGGGTGGATTAAGGCAGCTTGAGATTATTTATCAATTCGCAGTAGATCATGGATTGCCGGTCTACATACATACGGGTACGAGCGCATTCTCAAGGGCCAGGAATAAATATGGAGATCCAATATTCGTTGATGATGTCGCTGTGGATTTTCCAAGACTAACGATTCTCGTATCGCATGTAGGTAGACCGAATTGGATTGCTACAGCATTTCAATTAATCAGGATAAGACCAAACATTTTAGCTGATCTTTCAAGTATACCTCCTAAAAGGATACTGGACTACATACCAAGACTCTCTGAAATAAGTGATAAATCAATATATGGGAGTGACTATCCAGGACCTGGCGTCCATGATATAAAGGCAAATCTGCAGGAATTCCTAAATATATCAATGTCGAAGGAAGTGATAAAGAAGATAGTTGATGATAATCCAAGAAGGGTTCTGAAGCCGTTATCAAGAAATAGATAGAGCATGAGTAAAGGTAATTTAAGGTTTAAAAATACTATGAAGAAGTATTTATCTTGCGGGGGTGCCCGAGCCTGGTCAAAGGGGGCGGACTCAAGATTATAAGTGAGATATCCGCTGGCGAAGGCCTGCGTGGGTTCGAATCCCACCCCCCGCACCAAAAACTGAAGTTGCTTTTCGCGGTGCTGTGCGCCTTAATTTAATTATGTTAGTTCGTACTTATTTCACTATCTCTATTGTTAATACTATCGTACTTTTAGTTCAAACCTTTATCTTTAAATATGGCCTTTAATAATATTTCAATCTTAATATTCACATAATACTTAAAAAGTTCTCAAAGAATATATTACCTAATGACAGATTTTATACTCCAAGCAACTACGTCCATATCCAGTGCCTTGTCCAGTATGTTGAGTGAGTTAATTCTTGCTATACCATCGATAATACTCTTCATAATAATAGCACTAATAGGTTATGCAATAGCCGTTGTTGTAGCCAGGGTAATTAAAAAGCTCCTGCCATCATTGATCAAGCAGGCTGGTTTGAGCCCTGAGATTGTTGGTATTATTGCTGGTGCCGTTGAGGCCTTCATAATTCTGATAGCGCTTGCTATAGCCTTCTCAGTGTTGAGTCTTGGACCTGCCACGGTTTGGGTTGCAATGATCGCTAAGTACCTGCCATCGCTTGCCGGTGCCATTATATTGCTGACACTGGGCTTATTACTTGTTGACTTATTGGTCGACTATATGCAGAAGAAGATGGGTATTACAGATGAGTTACTTGCAACGATAATTAATGTACTTAGGTTCGGTCTTTACGCAGTGATAATAACGATAGCGGCTAACCTAGCCATTTTCTATTGGATACCTAACATAAGCCCATACCTATTCTACGATATAATAATAGCATCGATAATCCTACTATTCAGCTTCAGCATCGTTAATAAGGCAATTAACGACATTAGTAAGGAACACCCAGAGATGAAGGATATACTTGGCTATGCGAGGTTAATACTTTACGCAATATTCATACTAGTCACTGTGGCCATAATCGTGCAGCCCTTCGCTAACATAACACAGATAATATACGCTATGGCATGGGGTCTAGCAATTGCCTTTGGCATAATAGTAATACCGTTAATTTATGCTCTCGCTAAAAAGATTGTGCAGACATAATAGAATCGATGAATTTTACTCCATTAAAAATCTTCATTTTTTATTCTTGGTAATACACTAATCCTATTCTGAAGTTCTATGTATATTTTTATCCAATCAATCCTGAATATTATGAAGGCTAATGCTGTAAATGTAATTGCCATGATTATCTGGAACGTGGTTAGGCCAATGCTTGGTCTTAATATGCCGTATAATGATGAGAAGAGGAGAAGTTCTATTGGTATTTCTATTGAACTCTTTATTATTTTACCAATGAGTACGTACGCATTTAATCTTAATGGACTTATTAATGCAGCCCCGGTGCCTATGTATAGGTAATCATCAAGGGGCAATCCCGGTAATGCAGCCAAGATTATTACTAGTATCCATAATGGCGCCTTATTAGATAATAGTATTATTAGTTTCACGGCGCTGGTTCGTTTGAGGGGTCTTCGTAATGCATAGCCTAGAATGTATGATACGTTCTTAGAGACTGTCGCACCTAATGCCGTTATAATAATTGCTAAGGCTATATATAGGGTCGATGCTTTAGTACTAAGTAAGGTTAGTGATGCGTACACTGTATATGCCTCACCGAAGAATGGCACTGCATTACTTATGAAGCTTACGAATAAATCCATTATTAATATTGGTATTATATTCATTTACCAGGATTAAGTTTGAGTTGCTTTTAGGCTTTTTATTGAGAATACAGCAACACCTACCGCAAGTGCTATTAATGCGATCCCCACGGCAAGGGGTACTGTGTTATAACTTATTGGTTGATTAGGCGCAACATTTAATGAGGCATTACTTGCATTTATTGGTACTATGCTCGATATCGTGAATGAAATACTACAGGAATTCGTTGAGGAAGCCAATTCATAAAGAGCCTGTGAATATGAGGCTGCTAGTTCATAGAGTTGCAATGCGGCTGTTAGGTCATTAATATTACCGGTTGAATTATACCTGGTTAGGTAGTAGTTGCCGAAGTCTATGTATGATACTGCAAGCATGGGGAATAAGCCGCACCTATTCTCTGCCTCATATGTATTGAATATTGCTAGCTCCTTGACGTAATCCGTAACATTAACCAGATACCCAGTGTTTATTTCTCCGTTTATTATCGGCGTAAATAATAGATGTAGCATGGCGTCATTACTCGATATAACATCAAGACTTTGCGCAAGAGCTAGTGGATAGAGGCCATTTTGGTAATTATTTTGTGCTTCCTGAACCTCTTGAGTTATTGAATTCATACCCTGAAGAACACTAGATACTCCAACCGCACTTGATAATGAGAGTGTGTACTCGGTTATTGATTGTGCATATACCAGGTACATGCTTGTTAAATCCTCAAGGTAAAACTCTGATAATGGTGCTCCACCCTTTATTGCATTCAGTACTGCTAACCAATCACCCAGTGTCTCTATCCTAGCCTTCGCATAAGCCAAGTTACTTATTGCGTCACTGATATCATTACTTGATAAGTCCTGAGCCGCGGCACTCAATGATTGTTGTGCATCAAAGATCCTATCATATATTCCAATTATTATATCTATGTTGGCTGTAGTCACGTTATAATGCTGTAGTGTATTTTCATAGTTCTGTAATTCAATGTTCAATTGATTAAGTAACCCACTTAGCTGCTGGCTTGTATAGTTCTGCATTTCGTCTTGGTAATAATTAATTAATCCCTGAAATCCAAGACTTGCTGCGGTATAGTACATGCTCTGATTTCCGTAATTAATCGCCTTCTTAATGTAATTAGTGACATTAGGATCTGTGGAGTTAATGGCACCCGTGCTAATTATCCTATCGTATATCCTCATCCATAGGAATTCCGTAACATTGACATAAGCCTGATTCTTAAGTACTTGTGTTGATACTGATGGTATTGAGAGATTGGCACCCGTGAAGTAATAAATGGCTTGTCTAACATCCATTACGGGTATTACATCAACACCTAAACTCTTTCCATAACTTATTAAGTTAATCACCTGACCACTACTGGTCTGATATATTTGTTGTCCATACGGTATCAACACTATTTCATAACCCTCCTGAGCCGCTGCCTCAATCTTGGACGGTAAGCCACCCACTGGACCTATTGAACCGTCGGGTAATATCATGCCGGTCATCACAACATCAGGATTTAACGTGTGATTCGTTATTAATGCCCACATTGCGACCGTCATATAGCCACTTGCTGATGGACCACCAATTTCGAGGGTTGTTGGTTCAACGTTTATTAAGAAATTGTACTCGTTAAATGGTTGATTTGCTAAGTATGTGGCGACCAATGCGGCTATTTGGGATGATGATAAGAACGTACCACTTTCAGCAGTTGGTAGTGGGCTTGAGGCAACATATACATAACCTGAGCCTGGTTTTATTGCCGTTATTGTTATATTTATAATAGCACCACTATTGTTTGAGGACACAGCTAATGCATGCACAGTCAATGACCTAGTATATACGACGATTTGCTGCCACTCATCTGCCAATCCAATTATTAACGAACTTAGTACTAGGACCAACGCCATCAGTATTATGATACTTACTATCTTAAGGTCTTTGACCATACAATGTGATGATGCTCCCTTGATTAATAAAACTTACACACTTCACTAATCGAATTAATTTAAATGAGTAATTGTAAATTCTCACGCTAATAGTGATATTAACACGGCCTTAGCCGTGTGCAGCCTATTCTCCGCCTGATCCCAAACTACACTTTGTGGCCCATCAATAACATCATCAGTAACCTCCTCACCCCTATGTGCGGGTAGGCAGTGCATGAAGACAGCTTGAGGACCTGCCTTCCTCATTAATTCAGCATTGACTTGATAGGACCTAAATACCTTCTTCCTCTCCTCGGCCTCAGTCTCCATACCCATACTAACCCAAACGTCCGTATACACCGCATCAACCCCTCTCACGTCCTCAGTATTATCACTAATCATGATATTCGCACCAGTCCTCCTCGTATCTTCCGTAAGCAACTCAGCAAATTTAGTGGGCCAGTACTTTCTAGGTGATATTATCCTAACCTCCCAACCAAGTTTAGCGCCTATTATCATTAGAGAGTGGGCAATGTTATTATCACCATCACCAACAAAAGCAATTCTTAATCCCTCAAGTCTGCTCCTTACTTCCCATAGGGTTAATGCATCTGCCAATGCCTGTAATGGATGCTCTTTATCGCTCAAGGCATTTATAACAGGTACTACGGCGTACTTAGCCATCTCGATTAATGACTCATGCTTATACACCCTGGCTGCGATGGCGTCCACGAACCTATCAACAACCCTCGCGGTATCCGCAATGGTCTCTCCACGGCCTAGCTGAAGCTCCTGCGGATTTGAGTAAATGACATGCATTCCCAACTGAGTTGCAGCCGCATCAAGACTTACCCTGGTTCTCGTACTTGGTTTTTCAAAGATCATTAAGAGAGTCCTGCCCCTCAGTATATCGTTATACCGCTCACCTTGGTAATACCTTGATTTAAGGTCTCTGGAGAGGTTTAGTAAGTACTTGATTTCATCGGTTGTGTAGTCCATAAGTGTTATGTAGTCCCTACCCTTGAGTGCTCTTACGTTTGTCACGGTAATGTATTATTGATAGGGGTTATTAAAGCATGACCTCACGGCGTTAAGTTTTTATAGTAAGTGCTTTGTCATGTGTCGTGGCTAGGAATAGGGATGAGGTACTTAAGGTTCTTGAGAATTGGGGAGATTCAGTAACAAATAAGATACTTAGTAATGAGGAACCTGTTCTTGAAATACCATCACGAACATTAAGTAATACTATATGGGACTCTAAGAAGAAGATGCTTGTACTTGGTCCAGAAAAACTAAAGAGGAGATTCCTCGATCTTAAGGAATCTAAGAGGTTCATGCAGACAATGCTAATGCTTAGGCTTATTGTTCAAGCGATTAGGGAGGGTGTTTACCCAACAATAAGGGATCTCTACTATAATGGTAAACATACGATGGAGTTTAAGGCGGACATAATCAATAAGGTTATTAGGGAGAACACATGGGATGAACAGTCAGAATCAAATGCTGTTATTGAGGATATTGAAGTAGCCACTGGAATGCTCAGGGAGGAGATGGGGCTTTCAGCTGATGTTAAGGGTAAGGTCGTGGGCCCAATAATTGTAAGGTCTAAGGGGTTTGAGATAGATGCAACAAAGCTTGGTGATACTGCGTTAAGTCTTCCGCCGAATCCTGATGATCTCGATATTGTTAAGGTCGAGGCCAATTACGTATTAGTCATAGAGAAGGATGCAATATTTCAGAGGCTTAATAGGGAGGGTTTCTGGAATAAGGAGAGTTGTTTATTAATTACGGCTAAGGGTATGCCTGATAGGGCTACCAGGAGGTTTGTTAGGAGACTTAATGAGGAGTATGGATTACCCATCTATATATTGACTGATGGCGATCCATACGGGTGGTATATATATAGTGTCTATAAGAGTGGTTCGATAAAGCTTAGCTACGAGAGCGATAGGTTGGCAACCCCTGAGGCTAAGTTCGTGGGTGTTACGGCAACGGACATACGTACTTATAAGATAAGCGATGAATATGTGATAAAGGCTACGGATAGGGATTTGAAGAGGGCTCAGGAGCTCATTAGGTATCCCTGGTTCCAGAGTGACCATTGGAAGAAGGAAATTGAGCTTTTCCTAAGAACTAAGAAGAAGGTTGAGATTGAGGCTTTATCAACACATGGTTTGAGGTTTCTTCATGATTACTTAACTGATAAGATTCATGGTGGTAAGTTTATTGATTAAGCCCAATTAATGCAGGAATAATGATTTTAAATGCGCAATTAGGCTATGCCGTATAATGCTAATTGATAATTATGGAAGACCTTGGTTGAAACTCAGGATTGTGGTGAACAGCGTATGTAATTATAGATGTATTTTCTGCCACTTTGAGGGTCAGGGCAAATTTCTAAGTAGGGAGTTAAGTGCTGAGGATATTGGTTTCGTGACTTCTGTGGCCAAGGATTTAGGTGTTGATGATTTCAAGATAACTGGTGGTGAGCCATTACTGCGTAAGGACATTGTAAAGGTCGTAGACGAGATTAGCAGGATTGGTCCTAAGGATCTTTCGTTAACGACAAATGGGTATTTCCTTGATATATATGCTGAGGATTTGCTTTCTCATGGTTTACGTAGATTAAATATATCGCTCCACTCATTAGATAGAAGGAAGTACAGTTTCATAACTGGTGTTGATGCCCTGAATAAGGTTCTTGAGAATATTGATTACGTGAGTAAACTGGGCTTTAGGCAGATAAAACTGAATGTTGTTGCCTTAAGAGGATTGAACACAAATGAAATACCAATGATGATAAGATTCGCCGCTAAGTATGGCTTCGTCCTTCAATTAATAGAGTTGATGCCCATGGGCGAGGGCTTTCCCGTATTTGCCAGATATTATGACGACCTAAGCGATATAATAAATTGGTTAAATAAGCATGGTAAATTACTAGGAACGAGGAAGGACCTTCATAATAGGCCGTTATACGAGGTTGATGGCGTTAGGGTTGAGATTGTAAAGAACTATAATAACCCAACGTTCTGCGCAGGCTGCACAACAATGAGGTTAACAAGTGATGGTAAATTGAAGACCTGCTTATATAAGGAACCCGTGGTTGATCTATGGCCATATATAAGAACTAGGGATAGAGAGGGCTTAATGAAGGCTATGATCTATGCAAATTCACTTAGGAAGCCTAATTTTGTAGAGGGTTCATCAGGTGATTTAAGTAGAATAAGGATTAAGGTGCGTATTGGGAACCTCGTGTACTAATACTACGCCTTATTACGTACTTAATGCCCCTATAATTACTTGTAAGTGTCACTGTTATTTCGATGGGAGATAGAACCTTCACTAACTCATTTATTAATTCATTAATTAAGTCCTCGTGATATACAATCCTGCCTTTAAATCCGTCTAAGTATTCCCTAAGACTATTCAATTCTATATAGATACACTCATTATTGCGACATAACGGCTTATAATCTATTTCAAGGTTGTAATTATCAACACTATGATCCACCGGACATATTGCTGAGAACGTGGTTTCAATGTGCACATTATCTACGGGTCCCGCCCTTATTGTAATACTCATTAAATGGGCATTGTATTCTCAATATTTATGCATATCGATCTCTCAGTGCATAATTTCCTAATAACTGCCCTTAACTTATCAAGTTCATTCTCATTTATCCACACTTTAATAATCTCATTATTACCAGACATAAAGGTAATGGACCAGGTGTTGAACCTAGGTATTGAGGGTATTGGTATTAATCTCATGTTTATAATTCTAACAGTATTAATTACGGGCCTTATCCTCACCCTAGTTATTTGAAATAATGATAATTCAATCCTCTCGGAACCCCTTAGGGCTATGAATCGATCTGCATACATTATCACCTCATTCCTCTTAATGGCTTTCTTGGCAGCAACCATTATTAACGCAATGAATATTGGTGGTAATGATACGAGTACTACATCAATTATTGATTGAGTTATTATGAAGATGACTATGGCGCCAATAAGCATGAGAGTTATTACAATGCCCGCATATAAATTAATGATGTATGCTGGATCCTCAATGACATGCCAGAGTGGCCTATTCATTTAAGGAAATAAGAAACGTTAAATTATAAGGCTTATTCCATGAATTCGCTTACACCGGTCTTATTCACTGGCATTCTCCAGTCGATACCAAGGGTTCTCATGGAAATCCTGGGAACTATTGGCATCTTCCTCTTATGCTCAGTATTCAATACCCTACGCCATACGGTCTGTACAAGCTCGATAGGCTTGCCCGTGGCCTCAGCCGCCTGTTCGGTGTTCATCCTATAATCAATAAGTGCATGCAAAATTACATCAATGTCCTCATACTTCACTCCAAGCTCACCCTCAGCCGTCTGATCCTCCCAAAGCCTTGGGCTTGAAGGCTTGAAGGCAATGCTATCCGGCAAGCCCAGGTACTTACCTAGGTACCTAACCTGTGTCTTGTATAGGTCACCTATTGGTAATATGTCGACGCCACCATCGCCATACTTCGTGAAGTACCCAATTAACAATTCGCTCTTATCTCCAGTACCAACCACGACCTTGTTAAATCTATTGGCAAAGTAATAAAGTATGGTCATCCTAATCCTTGGAAGGAGGTTTCCGGTCGCTATTTTATCACTTTCATCAAACACAGGTATTGACTCAACGAAGGCATTTCTTATTTTACCAATGTCTATATAGTAATACTTGATCTCCAGGTTTTCAGCAACATACTTAGCATCCCTTATATCCTCAGGTGGCGTTGTTTTATATGGTAGTATTAAGCCAATAACGTTATCCTTACCCAATGCCTTAACGAGTAGGTATGCCGTAACGCTGGAATCAACACCACCGCTAAGACCTATAATGGCACCGGTGGCCCCTGAATCCTTAACATATGACCTAATGAAATCAATTATTCTCTGTGTTACGTAATCATAATCAATGCGTACTAGGTTTTCAAGTGTTATTCTAGGCACATGGGTTCAGTCATTAATGACTTATATTGCTTACTCATTTTACAAAATGGAGTTTGTATTTTTAATTCCCCGCGCTCATTATTAATTAATGCTTAGGATACACCTGCTTCAATATAGCAGTAAGTTGGGTGACGTGGACTTTAACCTGGGCAGGTTAATTAAGGCCATGGAAACACTCTGTGTAGGTGATGGGGCAGATCTAATAGTGACGCCGGAGCTTTACTTACCAGGTTACATGTCTAAGGATATGTTCTTCCAAATTGCCGAGCCGATAAGTGGCAAGACCATTACGAAATTAGCCATGGAGGCTAGAAGGAGAAATTGTCACGTGATTGCTGGATTTGCTGAGAGGGATGAGGATACTCACGTACTTTATAATACAGCAGTTGCCGTAGGCCCTAATGGAGTATTAGCAGTATATAGGAAGAGGCATTTACCATCGTATGGCATATTTGATGAGTATAGGTATTTTGGGATTGGCAAGGGTGACATACCCGTTATTAATATTAACGGACATAGAGTTGGGATAGCGATATGCTATGATGCTTTCTATCCAGAGGTTTCGAGGGTTATGATGCTTAGGGGTGCCGAGGTTCATGTATACATAAGCGCCGCACCCGATATGTCTAGACTTCATTTTGAAACATTCATGATAGCTAGGGCACTGGAGAACGTGGCATACACAGTCTATGTTAATACGGTTGGGCAGTATGATGGACTTGGATTCTTTGGAGGTAGTCACGTAGTTAATCCACTAGGTAATGTTCTCATTAAGGCTAAGTATTACGAAGAGGATGTGAAAACTATTGAGGTAGATCCGAGTGATATTGCTAATTATAGGAGTCATAGGCCAATACTTAAGGACCTTGATCCAAGTGATGTGGATCTCGTAGTAAAGGCACTCACTGAGTACTTAAATCCAAAACTACCAATAATCAAGGCTAAAGAGAAGGAGGTAACGACAGTCAGTAATTATTAATACATACAATGAAATACTAATTCAATTTTTAAATAATAGTACTAATTCATTACTTTAGTTGATTAATTATCTCTATTAATGCATCACCGAATTCCTTAGTACCTAATGGTTGAACACCCATGAACCTGGCCAGGTCCTGAGTAACCTTCTTCTGGTTAATGGCCTCTGTTATCGCCCTATCAATTAAGTCTGCAGCCTCCCTCCAACCCATAAACCTGAGCATTAACTCACCAGCCCTAATTATACCCGTTGGATTAGCCACATTCTTACCAGCGTACTTAGGCGCTGTACCATGCACTGCCTCGAACATGCCGCCAGTATCACCAACATTCGCGCCACCAAGTACTCCAATATCGCCTATGAGGGCTCCAGCGGCATCACTTATGTAATCACCATTTAGGTTGGGCGCCAGTATTACGTCGTAACTCTCAGGTCTTGTGATTATCTGCTGGAACATGTTATCGGCAATTCTATCATTAACGAGTAATTTACCAGGTGGTACTTTACCACCATACTGCTTATTCATCTCCTCCTCAGTAACTATGTAATCCCTAAATTCCTTAAGGGCTACTTCGTAGGCCCACTCCCTGAAGGCACCCTCGGTGTATTTCATGATATTGCCCTTATGCATTATTGTTACGGACCTCCTCTTATTCTCAATGGCGAACTTAAGGGCAAACCTAGCAACTCTCTGTGTCTTATACTTACTGATGGGTTTAATGCCTATTCCAGTGTCATCCTCAAGTTCCACCTTTAATTCCTCCTTAAGAAACTTCCTCAACTTAACGGCCTCCGGACTATCCCAACTCCACTCAATACCCCTGTATAGATCATCAGTGTTCTCCCTAATGATCACTAGATCAACCCTCTCAGGGTGTTTAAGTGGTGATTCTAAGCCAGGCATGTACTTAACAGGCCTGACATTGGCATATGCATCCAGGAGCATCCTAATGGCCACGTTTATTGACCTCCAACCACCGCCAATCGGTGTCTCCAGTGGTCCTTTCAGGATGACCCTGTACTTCGTGATGAGGTTTATGGTCTCCTCCGGGAATCTATTACCGTATATCTTCTCAGCCTCTTCACCTGCATAGGCCTTAACCCACTTAATCTCTCTTGAGCTGCCGTAAGCCCTTTCAACGGCCTTATTAATTACCTTAATAGCCACATTCGTTATTTCGGGTCCTATTCCATCACCTTCAATATAAAGAATTAGTGGCTTATTGGGGACATTCCAGATACCGCCCTGAACCACGATTGGTTCCCCATCCTCCGGTATCTTAATCCTAGATGCCATCTCTATTTACGTAATTACTACGTTTTTAAATCTTTCAATAATCGAGGAATAATGTGAGTAGAGGAGGACCAACATTATACATTACTGGTCTTGGACTAAGCCCTAGGAATATTACAACTGAAGCGTTAGAGGTCATGAGGCTCGTCGATGTGGTTTTCCTGGAAACCTATACGTCAAAGGGTCCCGTAGAATTCATGAACTATTTGAGAAGTATTAGGAATGATTTAATCCTAGTTTCAAGGGAGGACCTAGAGAATAGGAATGGTGATGTCATAATGAGGGAGTTAGAAAGGGGGCATGATGCTGCACTTCTTGTTTTTGGTGATCCCATGATAGCCACGACACATGCGGCAATTGCCGTAATTGCCAAGAGACATGGCTTTAATGTTAAGATTGTGAATTCAGTAAGCATAGTTTGTGCATTACTTAGTCAGCTTGGTTTATCACCGTATAAACTGGGTTCCATAGCCACAGTGACCTACCCTAGAATGGGCGTGCTTAGTACTAGGGCTTACGATGTGTTGGGCGACAATCTTAAACGTGGGCTGCACACGATATTATTACTTGATATTCGGGATGATGAAGGCTTTATGAGTGCTAATGAGGCGGTTGATATACTCAGGAGGTTAGAGGAGGAGAGGAAACTAGGCATTGTTAATGAGAGGTTGTTGGTTATTTATGTGGCTAGGCTGGGCTGGGTTGATCATAGGATTGTCGTTTCCACAGTAAATAATGTGCCCGATATTGGTGATACTCCACATACTATCGTCATACCTGGGTTATTAAATCCCGTGGAGGTTGACTATTTAGTCCATGTGTTAAATGCGAGTAAGGATTTCGTTGATAATCATCAAAGATTTATTCATAGTCTTACTGTGGAAAATAAATGATTGTTCATAATTATTCCTTGAAATTTCTTAAGTTACTCGGTAGATTTATTGATATTTTTCGGAATATAGTTTATAAGGAACTGAATTTCACAATCCTTGTGAAACTGAATAATGTATTTATCGCGAAAGGCATAGAGCAAGGCCTTAAGTGGTTTATTACCTATTCGTTGATTACGCTACTGAGTATATACACGATTATTATTACGAGAAGATCACTCATAAAGCTATTCCATGAGCGCATAAATGCAGTAATACTGAGGTATAGGGATGAAATCGACGATCCATAACTCATCAATGAGGTACATTCCTACGGAATATTACTGTGCCATTATCCTTTCTCCTAATCTCTACAACCCTATGATAGGGTATATACGTTTCCCTACCGTCCTTACTTACGAACATAAATCCATCCCTACTTATCACGGTTATCCTAGATAATTCCAGAACCTCCTCATTGTTAGGTGATCCTCTTGATATGTAGATGAGCACGTAATTGTCTAACTGGTTAGTCCACTTTAATTTATTGAGTATATCCCTTATAGTTACCACAATCATTTTGGAAGGAGGAGCATTATTATTTAATACTGACTATGCAATGAAATCTTAATTAAGTAGTCGATCTAGCGATTAGTGATGGTCGGTCCCTGCGTATTCATAAGTAGGAGTAACTTACCCTCAATAATATACACAGAGCTCAATAAGTTACCAGTGGAGATTAGGATGTGGAAAGAGACAGGACCTATGTGGGGTAAACAAGCATCACCACCAAGAGAGGTTTGGATTGACGTGTTTAAGAATTGTGTTGGTGCCATTGTGACTTTAGGCGATGTCATTGATAGATCCCTACTTAATGAGGCAGAGAAGTTGTTTGTGATTAGTACGTATAGCGTTGGTGTTGATCACATAGACGTTAAGGCAGCCACCGAGAAGGGAATTTACGTAACGCATACACCTGAGGTGCTTGTTGAGGCCGTGGCTGACCTGGCAATGGGCCTATTAATAGCACTGGGCAGGAAGATAGTCCTGGGCGATAGGCTTGTCAGAATAGGCGGTATATATGATAAATGGGGTTGGCTTCTCGGAACTGAGATTCATAATGCCACATTGGGTATAGTGGGTTTAGGTAATATTGGTACGGCATTGGCCAGGAGAGCCAAGGCATTTGATATGAAGGTTATTTATTGGTCAAGGACTAGGAAACCACACATAGAATTTGCACTCGGTATTGAGTATAGACCCCTTGAGTCAGTACTTAGTGAGTCAGACTTCGTGGTAATAACAATAGCCGCAACTCCAGAGACCAGACACTTAATTAATGAAGAGCGAATAAGGCTCATGAAGAAAACTGCCTACCTAATAAACGTGGCTAGGGGCGACATTGTGGATACCAATGCCTTAGTTAAGGCACTTAAGGAAGGTTGGATAGCAGGTGCCGCATTAGACGTGTTTGAGGAGGAACCCTTACCAAGCACGCACGAATTAACTAAGTTTGATAACGTTGTATTAACGCCACACATAGGGTCTGCGACTTATGAAACAAGGGAGAGAATGGCGGAAATCGCGGTTAGAAACCTCATTAATGTATTAATGGGAAAAAGACCCCTTTACTTAGCTAATCCTGAGGTTCTCTCAATTAGACCATTACAGGCCTTGATATGAGTTATGGTGAATAGCATTTATTAGTTTAGGCATAGATCACTAAGAAATAATTATGGAGTCATATAATGTGGCAAGATTAAGGAAAGTTACGAAGAATAATAGGCCAATTCCGGATAATAAGCATTTATGGGCTGCAGTAGCTGTTATTTATAATCCCTGCCTTAATGCAATCCTCATAGGTAAGCGAACGGAGAATCCGACGGATCCATGGAGTGGCGATGCGGCATTCCCTGGCGGTAGATTTAATCCAAGTAAGGATAACGATTTAGTGGAGACTGCGATTAGGGAGGCCAGGGAAGAAGTGGGGCTTGACCTTATTAGGGATGCCGATTTATTGGGTGTTTTAGATTTTTTCTCACCAAGTAATGCACCGAACATTAGTGTGGCGCCCGTAATATTCTCGCTAAGGGATTGTAATCCTAAATTAACGATAAATAAAACCGAACTATCAAAGGTATTTTGGCTAAGGATTGATGACATTACCAAGCATGTTAATATAAATGTTAATATAAAGGGTTTTCCAAGACCTGCAATAATTATGGAAGACGTAATAATATGGGGCATGACTTACAGAATACTACGCAGATTACTGAAAGAGGCCTTCAGCATAAACCTACCAAAGGATCCAAGAGACATTGACTAGGTGCTTCCATGAATTATCTAGGCTCGCACACCATTATTAACCGTAATGGTGAACCCTCAGCTCCTCTGATCTTAAGTGGCATGAATATGAATAATCCCTCACCATTCTTGCATGTACTTAATGCACTATCTAGGTTAGTAACGCCCTCAATTATGTATATGCCATTTGACAGTAATTTATAATGCACGTAGGCAACATCATCCTTAGGAACTCTGGGTGGGTATGGATAACCCTCCTTACCCGGCCAACCAGCTATACTCAGTGCCTCAATACCCACAACTCTAATTTCCTTGCTTACTAAGTAATCGGCTCCGGATCTATCCAAATATGGCCAATTATAGAGGAATTCCTCAGTACCCCAGGCTTTAGAGAAGCCTGTGTAGAGCATTACTGCGTAATTACGCTTTATCTTATCATCGAATCTCCTCAGGTCATCCACAGTGATGGCTTCACCATATCTCTTGTAACTTAGGTCAAGTACTACGCCGTAAGTCATGAAATCCATTAATGGTAATGACTCTGCAGTTAAGCCATTTGGTACGAAATGTCGTGGTAAGTCTATGTGTGTACCACTGTGTAACCCTGCAGATATTTTTGATAGTGTTGATTCACCGTAACTTCTCCCAACCTTAATGTACTCATGCATAAAGGGTGGGTCACCAGGGTAAGTGGGCATTCCATTATATAGTTCGTGGGTTAGGTCTATTAGTATGAGTTTCTTACTCATTAACTGATTAATTAACTCCTTTAGGGTTTGCGACATACCGTGCTAATTATATACTATGGACTTAATACGCATTTCCTCTAGTGGCTCAATAACCTATATAGTGATTAAACCCCTTAGAGTGTTTAAACATGATTTAACGATTATTAATGAATTGAAAACACTACACATATCTGGTTTATTAAGAGGAATACATCCATGACCATTGATGAAGGCCGTTACGGTAATTCCATTGGTTAAGGATTCATTGGCATTAAGGGATATGCCTAAGCCATCACCAAAGCGATACCAAGTCCTATTGAGCCCAATTGAGGTAGGTGTTTGTGGTACTGATAAGGATATCATTGAGGGAAGGTACGGTGCGCCACCACCGGGTGAGGAGTACCTTATCCTTGGTCATGAGTCTGTGGCTGAGGTTGTTGAGCTTGGTGACGATGTTGATAACGTGAGTGTCGGTGACATAGTCGTACCAACAGTAAGGAGACCGACAACGTGCACCCTACCAATAACTGAGGTGGATTACTGCCCAAGAGGTACATATGCGGAGCACGGCATATGGTACTTGCACGGATTCGCCACTGAGTTCGCTGTAACGGATTCCCAGTACCTTGTTAAGGTACCTAAGGAGGCCATCGACGTTGCTGTGCTTACGGAGCCCCTAAGCATTGTTGAGAAGGGCATTGACTTGGCATTGAGGCTTGGTAAAGCTAGGTTCGAGTCCTGGAGTCCAAGGAGGGTTTTGATAATGGGTGCTGGGCCTATTGGTATGTTGGCATTAATGGTTATGAGACTTAGGGATTTCGCTGACATAACGGTAACAGCTACGAGACCCTACGACAGTCTCAAGGCGAAGCTTGTTAGGGAGATAGGCGCAACTTATGTTAATACGAACATTGATCAAATAAATGGTGATTTCGACATAGTAATTGAGGCAACGGGCTCAACAAGCGCGGCATACGATGCACTAAGGCATCTAGGGGCTGATGGCGTGGCAGTGTTACTGGGGATATATCTAGATAGTAAGAATGTTAATATTAGGCCGTTACTGGATGATTGGAGAAGGAATAAATTAATTATTGGTGCGACCAATGCCAGTATAGGGGCTTTCGAAATGGGTGTTGCGGACCTCGTTAAGGCTAAGTTCGAGTTTGGAGGTTGGGTTAGGAAGTTAATAACTAAGGAGGTAACACTTGATGAGTATGAATACGCATATAACTGGGGTCATGAGGATATAAAGTCCGTGATCCAAATAAGGAGTTTATAAACCACGATTTGACCAGTCCATGATTAGCCTACAATGAGGAATACCTCTTCATTAATAGTTCTCATCTAGATTGATTAAACTTTATTAAGGTTTCAATGATCTAGGAATTAATGGTTCTTAATCTAAGAGTGTTTACGATAGCCTTAATGGTCATCGTTGCTTTCTTAGCATCAATCTTCCTGCTTTCCATCGCTAGTGGTACATCAGCAAAAGCTGACAGCCAGGTGGATCCCAGTGCAGTTAATGTTGCATCGTCAATTAACATTGACATGCCGATCTATGTAGTCGGACCGACGACGTTAGTACAGGGACTTATAAATGCTGGCGTTAATGGATCTCTGATTAAATTAATAACCATAAATCAATTATCAACCTTACCAAACGGTAGTGCTGTGCTTATTGATTGGTCTCTGATTGAACAAAGTCTCATTATTAATAAGAGTGGTATAGTCCAGGTAAATACTAATTCCATAATCTTTAAACTAATTGAGAGATTGATTAATCATGATGATTTAGTAATTATCCATACAACCGATGTATCTAAAGATTTCGTTATTGTAGAGACCCTGGCATTGGCGTGGGCTAGGGCTTATAATGAAAGAGTAGTGGTGTACCCGGCTATTAGTGGTTATTATGTATCGGTCTTTGAAGGTAGGAATGCCTTGGTATTCGGTAGTGGTTATGAGGCTAAGGACGTGGTCGGCATGGTTAATTACTACCAAGGTGTAATTGATGTATGGAGACACAAAGCTGAAATAAGCCAAGCATTATCTCTCGGTATTTATGGACCGTATGGACTGCAAAGTGCGTTATTGACGAACATCGACCCTTGTCAGGAGTATGTTCAGGAGGCTAGTAGCTTGAGTGGTGTGGTCTTTGATTACCAACCCTATTATGGTGGTGTTAGTACCGAAGCTTTCAGTGATGGTAATGGCACCTTCTTCTACGATGCATGCATATTCGTGTTTAATGGGACTGGGGAGCCGTATAAACCAGCCGGTGCTGGACCGTACTATCCCGTAGCTACCGCCGCGTGGATGGCTTATGTGTCATCAAGCACGATTATCAATAATGACGGCTACATAAACTACTTCATAGGTACAATGGACCATAATCCAGGGTGGTTCGATTATCAAAACGGTTATAATTCGTATCTGGGGATACCCGTCAATTCATACCTTGAGTATGAAAGTGGAGCAAAACCGGTATTATCAACATCGCCTAATTATGTTAAGTCATTCACTGTAAACTTTGGGGCTAGTGGTATAGTCATGGCATTACCGGTGGAGTACATCGAATCTCCATCGTCTACGGAGATTATTTACAAGAATACGGCACCGACTACTAATACTGCTGTGGTTAACAATACCTGGTGGTTTTACATGGGTGGTAACCAGCAGGCTAAT
This sequence comes from Vulcanisaeta moutnovskia 768-28, assembly GCF_000190315.1. Taxonomy (NCBI): domain Archaea; kingdom Thermoproteati; phylum Thermoproteota; class Thermoprotei; order Thermoproteales; family Thermoproteaceae; genus Vulcanisaeta; species Vulcanisaeta moutnovskia. The sequence goes on from NC_015151.1 coordinate 429,563, forward strand.
CAAGCCTACATGGTTGCCTTTGCAGAGGACGCTGATGAGTGGGTGTTACCACAAGGCCTCAACACCCAGCAAAAAGCCACATTCTACAATGAACTTGGCATTAACCTAGTAACTTCTATTCGAGACATCCCATGCACCGAGTGGATTTACAACTACGAAATAATCTGGGCAAAGCTATTATGGGTACTCCAATACAATCCAGGTGCATTGTCACAAGTAAATCATAATGTTTCCATGCTGAGTTCACAAAGTCCATACGCCATAACGGGGATTTCATCACGCACAGTGTATATACCGTATATTTGTGGCGGTTAAACGCTGTTCATGATGACCATGGCTAATAAGTTAGATATAAGTTAAATAACGGTCCCGAATAGCCTGGCTTGATGAGCATTAGGTTAAGGCTACCTATGTAATACAGAGACGATATGGTTACAGACACAGTGGAGCATAGATATTATACCGCAATCATTACATGAAGTGGCAATCTATGTAGGTAAATTATTAACTCGGACGTAACATACGGACAATATATAGCATCATCATGGCTGAAATCATGACTGAATTGTTAGGAAGTATTTTCTAGCCCTTTTGTAAGTTTAGTGATTTTACTTTTAGTATTGTCATTGGATTAAGAGTAATCCACGAATTCATCCTCACGGAAGAAGAATCTAATTTCTCTTTCAGCTTCCTTAGGACTATCACTTGCATGCACTAGGTTGAATAACGCCCTCTTCTCTAGGTTCGCCAGGTCTGGGCTATCCACTGAGTAGTCTCCTCTAATTGTGCCTGGTGGTGATGAGTATGGTGTTGTTGAGCCGACGATCTTCCTAACAACTTCAACGGCTCTATTGCCTTCGAGAGCCATTACGACTATTGGACCCATTGATAGGTAGTCAGCGAGCCAACCCCTAATTATCTTCCCAATCTCCACTGGATCGTCAGTGCCCAAATCAACCTTTGGATCCTTCCCAATCTCTGAGTAGGACTTCAGGGACTTACTACCCACTGAGCGTAGCCAATTCTCGTCACTTGGGTAGAACTTGGCTGCCCCCTCCTTGCTTAGCCTTATCATTTTCATGGCAATAATCCTTAATCCAGCTCTCTCGAACCTGTTGATTATTTCTCCAATCAATCCCTTTTTAACGGCATCCGGCTTTACTATTACCAGTGTTCTCTCAATCATATTACGAATCGATAACACTAATGCTCTTTAAAGTTTTATGATCCTAGGGAAGTAAAGCTTAATGGGGCAATTGATTTAGGAACTTGATGAGTGAGTCCAGTAGGTTATATGGAGAGGCACAGAGGGTTCTTGTTGGTGGTGTTAATAGTCCTGTTAGGGCCGCGATTAAGCCATACCCGTTCTTTGTGAAGGAAGGTAAGGGTCCATATCTCTTTACTGTGGATGGTTATCGATTGATAGATTACGTGCTTGGTTACGGTCCATTAATTCTCGGTCACTCCCCAGAGCCTGTTGTTAAGCAAGTGATGGAGCACCTAGGCAAAGGCTGGCTTTATGGAGCACCAACGGAGGTTGAGGTAGCGCTAGCGAAGAAAATAGTGGTTCATTTTCCAAGTATAAAGAAGGTTAGGTTTGTTAATAGTGGTGGTGAGGCCGTCTCAGCAGCGATTAGGTTAGCACGTGGATATACTAAACGCAGAAAGATATTGAAGTTTGAGGGTTGTTATCATGGTGCCATTGATTACGTGCTAGTTAAGGCAGGTAGTGCGGCAGCGCATTTTGGAACTCCTTCATCGGCCGGAGTACCTGAGGATGTAGCTAAATTAACTCTTGTGGCTAAGTACAATGATTTAGATAGTGTGGAAGGAATAATGAGGAACGAGGGTAATGATGTTGCCGCAATAATTGTTGAACCTGTAATGGCTAATTATGGGGTAATACCACCCAGGGAGGGTTTCCTGAAGGGACTTAGGGAAATCGCGGATAAGTACGGAGCCTTATTAATACTTGATGAGGTGGTCACTGGCTATAGACTTGGCCTTGGTGGTGCTCAGAGATATTACGGCGTTAGTGCCGACATAACTACACTGGGCAAGATAATTGGCGGAGGATTCCCAGTGGGTGCTGTGGGCGCTCGTGATGAAATAATGGAATTATTATCACCAAAGGGCCCCGTTTTTAATGCCGGTACATTTAATGGACACCCAATATCAATGGTTGCTGGGTTAGCCACTATAGAGGTTCTTGAAACCACGAATGCCTATGATATTGCTATTAACGCATCACGTAGGTTAGCTGAAGGGCTTAATGACATACTTAGTAGACTAGGTATTGACCATGTGATTAATTGGGTACCAACCATGTTACAGGTATTCTTCACTAGGGGTGAAGTTATTGACCATGAAACAGCCAGTAAATCAAATGCAAAGCAGTACCTTAAGCTCCACGAGGAGTTATTGAAGCGTGGAATCTTCATAGCGCCCAGCCAGTTTGAGGCTGTTTTCACGAGTTCAAGCCATACCACTGAAATAATTGAGGAGACATTAAGGCACATGGAGGATGCTGCTAAGGTCCTTAAGCAGGTCTAATTGTCATTTTCCTTTACTACTTCCATTAAATAACTCCTTAATTTCTTAACGGTAGTCTCATCACCTACTTCCGCGTACCTCCTCATATTTTCTAAATAGTTATGCATGATCTTCTTAACCAAGGACCTACTCATGGCATCAATAATGGCCTCAACATTATCACTCCTTCTTAATGCATTTAGCGTCTCCTTAACTTCCTCCTCCCTGATATTCTCAACAAACCTCATAACATCCCTAATTACCTCATCAGCATCACTACGCATAATTAATCTCATTATTCTCTCAGTCTCATTATTGATCTCCGACAGTTTCTCCATTATATTGCTCCTACCATTAACATACTTTAGATAGGGTTCCCTCAAATCCTCAAGCCTAATAATCCTGACATGACCGTTGCCCTGCACCTTAATGGCACTTGGAGTTGAAACATCAATTACCAGGTTTGGCAGTGAATAGTCAGTTGCATTGAGGTTAATTAGTGGTGATTGTACTGACACTGCAGTAATTAGTATGTCGTATTTATTAGACGTTAGTTCACTCATTAATGATTCAAGACCCAATAGCCTTATTGAGTTTCCAAATTCATACCTAAGTTTATCCAGAGTCCTATTTATGACTGTTATGTTACTATAACCGCTCTTAATAAGCTCCCTAGCAATACCCCTGGCAACCTCACCACCACCAATGATAAGCACATTACTGTCCTTACTTATACTCCTTATTATGTAGTCCGACAGGAACTTCACGAATGATATATCGTAAAGATCATACTTACGCCTAAAATTCTCCCCAAACCTAATTGCTGATTCAAACAATATCCTTAGCCTTAATGACGGTTTACCTACACCATAAGCCCTCTTAACCTGGGACAGTATCTCCCTTTCTCCTAAAAACATCGAGTCGAGGCCTGCCGTTACTAATAATAAATGCTTAACGGCATCTAAATCATAGAGAATCCTAGGCTTAATCCCAGCCCTCTCATTAATTAACTTAATTAGTATATCCTCATCCTCATCCCCATCTAGGTAAAACTCAATCCTGTTGCAAGTCTCTAGTGCTATTACTGAGTCATAGAATTTATACAACTTAACTAATTCATCATTTGTGAAATAGGCCTTAGCTAATGTATTGAGGTCGTAATCCCGATAAGTCATTACCAATGCCTTAACCTTAACCATTCATAATCATCAAGCATTAAATATAATACTAATTTAAGCATTGTTTCAGGTGACAACGTAAAATAACAACGCTAAACATAACATAAAAACTAAATAATAAGCCCTAGTTTTAGCTTTCCGTGAGTATGGTAAATGATTTAAACGAGGTACTGAAATACGCTGACAATCAAAGAGAATTCGTAATCACACTATACAGGGAATTCATACCAATAAAGGCACTAGCTCCTGAGAATGGAGGTGATGGTGAGTGGGATAGGGCTAATTACCTATTGAATGTGGTTAGAAAATACTTTGATGAGGTTAAGGTTATAGAGGCTTCTGATAACAGGGTTAGTAGGGGTTCAAGGCCGAACATAGTAGCCCTGATAAAAGGGCTTGATATGTCAAGGACCTACTGGGTTATTGCACACATGGATACTGTGCCTGAGGGTGATAGGTCTTTGTGGAGTTATGATCCATTTAAGGCCACGGTGGTTAGTGATACTATTTATGGCAGGGGTGTTGAGGATGATGGACAGGGAATAGTCATGGGAATCACCGTTGGTAAGGTGCTTAGGGAGCTTGGTATTAAGCCACCAATTAACTATGGACTTATACTGGCAAGTGATGAGGAGGTTAATAGTAAGTACGGTATTCGGTATGTTATTGATAAGGAGCCGAATCTAATAACAGGTAGGGACTTAGTTGTTGTGCCTGATGCTGGTAATGCTGATGGCACAATGATAGAGATTGCCGAGAAGGGAATACTTTGGGTTAAAGTGACTGTTTACGGGAAGCAAGCACATGCCTCGCTCCCTGAGCTTGGCCTCAATGCCTATAGGCTTGGTAGTGAATTAACGCTCGAAATAGACAGGAAGTTGCACGAAACGTTTAACCATGAGGATGCCTTATTCATACCACCGAAGTCGACCTTTGAACCAACTAAGGTAGAACCTAATGTAGGGAATGTAAACACAATACCCGGTAGGCACGTATTCTATATTGACTGTAGGATATTGCCTAAGTACAACATCGATGATGTTCTTAAGATTATTAAGGATACGGCAAGTAATTACTGTAGTTCACATGGTTGTAGGGTCGATATTGAGGTTATTAGTAGGGATGATCCCGTGCAACCAACCAGTGCAGATAGTGAGATTGTTAGGAGACTATCTAAGGCAATAAGAGTTGTCAGAGGACTAGAGCCCAGGTTAATGGGTATTGGTGGTGGTACATACGCACGTTACTTAAGGGCCCGAGGTATACCCGTGGCCGTTTGGATGACCTCCAAGGAAACGGCTCACGCACCTGATGAGCATGTGCTCCTTACTGATGTTATAAATGACATAAAGACTGTAGTGGTGTCATTACTTACGGAACCATAGTAAGTACGATCCATACCCTTTTAAATCCATAATTCTCTAGCCTAACCGTAGGTAAAAATGAGGGCTTTAATAACACTTGAACCATATGCAAGGAGTATAAACCCATACGATTTACTAGCTAGGATTAACTGTGGTCAAATCGTTGAGTGTGGTCGTAATAAATGTATTATTGACCTGAGCGATTGCGATACAAATATTCTAACAATGCTTAGGGATATTAACTATGTTGGTCATATATCGATAATAGATCAAATAATTAGTAGGGACCTAGATACCCTATTCGTAGTGGCTAAAGAGACGTTGCTGGGCCTTATTGGTAATGGAGATGGTACATTTAAGGTCGTTGTTAGAAGGATGGATAAGAAGTACCCAGTGACTAGTATCGAGCTTGCAAAAAAGCTTGGTGAATACCTTGCTCAGTTCGCTAGGGTGGATTTGGAGGATCCTGATTACATAGTGTATGTTGAGGTTAGGGATGACTCCTTCATAGTTGCTCATTCAACAAGAGATTTATTCCGTAAGAGGAGGGAGGCAATACCGAGTGATTGGGTGAATCGTGTGGTTGGTATTGTTGATGGTCCTAAGGAGGTTTACGAAGCGATGGATCTAGTACAATTAAGTCATGCATTAGGTATTGAGATTAGGTTAATAACTAATCCATTAATTGTTGATAGGGCGTTTAGAGCTTTGAGACTTGGTTCCTTACCTAGGGTTAGGATTGTGAATATTGATGAGGCGTTGAATGGCATTGACATACCCATTGTGTTGTCAATGCATGCCAACTACAATGAGAGGAAGTTGATTGAGGTGAGTAGGGAGGCGTTTAGTAAGGGGTTGAGGATTGGCTTGATACTTGGTAATGAGTACGATGATGTTAGCCTGAACCTGAGGGGCAGGGCGATGTATGAAATTAGGCTTGGGCCCATGACTGGTCATCCTATGAGGACTACTATTGCGTTGGCTTACGGCATTAGTGTTATATACACAACGTGGTTAATGAATCAATGATGCTCCCGGAAGTTAATGTAGGGCGTGGTAGGTTCAAGGCGCTTCCTAGTAAGTATGCGTTGTTATTTATGGCTTGGTACTCGAGAGGTTCATCAATAAGTCTATATAGATTGTTGTTGATAACTTACTTGGCATCATATATTGTTAGATACGTGTTCGAGCAACCGCCAATAAACAGTAAGTCCATACTAAGTGACTTGAGTGCTCTTGCTAGTGAGGGATTGATCGAGTTAAGAACAATAAACGGTAGGTTAATGGTCAAGGTCACTGATAAGGGTAGGCGATTAATAGGTGAGTTATACGGTATGAGCAACGAATACGTGCTATTTGGTGATTACTTAATAGTGAAGTTGAGGGACTTGTTTAATGAGTTAATAAGGTTGGTCAATGCCTATCAGGATATGGATGCTGCAGTGCTACTCTCAGTGGCGTTTAGAGAGTTGTCACTTAAGGAAGGTGGTATTGAGGGCGATGCCCTGAGGGATTTAGCCCTTGATTTGAGGAGACCCTGCGAGAACGTGCTTGGTTAGCATAATGTTTTTAATACCCACTCATAACCTGGTCTTGATGGCGAGGGGACTTTATCACTATTTAGCTGAGGCGTGGGCTGGAGCCAGGAGTAGCTGGATTTGGGACGTGATCATGAAGCAGAGATTGATAGAGTGGCGTAGGGAACCATCTATTGTTAGGGTTGAGAAACCCACGAGGATTAACAAGGCTAGGCAGTATGGTTATAAGGCTAAGCAGGGCATAATAGTTGTTAGGGTCAGGCTTAGGAGGGGTCCATTCAACAGGAGAAGACCGAACAGTGGTAGGAGACCGAAGAGAATGGGTGTTTATGGAATAACCACTAGCAAGAGTCTCCAGTTAATTGCTGAAGAAAGGGCTGCCAGGAAGTACCCGAACATGGAGGTTCTCGGTTCATACTGGGTTGGTGAGGATGGCACGTACGTATGGTATGAGGTTATTCTTGTAGATCCAAGCCATCCAGCCATTAGGAGCGACTCAGACTTTGCGTGGCTCGTTGGTAAGGAGGATAAGGAGGGACGTAGGAGGAGAAGGCTGAGGGAGAGACAGAGGAAGTTGATTGAGAGATTAAGGAAGAAGGCTGAGCAGTCTCAGCAATCTCAATCCCAGCAATCATAAATTCTTATCTTTTATGGCGATTGTTCAATTAGATCTTGAGGTTATTCTCCATGCAACTGAGGATCTTGATAAGACCGTTAATTACCTTGTAAGGTTATTAACAGATAAAGCACCAATAGTTATAGAAGTGCTTTATGGACATTACGGTAATCCAATATATAAGGTTCAATCATCCATTAAAAATGAGGAGCTTGCCATGAGTATCATTAAGTACGTATGTTCATCACTTACAAATAGGGATTACCTTCTGAGGACTGCGGTGAGTAGGGTAGATGATTCTGGGAATGTTTTCCTTAGGTTTGATAAGCAGGAGTTTGTGATGGGGCGTATTGTGCTTAGTGACGGAGATGACGTGATTAGGGTTAGGATTAAGATTACGGGTGTTGATGCTATGCAATTTATTAATGAGGTTTGTAAGTTATGGTAAAAACAATGTTTGTAGAATTGCATTTGGGTTCAGCGGACAGGAGATTAATTAGCCTATTAAAGAGGCTTGGTTATGGTTTAGTGGCATTGATAATTAGTGGAAACAATGACATCGAGGAATTACCTGCATTCAGGAAGCTCGTGATTACAAAGGGAAGCGCCTGGAAAATAGGTTTGTCCAGGAGTTTTGACTTAGTGTCCGTAGTACCATGGAGCAGGTTTGCCCTTAATAAGTTAATAAGTGATGATAGGATTGACGCAATAACGGTTAATGAAGTCAATAGGAAGGTCCTGCCATCAAAGGCTCAGGCTAGGGCCATGGCCAGGGAAGGTAAGGCATTGGAGATTGTCATAAACCCAATTGTGAGTAATGGCGAATCTGGACTTGCGTTTTTAAGGGATGTAATCAATGACTACTCAACAATCGATGGACTTAGAATCGTGGTATCACAGGGCATAAGTAAGGTGTCTGATGTTAGGAATCCTAGGGATATCGTGGAATTAATTAGGGTATTAACTGGTGTTGATGCTAAGCCCCTAATTAGTGAGAATCCTTATGAGTTATTAGTTGATGCGTTATATAGGAGGGGTGTTTGTCTATGATGTACGTGATTGTGGATGTTTATCCGGGGGATTCTATTGATAAGGTAATTACTGATTTAAATAGTTGGTTTAGGTTATTCTCAGGTAAGGATGCAATAGGTTCTGAATTAAAGGTAATTGCTAAGTATGAGGGTAAGGGCAGGGTTGTGATTCAAGTACCTAGTAACTTACTTAAGTACTTGAGATCCGCGGTCATCATGGCTGGTAGAGAAAGTGATATTACGGTAATTACTGTGAAGGTAACTGGTACTATAAGGAAGGCCTTGGCAATTGCATCATCGGTTCCCTACCTATTTAATGAGTTCGTAGAGTAAGGCTAATCAGCTCGTCGTGAGCTCTTCATTACTCAGTTTTGATACCCATCATCATTAGTACTGGAGTTAGCCCGCTTATTTAAATGGCTTTATCAGCTGAGACCTAATTATGGTATTGGTACTGCCTGTTTAATACTATAATAACCCCTGTTATAATATATTAATGGAACTTTATTGTTCATTATCTGGGCATCAAGAATTTCACCAATGAATATAGTATGGTCGCCACCTGGGTATTTAGCAACAACCTTACAATCTAGATATGCAATTGCTCCTTCAATTATTGGAGAGCCCGTCTTTGCAGTTTTTACTTTCAATCCACTAAATCTCTCCTCCCTAGGCGCTGTTGCGAATTTAATGGCTAAATCCTTCATATCATCAGATAGTATGTTCACCGCATAGACATTTGACTTATCAATTGCCTCATGACTTGCGAGCCTCTTATCAATAGCTATGAGCACAAGTGGTGGATCAAGCGATAACGATGTAAATGAATTAACAGTTAATCCGTAATATTCATCATTATAGGTTGTTGTCACTATTGTAACGCCTGTTGGATAATTCCTCATTACAGCCTTGAGTAATTCACTGGATATGGTCATTACGGCATTAATAACGTATTATTATTAAAATCTTTAATCCTGTGCTAATTATCTCTTAACATATAACCAGCATTTAACGAAGACGCCAGGCCTTGCCTCAACAACTGGTGGTTCTTGTTTCTTGCAAATATCCATTGCATATGGGCATCTTGGATGAAACCTACAGCCAGTCGGTGGATTGGCTAAGTTGGGCGGTTCACCAGGAGCTACCTTCCTTTCCCTCAACCTATTGCTTGGGTCCGGGTCTGGTATTGCCTCAATGAGTGATTGAGCATATGGATGAAGCGGATTCTTAACCACATCCCTAAATGGCCCATACTCAGCAAATTGCCCCGCATACATTATCAGTATGTAGTCGCTGAAGTACTTCGCGGTTGATATGTCGTGGGTTATGTACATGAATGCCATCTTATGCCTTTGCTGAATATCCTTAAGTATAGTTAGTATCTCAACCCTTATTGATGCATCAAGCATTGATACGGGCTCATCAGCGACTATGTAGTCCGGGTCCGTTATTATTGCCCTCGCAATGGCAACCCTCTGTCTCTGGCCACCACTGAGCATGTGTGGGTACTTGTTCACGAAATCCTCAGGTGGTGTTAACTTAACCTCCTCAAGGGCTCTGTATATTCTTTCTTCTCTTTCTTTCATGGATATTCCCTGTACCATGAGTGGTTCCTCAAGTATAAAGTGTATGCTGTGGAATGGGTTAAGGCTTGAATATGGGTCTTGAAATACCATACTAACTCTCCTTCTAAATCCTATTTTCTTCAATTCCTCTTCCTTCATATGCGTTATATCATTGTCATCAAAGTATACTTCACCAGATATTGGCTCAAGAAGCCTGATCAATGTCCTACCTAATGTTGTCTTTCCACTGCCCGACTCACCAACTATTGCCAATGTAATGCCTCTATCAATGCTTAGGCTAATATCATCAACAGCCTTAACATACCTGGGCTTTGCAAATAGGCCGGGCTTTATGGTATAGTAAGTTCTCAATCTATGGGCAATGACAAGGCTATCCTTCCTAACCCATGGTGTGTCCTCAAAAACCCCAGGCATATAGCGATTATGCCTTTCAGGGATTGCTTAAAAATCTAACCTATATTTGCATTTATAATTTATTTGCTTATAAATTATTTATATAACCAACAAGCCACAAGGTGCTTCCTGCTTGCCTTACCCTCGAGTTCCACCATAGGTGGTTCCTTCTCGTCACAAAGACCCTTTAGGTAATCCCTATCCTTATAGAATGGGCATCTTGGATGAAATCTACAACCACTTGGCGGATTAATTAGGCTTGGTACTTCGCCAGGTATGAATGATAGTGTCTTGTCAGTTCTCAGTGTGGGCACGCTAGATATTAAGCCCTGGGTATATGGGTGGCTTGGGTTCGTATAAATATCCTCGGCGCCACCAATTTCCACAAGTTTTCCAGCATACATTATTGCCACTGAATCTGCGAGCTCACTTGCCAATGAGAGATCATGGGTTATGAATATGTATGACAGTTTATACTCCCACTTAAGTTTCTTAAGTAGATTCATTATGTTTGCTTGGGTTATTACGTCGAGTGCTGATGTGGGTTCATCAAGAATTACGACCTTCGGATGGGCCATTATTGACATGGCTATTATCACCCTCTGTTTCATACCACCACTAAGTTGATGCGGATATCTATTCACTAAATCTCTGGGTAATCCGACGGATTCTAGGGCATCCATGGCCATTTTCAAAGCCTCATCTTTACCAGTTCCCTGTAATAGTAACGGTTCTGTCATTTGATCACCTATCTTGATCACGGGATTCAAGGCATTCATTGATGCTTGAGGTACCATTGCAATCCTCTTCCACCTAATCTCTCTCCTAAACTCCTCCTCAGGCATGTGAAGTATTTCCTTACCCTCTAGGTATATCTCACCATCAACAAGGGATACATTCCTCTCCCAAACTCTAACAAGTAACTTAGCAAGTGTTGATTTTCCACTGCCCGACTCACCAACTATTGCTAGGGTCTCTCCCTCGTCTAACTCAAAGGATATGTTATCAACAGCCTTAACGATACCCTTAGTCGTGGTGTAGTAAAGCTTTACGTTTCTAACATCAAGCAATACCATGCTCATCACCCATATCTAAGCCTTGGATTAACCACGGGTTCTGAGGCCATTGCGGTTAATATAAATACCACTGCCACGAAAGCAACAAGTAGACCAGGTGGTATTACCCACCACCAGTAACCTGATGTTAATGCACCAAATTCATCAGCATAATAGAGGAGCATACCCCATGTTGGGTATTCTGAGCCTGCTAAGCCGAGGAAGTTTATGGAGGCTAACGTTAATATTGCACCGGGTACATTCGTGACCAGCAGGTAAAGTATGTATGGAATTATCTGAGGTAGAATGTGATTCCTCAATATCCACATCCTACTTGCGCCAGCTATTACGGCTGACTCTATGTACTGGGCACTCCTTATCTGCATAATCATAGCCCTAATAATCCTAGCCGACGCGCCCCAGGATACAATTGCTAAGAATATCACGGCATCCCAAATACTCCAACCAAACAGAACTGAGAAGACTATTAATAATGGAAAGGCAGGTAGTAATATTACGAAATCCGTGAGTCTCATTAGGGATTCATCGGTTAATCCACCGTAAAATCCAGCAACAATACCAATTATTACTGCTATCACTACTATTATTAATGCAGAGAGCAGTCCAACAGCTAGGTCTATTGGGAAGCCAGCCAATAACCCAAGCCATAGGTCATGACCCTCATTATCAGTACCCATTAAACCATATGTCTGCCCCTGAAGTACTATTTCTAAGTTATTTCTATTAATTACTGATGAGTTCTGTGAGAATACGTAAAAGACAAAGTCAAACTTATATGTTCCCTTTAATGGTGTTAATTTACCATTGTTAATTGTGTAAAATATGTATGGCGTAGCCGAGGACCCAGTAGGCACTATACTACTTACATGGTATTCCTCATTATAGAATAGGTTAACCTGGCTTATAACCTCAGAAGCCACGCCAAACGTGGTTACTCTACTATTAATTGGCAAGGGACCAAGTGTTATTTTGCTTCCATCGGGTCTATAAACCGTTACTGATAACACAGGAGGTTGAGGCATGCTATATATAGCTGGGTTATTAATAACAATAAAGATCTCGCTCCATGGTTTATCATACTCATAATTAACATTAAATGTCACAGTAATATAGGTCACGCCATTCTGCTGCTGTACTGCGTATGTATAATCATGAACATAAACCTGGGGTGAATATACTGGGCCTATCAATGAGTTAATCCAAGCTGGTGGCGCGTATTGCGGATTTAATTGCCAATACTTTGGATTATTCCACACACTTGCAAAGTTCGGTGGTAAAACAATAAGTGCATACATTGATACTACTACCAATATTATGAATAGCGCAGCGGATATCTTACCAGTACTTGACGAGAAGAACTCCTTAGTAATCTCGCTGGGGGTCATCCCTAGGATCCTAAACTCACGCTGCTTCTTTGCCATGCTCATCACCTTACTCCCTAAGCCTTGGATCAAGCATTATATAAACAATTTCCATTATGAATATTATCACGATATAGAGTAGTGTTGAGGCATACGTAAGCGCAACTACGACGGGTAGATCAGGTGTTGGAGAACCAACAATTGCAATGTTATATACATAACCCAATCCCCACCAATGAAACACCATCTCCGTGACCAGGAAGCCACCGAATATTATGAATGGTATTGTTATGAAGATACTCGTTAATATTGAAGGAGCAGCAGGCCTGAGTATATACCTATTTACCACGTGATTCTCGGGTAATCCCTTAATCTTCGCAAAGGTTACGAAATCCTCCTGAGAAATATTAAGTACCACAGTCCTTGCGAAATAGGCCCAACTACCAATATTAATTATTAGCACAGTTATGAGAGGCAGTGTGAAGTGCCATAGTAAGTCAAGGACTGCCTGCGGTATTGTAAATACCTTAACTGGGTCTGTTAGCCACAATTCGTAGTACTTAGGACTTATTATACCGCCTGTTGGGAAGGAAATCGGTGAGTGCATTTGTGCTAGGTAAAATGAGAATATCAGTAGCATGACAATACCCAACCACCACTGAGGTATGCCATTAGCTAATGCTGCGTAGTACATAACTACTCTATCGGATTTAGAACCATATTTAAGGGCTGATCTAAGCCCTATCTCAATACCTATAAATGCGCTTAGCAATATGCCAAAGGTATCGAGGAGTATTGTACCAGGTAATGCAGATAATATTATATCAACAACCTTACCACCACCAACATTACCATACTCACTTGGGAAGTATGAGTAACCCCAATTAAAAACAATCATATTATACATTATGTAGAGGGTCCTAATCGCAGGTGGTTTATTAAGTCCGTAGGCGCTCTCCAATTCGGTCATTATTTGTGTTTGTAATTGCTGTATCTGTGTTGAGTTGTAGTGACCATGAAGCATTAAGTTCATTATTATGGACTTTGTCTCCATCATTATCTCATCCTTAAGTATCTTTGATGCAGGTCCAGCTAGGGCAAAGGATATTACGAAGAGCACTATAAATAACAAAACAACCAGCGTTGCTGCTCTAACGGCAAGCGTCCTTGCAAGACCCATCGAACTTGAAGAAACTTCTCGCGTTATTTAAGCCTTACTAACGTTATGTAGCCCAATCTAGAATAAATATAAGAAAGAATTTTGATTAATTTTATCGTTTTACAAAAATAATTATCTTCTTCTCCTAATAGCCAGCCAAGCACCAACCGCAACTATTATCACAACTATAATCACTATTATAGCTATTAATAATGTTGTGCTCATTGCTGGTGTCTTCTTGGGCGGTGGAGGTGGCGGTGGAGGTGGTGGCGGAGGTGGTGATACCGTTAGTGATGTTACGTACTGAGTAGGTATCTTCACGACATTAGTGAACGCATATAACAATAATTCATAGGTACCTGGTGTCAGTGTTGCAGTTACGTTACTCGGTATTGTTATTGTTAAAGTTCCAGGTGTTGTTGATGATGCAAGTGTCTCATAGATAATCTGCCCAGTGGCTGGGTTAACCAGGTATACATAGGCCTCTGGATTACCAACAGCACTTATGCTTACCGTTAATGTGGCTGTGGTATTGGCAGTTATTGTTGACGGGGACACTGAGGATATACTTGGTATTAAGTTCGTTGGTACTGATGTAACGCCCAACTTAACGAAGACTTGGTTAAACCAATACGTGTAGTTGTACGGATAGCTACTCCAACTAACGAGTATGGCTGACTGTGGCGTTACCGTGGTTATACTCTTTAGTATGTACGGTCCATTACTAATCCAGAGATTACCATATGTGCTGTAGAAGTTAAGGGCGTCCTCATAGTCCTGTATAGCCGTTGCAGTTGCATTTGATCCAAGGAAGTTCTGACCATTTATTATAGCCCACGAACCATTATCCCATATGTACCCAGTCTTAATCCAGTTCTGTAGTACGCTTGCTAGGTATTGGTTAAATGATGATGACCTGAAGTCAGCCTCTGGTATACTCAGTGACTGAGCCTCACCACTCGTGAATGCGTACTTACCCTGCTGATATGCGTAGAACTCAAGGGCGAGGTCAACCCATGGATTAGCAAATGATGGGAAGCCAGGTGCATAGTAAGCTGCCACGAAGTTGGGGTCTGGGAACCAGTAGTTGCCGTAAATCACCACCGTGCCATTCGGGAAGAACTGCATACCAACAATTGAGCTTACTGTTGGTGATATTATACCACCAACATCGCTCGCGGTTGCTTGGTTAGGGCCTAGGTCTGGTGCTCCAGTTGTCGTTGTTGCCGCTAGGTCAAACCATGTGTAGTAGTAGTAGATTATGTCAGCCATGGTTATTGGTTGACCATCCTGCCAGTACTGGCCAAGCCATGTACCGTTGAAGTACAGGTAAACGATGGATTTGGCGTACTGTCCAGGACCAACATCTTGCCACTGCTTAGTAGTTGCATTCCAAAAGACTGCGTTAGACGGTACTGGGAATACTGCTGAACCATTCGGGCTTAGTATTGCATTCCAAGCACCCCTAATTGGCATTGGCTCGCCAGTGAATGGGTTGTAGAAGGCGAATGGATCGCTCGTGAACTCCTGAATGACGTCATATGAGTAGGTATCTATTGAGACGAACCATCCGAAGTTATTCCATGGGAATTCACTAACGTGGAACATGCCGACATTAAGCACATTGGGATGAGTCGTTGAGTATGCGAACTTAATGCCTAGAGGCCACTCAAGGCCGAATATGCTTGGCATCCAGTTGGTTAAGTTCTGTATTGGGTATGGGAATGTGGCTGCAACGAGCCATACCCTAACAGCCTGCTGGAAGCAGTCGTATAGTGAGGTCTCTGAGTAACTCTCGAATTGCTGCAGTGATGTGAAGTTGCCCGTAGTGGCCCACATGGTTATTGTGTCAATTGTTGAGTTACTATACTGCCAATAACCAGTAACGCCCCAACCGGGCATGTCGCCAGTCCATGAGGCACAGAATGATGCACCAGCATAGGTATCCCAGGGCTCTGCGTATATTGTCCAAGCCTCGGTGTATATCTGCCACTCCATTTGTGCTGGGTTCGAACCATAAACTATTGTTAACGCCTCTGATAAGTCGCCGTATATCGGTTTAACGGTAAAGCCCACATCCTGGAGTTCAGACATAAATAATTGACCAATGGCGTATCTGAATGGATCATCCTTCCTAATGAAGAATATTATTGTAACAGGCTGTGGGGTTGTACTGTTTGGTGGTATGTAGTACCACTGGTGGTTAATGTATAGTATCCTGCCAACCCATGGATTATACATACCGTCGAAGTTCGACGTTGTGTTTATTGCCTGGAAGAGGGCGAAGATTGATTGATTAACGTAGGTTGGGTCATAGTGAATGTTTGCCTGCACAACCATTGGCTGAATTAGGAGTTGGCTGTCTATTGCGAAGGGCCCAGGCCAGTTATATACGGGTGTTGCATAGCCTGAAAAGACCTGGGTAATTATTGCGTGCCTATCAACTAGGTAATTCATTAAGAACCTGAATTGCCAATAAGCAAACGGATTAAACGTAGTATTGCTTGGATATGGGTTGAATAGTAGGTCGAAGCCTGACGTTAATGATGGACTAACCATCTGAATACCAGGTGTCGTACTTAACTGCGATAATACATTGGGCGGTAGCGCAAATGGGTTTAGATAAACATCTATTTTGCTTGATGTGAAGTATTGAACGGCCTCTGTTGGCGTGACTTCGTACAGGTTTACTGTTGATGGCATTGTTTGTTGGGCATTAACAACAAGGCCTATTACTAGTATGGCTGCGATCAGAGTTACTGCCATAAGTATGGATACGTAGTTTGTCATCCTCCTTTGTTTAGGCATATCATGTTATTTTGGATTAAGTTTTTAAACTTTTCCATGTATATTAATTATTGATTCTGTAAATCCAATTATTAATAATGCTATTACCAATATAAATAATATTGTGAGTATAATTGTTAATACATTAATAATTTCAGGTCTATAAATACCAATAATGGTAACTTGCCCTCTACCCATTGACGCTAAATTAAGGTTGGTTATTGTTGTGAAGTTTAGTTCCTTTAATTGATAAGGGCCTAGGTTTACCATATAGTAAAGTGTCAGTGTTATGTTCGTTTCAGGTATCCACTTAATTATAGTTATGTTAGTGTTTAGATTACTATTATTTGTCCTTAACATTATAAAGACTATTTCCGATGGATTCACGGTAAATGAACCATTAATGGCAGGCCCACTATAATAATAATGCGTATTAAATGGGTTCAGTATTATGTAAATGGCCAGTATAATCGTGACTATACCAATGATGTAGGCGGCAACTATAAACCTATCTCTAAGGATTTCACTAATCATTACAAAGCACTTAATTTTATTTTTACACCTTAAGTTTTGTTCTTCTCCAAAGTCTTCTCGCTGGATTTGTTAAAACCTTTCTGTCAGTCTTGGCAGTTACCCAAATCGGTGGTGCCCTATTTGACTTATTCGCAGCCGCAAGTCTTAACTTCTTACCCAGTGGTTTATTCCTGGCCATATCCCTCACCTATACCTTATCCTGAACTCTCTATGGGTCTGTTTATAAATTGTTTCCAGTATCTTCTTGAGGTCTTCATCCGTAATGGGCACTTTGACTCTGCCGGATTGGGCTAATGTTATTAATTGTTGTTCAAGAGCCTCGACAAGTTCGGGCTTAACAACCCTAAGATTATCAAGCCTCTCCCTGGCCTCAGGCGTTAGTATCACCCTGAGCACGGCTCTCCTCTGGGCAGCTAATTCCTGTCTTTTCCTTTCCTCCTCCATTTGTTTCTGAAGATCCTGAAGCTTCTTCTGCCTAATGGCTTCAAGTTCATCCTCACTCATTTCTTGATCACTACCTTCCTCCTCTCCGTAATTCTCGTCAATAGACATGGCATAACAAAGGCAGTAAACCTATTTATTAACCTTAAACCTTGGGATCTTAACCGTGAACAAACCTACTCAGCGGTAGTCTTTGGCGTTAAGTATTTAGTGAGCTCGGGTCTTTGCTTAACTAACTCCTTAAGTGTATTTAGGGCTATCTTATCTAATAATGACTTGCCCTGGGGTGTTATCACCCTACCTGCCTTGGTCTTGGTTATGAGACCAGCAGTCTCAAGTTGATGAAGTATATTCCTTATTACCGCGCCACCAGCCTTCCTAGTCCTCTCGCTCCTAACGGCACTACCAGCCTTAGCCCTATAGCTAAATGCCATCCTAAGGCTGCCAATACCCACAGGTCCGTTTAGGTAGATCTTCCTTAAAATAGCGGCGGTCCTTATGTACCACCAATCATCCTGCATTGGAGGTCTATCCTTATTCGGGCCTGTCTTAACGAATAACGCCCAGTCCGGCGGCTTAACCTGAGGCACATTCTCCTTAAGGTACTTAGCCAATTCCCTAATTAGTAATTCTGCGGGTACGTCCTTAACACTAACCAAGGCCGATCAAGAATGCGGATAGCTAGGGTTAATAAGTATTTACTAAACGTGGTATTCACAGTCACGTATAGCAATGAACTTAATACCAGTTAAGTATATAGCATAGATTCTTTTTATCTTGGTTATATGACGTTCTCCATTGTGGCAACTGATGGGATTGATGTTGGCATTGCCGTGGCATCTAAATTCATAGCAGTGGGTGCAATAGTACCACAGGCCCAGGCTAAAGTTGGTGCAGTTGCATCACAGTGTTATGCAAACCCTAGGTTGGGTTCATTAATACTTAAGTTACTTGAGTCGGGCCTTAATACCAATGATGCATTAAGTAAGGCGCTAAATGAGGATTCTGATAAGGAGGAGAGACAGGTTGGTGTTGTTTCTATACGTGGTGATGCAACCGCATATACAGGCTCTAAGTGTTCTGAATATGCAGGACATATCGTGGGTAGCGGTTATGCAGTTCAGGGCAATATATTGACTGGTCCTGGTGTTCTTGAGAGAATGGCTAGGGCCTTCGAGACGAAGCGAGGTGAGTTAGTGGATAAATTGCTTGATGCTCTATCAGCAGGTGATGCAGCTGGTGGTGATAAGAGAGGTAGGCAGTCAGCCGCTATTTTGGTGCTCAGGCCGAGTGGTGGTTACCTAGGCCTTACCGATACTTACGTTGATCTTAGGGTAGATGACCACCCAGACCCTGTTGCTGAGTTACGTAGGTTATTCAGCATTTGGGAATTGACGTTGTTGAATAGGGAGGATCCCAATGATGTGATCCTAAAGTCCAGTGTTGCATCAACAGTTCAGAGGATACTTAAGGGGCTTGGTTTTTATAATGGTGATGTTCATGGCAATTGGGATGAGGCAACCGAGGAGGCCTTCAAGGCGTGGGCTGGCCTCGAGAATTTCGAGAACAAGATTAGGAATGATGATAAGATCTGGGGATCGGTTTATCGCTACTTAATTAATGAGGCTAGGCGTAGGGGTTTGTTGATTAATGATTAGAAGGATTAATAAATAGGTTGTTTTGTGGGTTTGAGCAATGGCCATTAAATTCTGCCCGAGATGTAAGAGTGTAATGGTTCTAACAAAGGAGGGTGGTAAAGCTGTTTGGAAGTGCCCTAAGTGTGGTTATGAAGAGGAGGTTAGTGTTAGTAGTGCGAAGCTTGTTGAGAAGACGACATTAACCAGGAAGGATGATAAACCAATAGTACTAACAAAGTCTGGTGAGGAGGCTCTGCCTAAGGTTAAAAAGACATGCCCTAAGTGTGGTTATGAAGAGGCGTACTTCTGGGTTCAGCAGACGAGAGCTGCTGATGAACCACCAACCAGGTTTTATAAATGTGCTAGGTGTGGGTACGTTTGGCGTGAATATGAGTAGGCTTAAGCGTCGCTAAATAATACTGTTTTTGCTGAAGATGTAGAGTTTATATTTAAGTGGCGACTAAGTAGTAATTGATGTCTGAGGTTAAGATAACATACCCAGATGCCAGGGAATTCTCGCAAATAATAGATGCAGTATCGGCACTAATTGAGGAGGCAAGCTTTACATTAGCGAGCGACGGGCTTAAGTTAAGGGCTTTAGACCCATCGAGGACTGCAATGATTGATTTATTAATACCCAGGGAGGCCTTTGAGGAGTTTCCTGAAAGCCTTAATGAAGAGGTTAAAATTGGCATTAATTTCGATGATTTCAAAAAGCTACTTAGGAGAATTAGGAAAGGCGATAAATTGAGTATTGAGACAAGCGAGGGCAAGCTCAAGGTTAGGCTTGTTGGTAAGGCATCTAGGACAATGACGCTCCCACTTATTGATATTGGTGCCGAGGAGTTACCAACACCAAAGGTAGTATACACAGTACTGGCTAAGGTGTCTAGTGATGCATTGAATGAGGCACTTAAGGATGCTGATGTAATTGCTGATGCCGTTAAGTTTGATGCTAAGGATGATGGTCTTTATGTATCGGCAAGTAGTGATAAGGGTGATGTTGAGGTTAAGTTTGAGAGGGAGGGCGAGGTAATGTTTGAGTATGACCTCAAGGAGCCAGCAACAGCCAAGTATAGCCTTGACTACTTGATTGATACAATATCAAAGGCCTATAGGATAAGTGATATAGTCACGGTAGAATTCGCAACGCAAAAACCCATTGCGCTAACATTCGAGATTCCCATGGGTGGTAAGTTAACGTACTACATAGCACCAATGATTGAGTAATACCAAGTATTATAATTAATTAAGTGGTAAAAATAATTTTTAATGCAGATTAGTACTCGGCATGTGATATGCCCAGTTTTATTGATTTAGTAAAGGTATTATTTAGGAATTATTATCGAGGTATTGACCTATCGGAAACCAGTGACCTAGAGAAGAGGGAGTTCGGTTTTCAATTCTTCGATAAGGAGGGAATGATTAGGCATGCTAGTTTTAGAAATAGCGACGAGCTAAGGCATTACTTAATAAGTAATGTGCCATCCCACGTCTACTACTCATCAGCGCTCTACAATGACCCAGCAAACCCCGATATGGACGCTAAGGGTTGGCTAGGTGCTGACTTGATTTTTGACATTGATGGTGATCACTTACCAACACCCAACTGTCAAGGTGCTGAATTAATGACGCTTGAGTGCTTAAATGATGCCACGGATGAAGTTAGTAAGCTCATTGATTCCCTCATTGAGGACTTCGGCTTCTCTGACTCATCAATTAAGATATTCTTTAGTGGTCATAGGGGTTATCATGTACATATTGAATTACCTGAGATTAGGGGATTAATGGATGATGAGAGGAGGGAGATCATAGATTACCTGCTTCTCCGTGGTTTTGACATAGAACGCCTAATCAGGGGTAATGCTGTTCTCATAGATGCTAGGTTAAGGGGTATTGGTGGTAGGTTGGCGTCCCTAATCCATGAATTGGATCCTGAATTACTTAATAACCTTAGTAGTAAGAAGAGATTGAGTAAGTCCTTAATTCGGAAACTAAATACACTTAATTCCGTAATTAGTGAGAGGCTTTCCATACACATAGATGAGGTGGTGACCATGGACATACATAGATTAATTAGGATGCCTAATTCATTGCATGGTAAGACAGGGCTTAGAGTCGTTAAGGTAGGTCCAAGTGATCTAGAGAGGGGTGCTGATTTTATTATTGATAAGGCAATACAATTTAGAAGGGGTACATTAACGCTTAGGCTTATTAAGAAGGTACCAGTTAGGAGGGTTTTGGGTGAGGATGTCGTGGGTGATGAGGGCAGTATTATTAAAGTGCCCACATATGTCGGTATATATCTAGTAATTAGTGGTTGGGGTGAGTTAGTTGATTAGTGATGTGCTTAGAAGGTTGATAGACTTCACG
The DNA here is from genome assembly GCF_000190315.1 of Vulcanisaeta moutnovskia 768-28. Classification (NCBI taxonomy): domain Archaea; kingdom Thermoproteati; phylum Thermoproteota; class Thermoprotei; order Thermoproteales; family Thermoproteaceae; genus Vulcanisaeta; species Vulcanisaeta moutnovskia. The sequence goes on from NC_015151.1 coordinate 451,169, forward strand.
AAACTAGAGATAGGTACTGAGGAGATTCAGAGACCACCGTTTGAGTCATACGCCCAGTTAGTGCAGGAATTGAATAATAGGTTGTTAATGAGTGGTAATGTACTTGATAAGGAATTGATTGAATCCACAAGAACAATGGTTAGAGAAACCATTGCAGCACTTATTAGAAAGAGAATTGAGAAAATAATGAGGTACTATGAGACTAATAAGGAGATACCGCAAGACGCATTGTTTATGGAGGAGAGAAGGTTTCTCATGCCATTACTCGAGCTAAGAATTACTGAGGCACCAAAGAGCGAGGCCCAGGGATTAGCAATAATATCCTTTAAGAAGGGATTTCCCGTGCTCTATAGTGTTCGTTTAGTGACTATTGGACCATTTTCGCAATTTGACATCGCAGCAATACCGAGAAGTGATGCTGAGGAGTTACTACGTAGGAGTGTAATTGATATTGTGCGTTAAAAACAACGGAGGTAAAAAAATAAAAGGGGGTTTTCCCCGAGCTTCTCGTGAAGTTTCCTAAGGTTGTGAGAGCCTACTGCCCAAGGTGTAATGCGTATACGGACCACACAGTTACGATATATAGCCATGGGAAGAGGAGGAACTTAGCCGAGGGGCAGAGAAGATACTTAAGGAAGCTTAAGGGTTATGGTTCAAGCAGGAAGCCTAAGCAGAAGAGATTTGCTAAGACTACAAAGAAGATCGTCGTTAAGCTTCAATGCAGGCAGTGCGGTTATGTATTATTAAGACCAATTGGTAGGTTAAAGAAGCTTGAGATAGTTGAAACAAAGTGAGGTGGTGATTATGCCCAGTAATTGGCGTTCAGTCCTTGTTCCAAGGCCGAGATCAAGGTTCCTAAGGGTTAGGTGTAATAATTGTGGTAATGAGCAGGTGGTCTTCGATAGACCAGCCATGGCCGTTAGGTGCCTGGTCTGTGGCAATGTCCTGATAGAACCAACCGGTAGTAAGGGTAAGATTGTTGGCGCAACAGTAGTTGCGACGTACGAGTAAAATAACGAAAAAGGTATAAATGCACCCCATCCTATCATAGTCGATGAGTAAGAGGGAGGAGAAGTTAGACGATATTAAGAAGAGTGTTTTCTCGGTCAGGATTGCTAGGAAGGAATTACCCGAAATAGGTGAATTGGTTATTGGCACGGTATATAGAATACTGGAGCATGGCGCTTATGTCCTTCTTGATGAGTATGGAGGTTTAGAGGCCTATGCGCCAATAAATGAGATAGTTCAATCATGGTTTCACGATATTAAGGACTACCTAAGGCCGGGTCAGAAGACTGTTTTTAGAGTTATCAGGGTTGATGCACGTAGGAGGCTCATAGATATCTCGCTTAGGAGAGTCAAGGAAGAGGAGAAGAAGGAGAAACTAGCTAGATGGAAGAGGACAATTAGGGGTGTTAAGCTTCTTGAGCTTGTTGCCAAGAGATTAAACATTACGCTTGATAGAGCTTTACAGGATTTTGGTTGGAAGCTCGAGGACTACTATGGAGACTTTCTATCGATTTTTGAGAATGTGGTAAAGTATGGACCTGTGGACCTCAGGAAATTAGGACTTAGCGATAATGTTATTAACGCCATTATGGAGGTTGCTAAGGAGAGGATCGAGGTAGAACCTGTGGAGATTTCAGGTATTATTAGGATGATAAACATTAAACCTGATGGTGTTAAGCACATCAGGGATGTACTGCTTAAGGCCATGGAGTTGGCTAGGAAGGAGGGCGCTGAGAGTGTTAAGATATATACAATTGGTCCTCCCAGGTATAGGATAGACATTATGGGCAGGGATCCGAAGAAATTGGAACAAGTTCTGAAGGATGTAGTTAATCTAGTCACCACAGAGATCAAGAGGAGGGGTGGGGAGGCAAGTTTCACCAGGATAGGCGAGTAATTATGGATTCAATACTAAGGAGGTGCAGGAACTGCGGTAGGTATACAATGAGGAAGGACAAGTGTCCATACTGTGGTGGTGATCTTGAAATTCCGCATCCACCTAAATTCTCGCCTGAGGATAAGTACGGTAGGTACAGATTATTAATGAAGATAATGAGTGGTAAAATAAAGCTTGATAAAAGCGTTATATCGGCGGTTTTGGGATTAACCTCAACCGATTCTAAGGCCCAGTGAAATTATTGATTAATAAGTGTTTGATTACGTGCTAATGCATTGAGGAGACTGTAATTAACCTTGTATATTATTACCCAACCATATGGTCTAGAGACATATACTAATTGGGCCCAGGGTGGTGGATACCATAGGAGAGACCAGGGTGTTGTGGGACCATTATAACCAGGTATGCCTATGTAGGTTAATTTAGCTGATGTGAGGCTTGCCCCTGGCATTATTGTTGGTACACCCTCAAATATCCAATAAGCCGGAATATTATTCACAGTGCATGTTGACCACACAGCATATGACGCGCTAACAACCTCTGAGTTAAACATTAGGCTGTAGAGTGTGACGTTATAAGCCGCATAGAAGGTGTTGTTGGCATATGGTACGTAAATGGTTGAGGAGCCCACCGGGGCAGGATAAATAAATGTATTTAGTATGTAATTATTGGTATAGCCGGCTATCCTTGCCATCCAATAGCTCTTTGCAAAATCACCACCCGCTGGATACTCAGGTATGAGAATGCATATTGATCCTAAGCCATAATTTGTCATATTTACAGGTCCATATATATAATATGGCTCAAAAATCAGTATATACTGTGGATCATGAAGCTCATTCAGTTTTTCCAAAACACCCGTGTAATTATAGGGGTTCGACATGAAGAAATTACCTATCAACGCTATCTGTGTACCATTTACTGTTGAATTATCAGCTAGGCTAGTCCTATTACCTATAACAGCGATCCAATAGCCGTAATCCCACCATGAGAGCACAGTAGCATTTGGCGGTGTATTGTAAGACAACCACTGAAGCGCATCAAGCCAGTCAGGCGTTGGTATTGGTGGCGTTACAGTACTAACTATTTGCTGCGGCATTATGGACATTGACAGTGCAGGTTGAATATTAACAATGAGAGCGATTGCCAATATAATACCGAGAAGGGCTGCTAAGGAAAGTCCAATAACTATGCGCCTATTTAGTGCTAACTCAGTGAGTTTTACAAAGCCATATGCTGCAGCCGGCACCCAAAATAGGCCGAGCAGCATGAATAGCCAGACCTCTGACGATGCGAAGTAGGCTGCGACCAGTGATCCAAGACTAATTAGTATTACTGGAAGTGATAGTGACATTATGGAGAGGATCATTGTGTATATCATAAACGGTATTGTTATTGATATATTGTACATGCTCTGTTGGAGAGTTGATGGGGAGTGCTCAGCAACGCTCTGTACAATTGCGCTCCTGGCAAATGGCGCTAATGCACCAAGGAACTTACCACCTATCGATGTGAAGCTTAGTCCTATTACGGCGACCACGAGCACTACAATAGCCATGAGGAAGTACCTAATTATAGGGACCATAATCCTTGGGTACCTTGGGTATAGCTTAATTAGGGCATAAGCGATTATTGAGAATAATAAAGCGGCATTGGCGACGCCACCCATTCCAGATATCAATGTGTGGAAGCCATATCTAGGGGTTATTGCTACAAAGGCCGAGAACCCAAGGTCAGTGAGTACGTAGGTTATCACAAGCTTATCAATGGTGAATGGTAGGTTTTGTCTCCTAGCTATCCTAATGAGCAGGTAAAGTAGTATTACTATTGTGAATAAGCCGTAGAAATTCCATAGGAATACGTAGGAACCCCACACCCAAGTCGTTATTCCATTAAATATTGCCGAAAGCACCGCAAAAAGTATCCAGTAATTATCCTTCCTAATCAGGGACTCGATATAGAAGGCAATGCCTAGTGTCGCTATAAATTGAAATAATGGTTCAGCCGCGAACCAACCAGCCGTACCCCTCTGAAGAAGCATTGTTGAAAATACAGACCATAGAGCCGCTAATAGTCCCACATACTTACCGCCAAGTCTGTAGCCAAGGTAAAACATTGCTGGGACCACTGCGGCGTTTGCAATTGCTGGAAGCAAAACTACCGATTGTACTAGATCAAAACCCAAGTGCGACAGTACCTTGTATGCAAGTACCCCAAACCATGAAACACCTGGCGATAGTACTACTGTCCAGTTAACACCCCATGGATACCAGAAATGTGTGAATAGTGCACCATAACCCTTATGAAGCCACCAAAAAAGTCCCTTGATGGTTCCATACTTAAGCATTTGTTCGGTCATGAAGAGCCTTATGTATGGGTCAAACTCATTTATGTACCAACCATAAAGCAACACAGGGTAAAGTCTCAGGTAATATGCAAGTAGTGTGAATGAGACCACGGCTGAAAGCATCGCAACCCACTGCGTAACCCTCACATCAAGTGGCACAGTAGGTACTACCTGCGTAATAGACTCCATTTTAGCCTTACTCACGGCCTTTGCCTTACTCATTACGACTTGATTAAATAATCAATTTAAAAGCATTTTTCACAGACCGAGCACGAAAAATAAATTAGCAAGGCATAATAAAATACCACCGTGGGTTGTCTCGAAGTAAGTAGTTACACCTCGAGGGCTGTAATATGCAATAGGGGTGCGTACTTACTCGAGTGGTCGGTCTCAGGCAAGGATATAATACTACCTGGTGATCCTGATAGACCAACGTGGAGCGGCATGGCAATAATGATACCCTTCGCGAACAGGATCAAGAATGGAGAATACGAATTTGAAGGCATAAAGTACTCGCTACCTAGGAATAAGGAGGGCCATGCAATTCATGGCCTCATCTTAAACGAGGAATGGAGCATAACATACATCGGTGAGAACAGTGTCTCGCTCGAACATGTTCTTAAACACCCTGATTATCCAACGGAATTAACATCAATAATCAAATACACACTAGTTGAAGGAGAACTCGATGTTGAGTTTATCATTAAAAATACAGGACTCAGGAGCGCACCATTAGTTGTTGGTGCTCATCCATACTTTATAGTCAGTAATGACTGGATGATAAATACTCAGGGAGAGATATTAATGTGTGAGACAGTTAATAAGATACCAACCGGCAAATTAATACCTGTTGATCTAAATAACACAGAAAGAAGGGAATTTGATGATTGCTTCTTGGTTAATGGCGACATAACCCTAGAGTCCCACTACTCAACAATTAAGATCATAAGGCATGGTATGCCCTACATACAAATATTCACGGGAGTGCCTAATGCCATAGCCATAGAGCCGATGAGCGGAGCACCAGACGCGTACCATAATGGCATGGGACTAACTATAATAAAGCCAGGGGAGGAAAAGAACTTTAGGTTCACGATAAAGGTACTAAGGGCTTAGACGAGAAAAGCTAAAAAACCAAGTAAACTAATCATAAATTGGCCCCGTAGCTCAGCATGGATAGAGCGGCGGCCTTCTAAGCCGTAGGTCGTGGGTTCAAATCCCACCGGGGCCGCCAAATTTTAGTCAATACTTAACTGTTAAGTATTGCACAATATTATAACTCATTGATTTTAATGTTGTGAATTCTCTACAATATAATTAACATGATTAATTGCGAGTTACTGAGGCTTAGCGCCACGAACTAGATAAGAAGAGGATACCTATTTAATGATGGGTTATGTATGATCGAGGGTTGGCGTTCTATAGGGAATGCCTAAGTAATGAGCACGATACTTCTATCCTTTATCACACGATGGTCTTAACACACATGTTATTCAAAACCCTGGAAAAGTATTGGTATGCTTTGCCATAATGCAGTATAGAGCGAGAAAACCGTTATTAGCATATAAAATATTTAAGGATTAAGATATTGAGTTGAGTAGTGAAATGTAGTTATGGAGGGTAGGGTTGATATTTACCTAAGTGATGCTGAGGAGTTCCTTAATGAGGCTATTGAGGAGTTTAATAATGGTGTTAAGAGTGGTGATCAGTTAAAGATTAGGGATGCTGCCGAGAAGGCCTGGAATGCCGTGGTTCAGGCTACTAATGCGTTAATATTTGCATTCATGAAGAAGGTTCCGGCTAGTCATTGGGAGAGGAGGAGGTTGCTTAGGGAGCTTGAGTTAGCGAATCAGGTGATCGCTCAACTTGGGTTTAGGGATAGATATTCAGCCAGGGAGAGGAATTTCCATGAGTTGGTCTTCTACGAGGGTATAGTGGATATTAATGACATTAAGGTGGAACTAGACAAGGTTAGGAGATACATAAATGATGTGAAGAACGTTATTCAAGTAATCTCACATTAAATTACTTTAATTCAGGGAAATCGACTTTTAAGCCGTGAATCGTAGGTTCAAGCCACGCCGAGCCTGTAGAATTTATCAATCCTTAGCTAGTGTAAGTTGCGTAAGTCAATCTTTAAGGTTACTCTAGAATAGTTTTCGCTGGTGATTGAGGTTTCTGGTCACCGAACTATGATGAGACTCCATCCATCATGATTAAAGTAACGTTTACCGTAACCAGCGAAGGCCAATCGTAGATCCTATAAGAGAAGCTGCCATCGCCTAATACGTTTTTCAGTAATGAATTTAAATTATTTATGGCCTTTCAGCATCTTCTTCAATCTGCCCACTAACTCTAAGACGGCTTGCTCACGCGCTTCGAACCTCTCTACTCATGAAGTTGTGGTAGGAGTTTGCATGTGGTCTTTCAGCCATGCTGAAATTCATTAGGATTGACTTATCGCTGGTCTCCTTATAGAGTCTCTCAATTACCATGTCATAGTCCCTATGGCTGTAGTGCTCCCAGCTGCGAGCCTCGGCAATGGCGTTAAGCAACGCCGTAACTGCACCTCAGTACTTCTCGCCGGCCTGGGCTAGGTCATCCTTTGCGTAGGCAGCTCTAAGGTAATCCTCATGAAGCTTAAGGTATAATTCTATCCTTCGTGAAGGGTCGAGCCTCTCGGCAATTAAGTCAGCTATGAACCTCTCAACATCTCTATCACCAGCCAATTTCTTCAGTAGTTCTATGATCGTTGGTGATAGTGTCAATGCCATATTTATAGAGGTAATGGTTTAATTGTTTGATAAACTTTTACATGCTAAATTCGAATGATACTAACAGAAGTGCAGAATGGCACTATGTATGCAGGAGCATCTATATGCCGAATATGGAAATGGCGCTTTTAATATTGCGTTTTCTGAATTGTGAATGGTTACGATAATCGTAAAATACTATAATAGTATCCATGCAGGCATTGTTAAAGGCATTCTTAAGAGTTGTTGCGTATTCGTTTCAGTAGGTATGTGATTGTTATTAAAAGAATGATTTATAATTTTTAATTTGAAATACTGCATAACGCTACGCCGCAGGTATAGATATTATGCCTAACATGGCCAATATTAGTAAAATTAGTATTATGAATGGTATAACTGATTGTAAGAATAGTTTTCTCCTGAATAGCCATACCGTGGCGGGTATTAGTCCTGCGATTACGGCGAAGCCTATCACCGCAACGGCTATCTTCTCTGCAACGGCTATTTTGGGCATACCGACGTAGCAAGTCTTCATAGCAGCCACCTTAGCTCCTGAAACCAGTTTATTGAGTTGACAAGTCACCGCATTGGTATTTACTAGGGCGAGGGCTATGAAGGCTCCAGTAAGGGCTATTATTCCAATAATCGCTAACCAATAGGCGACTAGCCCATAAGCCTTTGCCTCCGGTGGTGCCTCAGCAGACCTACGTATTTTATACATGAGCATCATGGCGACCACCCCATGAGAATAGGTATTGCCTGTTGAAATAGCCTTACACTTGTTATTAGCATGACTGCAATTATTACCCATCTAATGATCGGTATTTTAGCCTTGGGCATAACTCTAACCCCTAATTCCGTACCAAGGACCATACCGATGACACAGGGAGCTAAGAATGGAAAAACCAAGGCACCACTATTTATATAAACCCACAAAGCACCCGTATCGCCAATAGCTATCAATACCTTGCTCGTTGCAGCGGCGACCTTTAATGGTAAGTACATTACTAGATTATATACCGGCACAATAGCCCAACCAGCTCCAACACCAAACATACCAGATACTAAGCCTACACCAATAAAGCATAGTAAGCCCCATACCGTATTAACGGCCTTATACGTTACGACTGTCCTTAATGATTCCTCGTAATATCGAGCATTTTCTAATTGGAATATCCTCGCTATTCTATCAACCTTATTGACTGAGTTAGGAATATCCACCTGCCTTCCCCTCCATAGGAATAAACCGACAATAAACAACATCAGAGCAGCTAAGCCAAGCCTAATTGAGGCGACACCCACATTACCGAAGGATCTAGTGATCTCAAGCCCCAGTACCGCACCAAGTATCGAGGATACGGTATATGGTACTGCCGTAAGGATTATAGCGTTAAAATTGGCAAGCCCTTTACTTAGATATTGCCTTGACGCAATTAAGGAACCTACAGTGGCTATCGCGAGACCCGTTGTCCTTATAACGTCCGTATTAATGGCTGTGAAGGCCATCATTATCGGTGTGAATAAGACAGCACCACCAACACCAGCCAATGCTGCCAGGAAGCCTATAATAATGCATATAACGAGCATGGTAATACAGAACACAACAAAATCCCACTGTGCATTGGATGCGCCTATGTAGAGTGTGGTCCCAACGAGAAGTGGGTAGGTATTTAGCATCATTCTATCACCGATCAATTGTTACACGTATTATTTATAAACTTTGTTCTACATTATGTTCGTAAATTAAGATATTTTTATTATTATATTATCAATATTATAGAATAAAATTCTAGAGAATACAATAAAAGCAATCTTATACACATGTAAAACTTTAATTATTTAGTCGTGTTAGTGACTATGAATACTGTGTTATATGTTTTAATAATTGTATTCACGCCATTAATGTACTCACCAGTCCAATAACCCGCGTAGGTCCATTGCAAATTGCTTGGTGCGATCCATGATCCACTCTTCAATAGCCATAATGATAACGTTGCATTCAAGTAATTAAATCGAACACCCTGATAATTACTTGCGCCGACCACCGTTACATCAATTAGGCCAAATCTTTTCATGTAAACTTTCATTCTAGTTATTTCAGTATCATTATAGTATAAAATCAATGTTTCGTTACTTGGTAGATAGACCATGATTAATGTACCGCATATTGGATAGTGTAATTCATGCCTCATACCTATTTCACGACATGTTATTGTCCCATTAAATTTCAGCAAGCACCATAAGGGCTCTACCACATTCTCACCATTATAAGAGGTAATGAGTAGTACGTCTTGCACCCAATACCAGCTTCCATTAATTGCCTTAAGCCAGGTGTTTAATTGTACACTATAGCCAGGTATTAAAGTTAAGTTTTTATAGTTATTTACCGTGGGTGGCAATGAAACTCCTAATGCTGGATCTGCGTTATAAACGCAAAAGTACGCCTTAACACCGGTATAGTTCATGCCACGTGGTATAATTACGCCAACACCAGGGTTGGTAGGGTTTGTTTTGTTTATCGTGACCCAAGTCACTGATCCGTTGATGTACTCTACAATGCATAAACCGCTTTGGCAATAATACTGCACTATATTTAAGCTGCTGATATACCTATTAAAATTAATGTTATGTCTCAAGTAGGTCACGAGTATACTAGGGCCTATAAATAATACTATGAATATCAAGGTTAGTCCTAGGATTAATAGCAATGAGGATTGCATTACTAATTATAGTATCCTTAAAGTACTATATAAACTTATATTTGGTTTCAGATTCACATATTAATCGATATTAATCCAAGGGCCGATAGTATTAATACTATCATTATTAATGATGCGATTAATGCAAAGTTGATCTTCCTTCTTGTATATAGCATAATTACGGTTACGATAATCCCCATTATGGCGGCTATGCCGAATAGTATAAAACCAATGTCCTGAAGCATCATGGCATATGAATTAGTATGCATGTACGTTATTATATTTATTATCCTAATTCCACTACTCTGTATACATGACTGTATGACATTTGGTGCCTCACCATCCAATAGCCTGTTTATAATACAAACAGTATTGCCATAATGCTTAGTCACTGTTAATAGGAGACCCATGAAGGCCGTTATGATACCAGCTATTGCTATCCAGAAGGCAATTTTGCTGTAGGTCCTTGATATCACTGATAATACTTTGTCCGATGCCATATTACACCACCCCCATTATTACAGGTAGTGCTTGTTGGATTAATCTGGCACTCGCTAAAAGCATCGCGAGGATTACAAACCACCTAATCACGTAAGCCCTCAACTTAGGCATTAATCTTGAGCCTACCTGCGCTCCTATCATACAACCAAGGAGGCAGGGTACTGCGAATATGGGTATCATAGCACCACTGTTTATGTAGACCCACATGGCGGCCGTATCGCCAATGCCTATCACCACGAGACTGGTTGCTGTAGCTACCTTAAGTGGCACGTACATAATTAAATTATACACCGGCACAATAGCCCAACCAGCACCTAAACCAAACATGCCAGAGACGAGGCCTATCCCCACAAAGCATAGTAAGCCCCACACCGTATTAACGATCCTATACTCTACTATGCGACCCAACGAAATTTCATAATAACTAGAATTAAGCTCAAACGCGTTAGCCAACTTATCATACTTACCCTCTGGTGGTATGGGATATTCTGTTCTTCTTCCCTTAGTTATCATGAGTATTACAATAAATAATACCAACACCCCCAGAGCGAATCTAATCAAGGCCTTACCGAAACTCCCCATAACCGCAGTTATATGAAGCCCGATGAAGGAGCCAATAATTGCGAAAATAGTATATGGAAGAGACGAGAAGAGGGCCAGGTTAAAGTTTGCAATACCTCTACCTAGATAAGGTCTTGCGGACATAAGTGAGCTCATTGTAGCTATCGCAAGGCCTGTCGCACGCACTATGTCTGGATTTATAGTCGTGAAGGCCATCATTATCGGTGTGAATAAGACACCACCACCAACACCAGCCAATGCCGCAACAAACCCTATCAATATACATATTAAAAAGATTATTATTAAAAATATAACTGGAGAATTAAGCAATGTAAATATATTATCTAATAATCCACTGATTATATTGATGTGTACAGGCATGGTCTTCAAGCTATGATTAGCCTAAATATTAATAAACTTTGTTCTCCAGATTTTCCTAAAATAAAACTAATTTATTAATTATTATGAAATAATAATTAAATAAATTTACAAAATATTATTCTTAAGCGATTAACATTATTCTTCGGTATTACTTAATACAAATTTGTTTTCAACTCTAATCAGTTATATACTTTCTCATGATTAACAATATCATTAATGCTAATAATAGTACTGAGAATGCTATAATATGCCTGGTCATTATTGGTATAATGAGTATGTGCCCCCTATTTAATCCTGAAAGTAGCATCCTAACTGATAGGTATGAGAATACCGAAAGTAACACTACCTTTACTGATGATGATCGAACACGGGGTAATAAGTACGATGCTAAGTACGCGCCTGGCGCTATACCGACTGCCGATGCCATGGCTAGGTATGGCTGTATATACCCAAAAGCCCAATAAAGTGATCCGCTAGTCGCCGCTGTCACACCTACTATCAGGTTGCTCGTTGCTGTGGCTACTTTTAATGGTAAGCCAATTACATTATATAGTGCAAGTATGTTTATGGGGCCGCCACCTATGCCCAATAATCCTGACATTAATCCTCCAAAGAACATAATGGGTATTGACTTAATGAGGTTCATTCTATAAATTGTGTAATTCACGTAGGTCTTAAGAGTAGTGTCGAAGAATACATCGTTCAATATTATATGGTCAATATCTTCTCGTCTAGTTAATATTGGGGTGATATTGTATTTTTCCTTTCTTTTTAATGATAGAACCATTGTTAATATCATTATGAAACTAAATACCAAGTATAATATCCAATTAAATCCTCTGCTTATTAAATGGTATGCCATTAGCGATCCCATAATGGCACCAAACGTCGTTATTGGGCATAGGAATAACATCACCTTAACGTTAGGAAGCCTTATGTTTAAGTATCTATATCCGCTCATTAGAGAAGTCATTAGCGCTGACACAAGACTAATGCCAGCAGCATACTGTATTGGTAGGTTCTCGAACACTGACGTTAATAGTGGTGTTAATATAACGGCACCACCAAGACCTAGAAGACCCCCTATTAACCCAGCCACGAATCCACATGCTAGGATTATTAAAAGTGTTATTATAAATTCGATAATGAAGAGCATAGGAATCACCCATGTAGTATGAAGATAGGTAGCACGAATATGGCTATCATCAAATTCACGAAGGTTATTAAGGCTAGCAACGTGTATAGGATATCTCTTTCTAACAAGAATCTTACGAAATTCAATAAAACCATAACTACTGGAATCGCTATTAATACCATTAACCCAAACATCATTAGACTTAATCCACCCAACCTTAGAATACCATCGAGTACGTACATTACAGTGATTTCGCGCGTATTTACCATACTTGAGGGATCAAGAATTTGCTTCAGCTGCACGTGAAGGCCGACACTGCCTCCATGTAGGAAAAGCATTATTAAGCCCAATATTAAGAATATGATGCTCAGGAGTACTCCGTATTTAAGTAGGTTGCTCACGATGCTCGTGAATTTCCTCTCAACCGCACTAGGGCTCTCAGGTTGAGCTTGGTATATCGTTATTGACATATCCTGAACTTCTTTATACTTATGTGTGAATATAATATAGAGTGATATTATTATTACTGAAGCAAGCACGGTGGCAATTATCGTTCTCTCCAGCGATGTTATTGGTAGTAAACCCTCTCTGCCGAGGCCCCTAAGTACCATTCTGAAGCCTAGATAAGCCAGCACCGCTACGAAAACCCACCTGACTTGCTTATTAGTTACGTACATGAGCATTCTAGTACCAATCCTAGAGCCTATTAAGACACCTATTGCGGTGCATGTTGCTATGAATGGACTTATATACCCAAAGTACCAGTAAAGTGAGCCGCTGGTTGCGGCTGTTACTCCTATCATGAAGTTGCTCGTTGTTGTACTCACCTTCATGGGCAGGTTCATGCCCCAGTCCATGGCGAGTACCTTAAGCGCGCCACTACCAATACCCAACAAACCACTAATAAAACCAGCAAAGAACATTATCAACCAACCGAGCCACCAACGAACACCCCAATACTTATACCAAATCTTTAGTGCTGGATCATAGCACACCCCATAGAGCTTAAAGACCTTAGTTGTTCGATCTGGATTCCTTGGCGGTGGAAGTTCGCAAGTGCTTCTCTGTACGGTGGGTACTATTGATGCCAGCAGGACAACGCCGAATATTACGTATATGACCCAGGTAAGGCCGTGTGCATATACGAAATTTGCTGTTAGTGAGCCTATTATTGCACCCGTGGTTGTTGCAGTGACTAGGCTAATGCCTATCCTATCATTAGCTAGTCTCTTCTTAACGTACACGCTGGCTGAACCAGCCGATGTGGATATTGTTGATATTAACGCGGAGCCCGTGGCATATATTATTGGTATACTTAGGAATAGTGTTAGTACCGGTGTCAAGACAACGCCTCCACCAAGCCCAGCCAAGGCACCGAGTAAACCAGCTACAATACCTGCAATTATGAACTCCAGCATTTTCAATAGATCAAATATTACGGTGATCATCAGTCAAAAACTTGACTTCACGATATATAAACATTATTACACGATACAATACACTAAACGAGAAATAATTTAGTAATTATATCGTAAATAAATGAATATTTTTAACATAATAACATATTTTTATTAATAAATATTTATAAATGACTAATAATTAAGGAAACTGAATATAAAAATATACAATTGTTTTAATGGTGTATAATAATTAGCGTTACCTTGATATACCTAACCTGCCAAGCATTAATTTAGCTCTATCATTAATTGCAAAATTAACAAATAAGCAATAGAGTGCTACCGCCGCGAATTCCTGCCAGGTTATTGGTGTTAATAAATGACCCCATGGACCCGGCAATCCCGTTAATGCTATAAACGCTACCACAACCATATCTATTACTGATGCTATTATTAGCCACTTACCTGGTCTTGATACCCAGAATGGCCCTCTCTCCCTAACTATGAATGGTGTTAGTACTCCCATGTACATAATCGCCGTGAAGTAATACGTATGTAACACATGTACGTTGCCTATGTGGAAGTAGTCAAGAGCTAGGAACAATAGACCGAACATCTCGGCTACAGTAAATATCCCAAGTCCAACACCTAACTTCACAAGTTTAGGTACGTCCCACTTCTCCGGCGTTGGTGAGCCTTTGGCATTATCCGTGGATAAGGATATGGTCACGAAATCAATCAAAAATAGGAAAAGCGTTACGTCAAGCGCAGAGACTGCATATATTGGGTTGTGCCAAAATAGAGCTGAGATTATGAAGGCCAAGGTTACGAAAACAGCTATTTCAAATGTTTTAACAACCTTATTGAGTATCCATGTGATGATCCTCTGGAATGTTGACCTGCCAATCCTAACGAGCTCCACAACACCCGAAAGTCCCTCAACAGTCAGAACAACACTAGCCGCCGCCTTAGCCACATCAGTCGCGTTACTAACGGCTATACCAACCTCGGCCTGTTTAAGGGCTGGTGAGTCATTAACACCATCACCAGTCATACCAACTATTTGCCTACTTGCCTGCAGGCTTTTCACGATGAAGTACTTATCCTCCGGGTAAATCTCAGCAAATACATCAGCCTCCTCAGCAAGTTTAGCTGCCTTCTGCGGTTCTTTCTCAAGTAATTCCTTTAGTTCTTTACCAGACATCACATTCTCGCCAAGGCCGATGATCTTGGCTATTTCCCTGGCAATGGGCTTAGCATCACCGGTCAGCATCTTAACCCTAACACCCAAATTCCTAAGCTCCTGGATTAGCTTAGGAGTGTCCTCTCTAGGTATGTCATATAATGCCACGAGGCCAACCATCTCCCAGTGATCACCATCCTCAGACTTAGCCACACCCAGCGTCCTATAGCCACTTGCCGCAAAGGAATTCATAATACTTTCAACATCCTCACCCAACTTTATCCTGCATAAATCCTCAGCTAATGTCCTAACGGCACCCTTAGTAACCCTAAATATGCGACCACCATTATTTCTATCCACAACCAAGGCCTCTGTGCGCCTCGTTGATGGATCAAAGGGCTTGAACTCCTTAACCTCGAAATCATTAATTAGTAATTTTCTTTCCTTCGCAGCCCTTATGAAGGCCAGGTCTATTGGGTCTTGATTAGCCTCTTGACTCGCTAATGCACCATAAAGTAATACTTCATTCTCAGAGTAACCTTTCATGGGAACAACATGAGTAACTGTTAACCTATTGTAGGTTAGGGTTCCCGTCTTATCCGCGCATAATACTGTCATAGATGCTGAATCCTCAACGGCACTGAGCTTCGTTATTAATGCACCCTTCCTAGCCATTTCCTGAGCTCCAACGGCCATGGTTACCGTGAACATGGCGGGTAGCGCAACTGGTACTGCGAATACGATTAGCATTATTGCCAGGGGCAGTACGTAGTCCGCCAGAAACATTAGACTGTGTAGGTAGAAGTAGGTTAGTGGGAACATGACTATTACGAGAATGGAAACCATAATTAGCAAGGCCGAGACGACTTTAGATATTATCTCTTCCATATGTAACTTAGGCCTAGCTGTTTGAACTAGTTGTACTGTCTTTCCAAAGTACGTATTTAACCCAGTCCTAACAACCACGGCAGTAGCCTCTCCCCTCCTGAGAATGGATCCAGAGTACATTATATCACCCTTCCTCTTAATCACAGGCATGCTCTCCCCAGTGAGTGCTGATTGGTCGACCTCAACCTCCTCACTGGTTATTATCTTAGCATCAGCGGGCACTATATCACCAGCCCTAATTCTAATTATATCACCAGGGACTAAGAACCTCGCTGGTAGTGCCTGCCAGACGCCATTCCTAAGAACCCTAGCCATAACCTGAAGTCTCTGCTTAAGTAATTCAACCGCCCTTGCAGCGTGTTCCTCATGGATAAAACCAATTAATGCATTAACAACAAGCAAAGCAGCGATGATGTAAGCATCAACAAGCCTGGCCGGATCTATTGTTAAACCAAGGATTATGCAGACAATCATCGCTGCTTCAAGCATCCATGCAGTGAATCCCCAGAACTTCTTAGCAAACTTCTTGGCTGGGTGTTCCTTCTTCTCGGGTACCTCGTTATAGCCATACCTCTTGGCCCTCTCGTTAACCTCAGCATCACTAAGCCCTGTATTTGCATTTGTGTTTAATTCCCGTAAAATTCCTCCACGGAAATAGTCTCATAATTACGAGACTTCTCGGGCAACATAATAAAGTACATTTTCACTATTACGAAGACTTATAAACTTTATTCCACATTATGGAAATAAAATTAATATAAAATTCAATATAAATGAAAACTATTATATAATAATAATATGAAATTATTCAGAAGAATTTAGTTTAGCTCAATTTAATTAATGTATTCATTAATGATACATCTTTAAAGAGTCCTAGGTAGAAGTAGTCTTCATTAGCCTCAACAACCGTTAAATGCTCATTTAGTGAGAGCTTTTTTAGTATTTCATTAACAATGAAGTATTGAGTATATGAAGGCCTTCTTAATTCATGATTAAGAACCCACATTCTCACTCCATTATAGAAATCCATAATCGACGCAATTATGTGTTTTGATAATTCATTAAGAGCTTTATCGACCTCCCTATCATCCCTAAACTCCCGTTTAAATAAATTAATTACGGCACTATTACCTATGATTTCATCGTAGGCCCATGCTACATGGTCAAGAACATGCCTACATATAAAGTAATCGTTAAAGAATCTTAAGGTCCTAATTATTAAATCGATATAATTAGTGACTAATAAATCCTTATTCTTAGCCTTTCCTACTCTCTTACCAAGGCTTAACTCATCACTTTCATGCATCTCAAGATAATCCTTAATGCGCACTACTGAATGACTAATAACCGCTAAGTCAATTATGTATGCCACAGGAATAATCATACCATTCTCTATTCTTACTAGTTGATTTACGGGAATAATATGGATTTTAACAAATAAGTCAGCTCTCTCCCTAATCAATGAGTTGGGCTCAAATAGCCTAACCTTACTTATTGCATTATTAATAACCTTGTTTATTGCATTAATACTATTCACAATAATATCTAGGTAGAAGTGAATTTTAATGCTATTCCACGATATATGTAAAATACATTTCGATAAAAGTGATATGCATAGTTATGTTAAACCCACGTATATGCAATCATTATCTACCTTTAATAATATAAATATCTTATTATTTATATCCTTAAGAAATTTTTCAATTAATGAACGCTCTATCGAAGTACTTCTTTTTAGTACATAATTAATTAAGTCACAAATTATTAAATTAAAGATATCATTTAATACCTTTACTATGGATTTTTCCTTAACTCTATAATCATTAATTAACCTTTTAATTAAATAATCATTAGTTAACGAATCGTAAGCCCATATTAAATAATTAAGTATGTCATTACACACGAAATATCCATAAAATAGAGTTAGTAACTTTATCTTATAATCAAGGTAAAGGTTCATTAGTGATTGATACTTGTTCTTTAATTGAATCTTACATGGCATGATGTCACTTAATAGTATTGATGTATCTTTAAGGACTAATCTCTCCATTACGTTAATCTTAATTTTTACATCATCATTAATTATGATGAATGATTCAAGAGGGACTATGTGAGCCTTAATAAATAATTCAGCGTTTTCTCTAACCCTGCTATTTGGGTCATAATTACTAGCCAGTTCTATAGCATTATTAACTATGTTACTAAGTTCGTTAGGTAGCTTGAGTTTTATGCATTGCTTCTTCATTATTTATTATTATCAGTCTTATAATTATGAGATTTAAGGTTAATTCCACGTGAAATAAGCGTTTTTAACTTCGGCCGTTGAAAAATAGTGATGCTAACTAGTATTGGAATCGATGTAGTACACCTAATGATACTGAAGTTGATACTTCATACAATTCGTGAGACTGCAAGAGAGGAGGATCCATTCCCACTATGGGCATCATTAACAGGACATGTTAGTAAGGCAACGTTCTATAGGAAAGTCTCTGAGTTGGAAATGATGGGCTTATTAGAGAGGGTAAGTAGGAATAAGTACTTGATAAGTATAGGTGGGTATCTACTACTTCTTTTCGCGTATTTCATGCGTGTTGATGGTGTAAATGAGGATACCGCCCAATTGGCAATTAGGGCTATTAAGGGTAATTGGGGTTTAATTGAATTTAATGATTATGAGATTGAAAGTTACGTAAGGCTACTTTATCTGAGTAGCAAAGGGAGACCTAGTAATGAGCTTTTAATGCTATATCAGGAATTTCCTAAAAACGTTCTATTTATCCTACCTGATAATCTTAAATCAATAGCCTCTAATTCATTATATGAAATGTTAATTGATAAATATGGTGATATAAATACCGTTAGTAAGGCAAGGAGAGTTATTGTAAAGGCATTAATTGATTATTTTCCAACTACTCTCGTTAATGGGTGCAGGTCAGTAGCAATTATGGATGGCAATAAAGTAAAGGCATTAGCCATGCAGTGCGGTAACGAGTATATACTTAATTAAACTAGGATCTGGCCTTATTGATCAAGATTCTTCTAAGCATCCTACCAATTACATCATAAGTATCTGGGTGAATGTGTAGGTAATGAGCGTAGGCATTATTTATTTGAAAACCATCAAAGCCATGAATACCAACTCCTCTTTCATATTTAATAACGAATTCATAATTACCACGCAATATTAATGAGGAGTAATGAAACTCATGACCCATTAAAACAGTACCTGCATCACCAATCACAGAATCCCTAATCACCCTAGCCCTCGCATAGCCATACCACATGGGCTTTCTATGCATTATTGTTATAGCGTCTATGGCACCCACCATCTCGTATTCCTCGTTATTATAAATAATTGAGTCCGTTAAATACATTAAACCACCACATTCAGCGTATAGGTGTTTTCCTGAATCTATGAACCTACGTATGTCGGACTTAAGCGACCTATTCCTCTCAAGGGATTCTCCATAAACCTCAGGAAAACCACCACCAATTAATAATAGGTCTAGATCACCAAGTTCCTGGTCAACTTCAGGATCAATGAACTTAATATTATTCGTAAATGTTTGAATTCTCTCTATGGTTTCTGGGTAATAGAATGTAAACACTCTCCCACCTAATATACCCACTCTTACCTCATTACTTATTATTTTAGATGTATCTAAGCTTACGTAATTCCTCACTTCAAGGGGTTCCGAGTATTCCCTGGCAACCCTAACAACCTTATCAATATCTATAAATTTCGACACGTCCTTAAACACCTCAATTAAACGCTGCTTATTAATTTCCTCAGCATGAATCAAGCCTAAATGCCTATATTGCATTATACTCTCTAAATCATCATTCCTCGGTATATAACCCAGAAAAATCAAACCTTCATCCTCAACGGCAATCCTTAACTTCTCTAATTGTCTTTGATTAACGTTAGTTACTACAGCACCCGCTATCCTCACGTCACTATCAAAGTCCTTTAATCCCCTAATTATTGCTCTCACCGTTCTATTAATCCTCTCCCCATTAATTACAAGAACAATAGGTGCCTTAAGAAGCTTAGCAATCTGAGCGGTGCTACCCACTTCGCTAATGCCATCAATGCTGTCATAAAGCCCTGAGACACCCTCAACGATTGCAATGTCCGAATTCAGGGAGTACTTGTAAAACCTTGAAATGACCTTATCACCCATTAATACGTAATCAAGGTTCCTACTCAATGTATTAGTGACCGCAAGGTGATAACTTGGATCTATATAATCAGGACCAACCTTAAATAGAGATACCTTTAATCCTGCCCTAATCAATGCATAAGACAACGCTAATGTGGCCGTTGTCTTACCATTCTTACCCTTATACGATGCTATGATGAGCCTAGGTATCGTAATTTCCATAATTATCACGTCTTATTATAAATATTAATGATGGAGGTTTTACATTAAGTTCATCAATAACTGGATCGTTAATATCTAGTCTATGTGCTTCTTCATCAGGATACGTAACCCTACTAATCACTATTACGTCATTCCTGTCACTGAATTTACGTATTAACTCCTTCGCAATCCTTGTTCCCATAAATATGACCTTAATGTCGGATTCAACATCATAATCAATGTCTGGATAGGCCATTAATGTAACTATGCCCTTTAATTCAACCATGAATCTGGCGGCCGCGGCTGTAAAACTACTAACTCCCGGTACTATCTCGCAGGGAATACCATTACGTATGGACTCTTTACAAATCTCAACTCCTCTGCCAAAGATCACTGGATCACCGTTCTTAAGGAAAACAACATTAAGACCTCTCCTGGCCAGCTCTATTGCTTTGATTATGTATTCCCTATGGGCATCACCCCTAACATGACCCATATATATCCTTTCAGCCTTTGGTGCATACATACTTATTATCTCCTCATTGACTAATGAACCGTAAAAGACAATATCCGCCTTGTTCAGTATCTTAATGGCCTTTACAGTAATTAATTCAGGATCCCAGGGACCTACTCCAACGACATAAATCGAAATAACAATCACCCTATACCTTATATTGTATTATGATGATTAAATAATTATTACACATAGCACGTAAAACTCTATGATAATTCACAATACTTGGGTAAATCTTAACTTCCTAATTTCGTTAAATAAAATACATTTACAGGAACCATATGGTATGGGTACATTCATACACGACTTTTCGCAAAGCTTACACATATAGACGTACATATTTCCATCAAGGTCTATACTCACAACGAACTTTTCATTACCTACTAATAGTGATGATTTCGTAACTATGTTACCATCAATAATTAATCTACTAATTAAGTAATGCGTGGCAATATTAATTATATCATTCAGCTCATCATTACTAAGAAAATGTCTCAGTTGATCTCTATGTTCAAGTATTGAAATCATTATGGTCTTGGGATCCTCAATAACCTTTATCATGTCATTATTGAGATTAAGCATTATCATTAATGCCTTCATGATTTTCATGATTCTTTGGCAGCAATAATTTCTTAATCGCCATTTTCTGCATATCTTGCTTAAGATAATGCTTGAATCACCTATGCAGTTAAGGGCTAGGCATGTTAGTAATCCCTTGACTGTGGATTCATAGATATACTTTTCATTATTTGAGCCGTATCCATTTAATGGTCGTATTAATCCATATTGCATCATTTTTCTAGCCTTCTTATATACTGTTGATATTGCAAATCTAGTATTCTTAGAAACTCTGTATAGTGTTATTGGCTCATTATAAATTATATACGTTAATAGTTCCTTCATTGTATCATCAACGTCCATATTCAAAGCCATAGTAAACTGATTAAGTGAATACGGAATTTCATAGCCCATTATGGCTTCTTTCATTAATGCTTTATTCATTAAATATGATTGATATTCAACTGAATAAATACAATTTTATCAGTGCATAAAATGCATTAAATAAGCGTCTTTATAAGTTACCATGATTATGATCCTTCTCAGTTCAATCTTTCTTAGTTTCTAAAATGCATGTCACTACATCAATACTGATATTAACATCATTACCATATAAATTGTTTATTTCCACGAGATAAATACCTGGATTCATTCTCTGTGTCCATACCACATTACTTATATCGAAATAGCCAACCAATGTTATGTCTTCAGCATAATAAGCATTATCACTTACTGGTTCACCAACTCTCTTTATGAGTAGAGTCACATTACCTGAGCTAGTTGATATGGCTATTATTGATATACCTATGAAGCCCATGGGAACCATTATTGGGCAATATATTGACTCGTGTCTACGCAATTGAAAACCCACTAACCTACAGGAGCTTATTACCGAGAGGAATTGCCTAACATCCTCTCTCGTTGATGTAACTAGTGGGTTTTCGGAAAGTATTTGTGCAATTATCCTGGCTATTTCCTTAGCCTCACTTAGTGGTAAATGCCTTCTCTTTAATTCATTAACGCATACCCTTACTCTATTAAGTTGTTCGTCAGTAAGTTCAATTCCTAAATTCCTAAGCTCTAATCTTAGCACCTTAATAAATTCCGTTTCATAATCATGAAACATAATAAAGAACCCATAAATAAGAACTAATCAAAAGATGTTTTAAATAGAAACCATAGACATTACTTCTCCTCAGGCAAGGTTGGTGGTGGCAAGTACTCCTCCTCCTTAGCCGCCAACTCCTTAACCCTGCTGAGTCTCTCTGGCTTCAATAATTCGCCAAAGATCTCTTTACTAACACTCCTTAATTGGGCAATCACCTCAAAGAGTTCTCTCTTAAAGGCGACAGGTGTCTCTTCAATGAATCCCCTAGCGTCGATTCTAGCCCTCGGAAACTCCTTTAATATCCTCTGAGCTATATCATCAGGAACCTCAAGCTCAATTACCTTTAAATAACCACCATATAGATCCTTAACTAATCTCTCTAATGGAGTTCCCTTAATCCTTTCAAGCCTCGCCCTATCCAGTATTACGGAGATCTTGTAGGGCATCTCTATCACCTCTTCATTGGTACATCCATTGGTGGTACATCGGCCTCAAGCTCCCTCTCTTTTAACTCAAGGTATTTCTTATTAACGAATGGGTAGCCGTAAACCCTCCACCACTTAACAATTACTCTATAAACCTCAGGTCTGAAGATTATGGGTGGTGGTTCAATACCCTCTGCGATTAATCCTCTAATGAAACTGCCACTGAATCTCTGGGCTATGTCTGTGTGAGCGCATGTATCACTGTAGGCTATCTCACCGCACTTCGGGCAGTACCAGAACTCCTTAATGTTGACTGGCCTTATCTTAAGGCCTTTATCAAGGTCGTAGGGGGGCGCATTTAGTCCGAAGCTCGGTATACCCTTTTCCCAAAGTATCTGTGTTGCATATGGGTCGTAGTAATCACCGACAGCCGCATGATCCCTACCAAACATGTGATGTGTACAACCCATGTTCTGCCTAATTATACCGTGAAGTAGTGACTCGAGTGGGTTACCATACCTCATATCCCATAGGGTGAAGGTAACGATGTGCCTCTTCGGGCTTATATAGCCATACTTATTAAGTGCTTCATGTCCCTCGAGTATTGCCTCATCAATGAAATCTCCAAGTCTCTTGGCGCCGATTATTGCATTAACCAATATTCCATGGCACGGCTCAATATCCCCAAGGTAGGCTGCATTCTTCATTAAATGCTCATGACCAGTGTGCGGTACATTCCTAGTCTGGTGAGCGATTACGGTCCTCCAACCCCTCCTCTGCATCTCTTCACGTGACCTAGCCGGTGGGTACCAGAACCTGTTATATGGATCCTTAAACACTGGCTCATTAATCACGTATACCTTACCAGCTAACGCAATACCCGTCATACTCCTGTATATTAACCAACCTGGATGTTTCTCGTCGAACTTCCTCTTAACAACCTCTGGATTTCTCTCAGGAGTTCCAAATGTCCTATCAGCCAAGTCCTTCGGATCAAAATTCCATATCTCCTCAACATTAAGTATCGCAAATGGCTGGCCCTTAAGCCTCAATAACAACCTATCACCCTCTTTTACACTAAGTTTCTTCAAGTCATCTTCACTAATATCGAATATTATTGGAAATGGGAACAACCAACCATCAAGGAGTCTCCTCTCCTTAAGCACGCTCTCAACCTCATTCCTAGTCATGAACCTGTCCAGTGGGCTGAAGAAGCCGTAGGCAATGGACATTATTTCCCTATACACATTCCTAATTGGTAAGCCGCTAACTGGATCCCTAGTGGCCTTTAAATCGTAGGGAATCGCACCAACAGCCATACTAATTGCCTTATCCTTATCCCTAATTACTGCATCCACGAGTTTACCCCCATGTGGGGGTGGTGTGTTTATCTTAAGGCTCATGCTGACCACCTCATGGAAACTCTATTATGTGAATCACAGGTACTTTCCATAACTCCCACTGTCCAGTCTTCGCATCATACCTTGAATTAACGAATACATGCCAATTATCATCATCCAGCGCCGGATAGTCCGACCTAACGTAGTAACCAGGCCACCTGGTCTCCTTCCTAAATAGCATATGCCTAATCACGGCCTCTGCAGTCAGTATCCTGTGCCAAAGCTCCCAAACCCTCATTAACTCATGCCAATCCTGGGCAGCAGCATAATTCATGAAGTCCTCCTTAAGGAACTGCAGTAGTTCTAAACCCCTGTTGAGCATAACTTCGTTGGTCATATAATAATTGGACCAACCACCCGCGCATTCATCCATTATCTTCTGAAGTCTAAACAAGCCCTGCTTCCAAAACATCTTGGTTGGGTCTACTGGGTGCATGTAACTTGGCCCAGTAACAACATTGTACCTACCTCTCTGGTAACGCTCCAGTGGCTCCATCACCTTGGCTATTAATGAATCAACCTGATCTCTATTCATATCTATCTTCTCGTCGCTGTGATCCATTACATAAAGTACGGCTGATTTACCTGCCAACCTACCCTCAGTAAATGAACCACTACTGAACTTGTGCGGATTAGCACCGCAAGCATCACCTGCGCAGAATAGGCCGTCCAGTGTCGTCATCCTATTATAACCCCAGTAATACTGGTATCCCCTATCGCCAGGCAGGCCATCAATCTTCTTGGGTGTTAGATCCTCAGGACCACTTGGCCACGCACCACATTCAGTGGCGTGACTACCCATTACGTAGGGTTCCGTGGTGATTACCTCGTAAGGTCTCTCTGATGGTTCATGGTTCTGTCCAGCCCATATGACAACTTGGCTTATGGTCATGTCTAGGAAGTCCTCGTAAGCAATTGCCTCACTATCTGTACCCTTCTTCACTGTTTCCTCGGTCCTCATTAGGCTCGGTCCACGGCCAGCCATCCACTCAAGACGTTGGGCAAACACCCTGAGCGTTGTTGGTGTGATTGGTGAGTCAACATACTTACCCTTACCACCGTATAACTTCCTTATCTCATCAACATGAGGCTTCCAGAAGTCTTGGCCATAGGCATTACTAATCCTTGTCTTAAGCAGTAATTGATAAGCACCCACTGGTCCGTAGCCATCCTTAAACCTTGGTACCACGAACCTGGCCTCCATCATTGTCATCACCGCGCCAGTCTCGATTAACATGCCATAGGAGGAAGCTGATGACCATGGCGGATACCAACTCCTGCCCAGTCCCTCACCCTGCGATCTGGGCCTATATATCTGTGATCCACCACCAGCAGCGAGTATTGTAGCTTTTGCTCTAAATACGTAGAACGTACCATCATTCACATTGAAACCTAGGGCACCAACAACCCTATTTGGATTGCTTGCACTCTTTATTAGGTGGGTCACCATGATTCTGTTTAGTATGTTTTCATCACCAAGGGCCTTCCTTGCTGCCTCAGCAACTATTGGTTTGTAGGATTCTCCATGAATCATTATTTGCCACTTACCCTCCCTAACGTAACAGCCTGTCTTAGGCTCAGGCCATATTGGAAGTCCCCACTCATCAAATAAGTGAACTGTTGAGTCTACATGCCTCGCATAATCATAGACGAGGTCCTCCCTCACAATACCCATTAGGTCGCCTCTAACGTACTTAAGGTAATCCTCTACAGTATTCTCCTTGCACTTAAGGCCCAGGTACGTGTTTATCGCGGATAATCCCATCGCCACTGCACCACTCCTATTAATATTCGCCTTCTCGGCAAGTACCACCCTGCAATTCCTGCACCAGTACCTGGCCTCCCATGCGGCTCCTGCTCCAGCCATTCCGCCACCAATTATTAAGATATCAGCATCTACGTACCTAACCCTAGTCATACTCTCACCCCCTCACCTCAACCTTAACAACTTCTGGAACCTTCATCTTGGGTAATTCAACACCGAGTTTATTGCCACCAAGCTTTTCATGTTCACAGGACAGGTATGGAGTCCTCAGGAGCTCTTTAGATGGTTCTGGGTATTCATGTGGTGGCTTTATTGAGTTCCAGGGTGTGGTCCTTATTGGGAACACGAAGTACTTAACAGTTCCATTCCTATACCTAATCGTCCAGTAAACTCTATTCGTCTTCTCATCCCTATAGACCTCAACGGCACCACCAAGTGGCGTAAAGTCCATGTAACCTCTTATCTGAACAGCACCCTGTGGACAGTGCTTAACGCAGTTATAGCACTCCCAGCAGGACTCTGGTTCTGCATTATAGGCCTTCCTACCGAGTATACCTGATTTTGTGAACTTCATTATGTGGCTTGGGCATACGTTAACGCAGTCCCCACAACCCGTACATTTAGCTGGAATTACGTAGGAGGGCATGTCCACCACCTCAGGACCTCACCTTAGTAGTATGACCTGGATGATGAGAATGCAGTGCTTTCTCTGCTAATTCACCGCTCCATGGACCAAGTAGCCTAGGCTCCACACCTTTCCAAGTCCTGTATCTATCGTATAATTGCCATATGTACATGTATATGGCGTGGCCAAACTTTGTCCAAGGCATTGTCGCGAACATCATCGCAACGAGAAATATATGTACACTAAACGCCGTGGCCAATGCATAGTAGTTGGTTGGAACCGTGAGTTCAACACCCATTATACCGAAACCACTTAGTGCAACAAAGAATGTAGTCCATAGGAAGAAATCCGTAACCGCAGGTTCACTTACTGATCTAGTGCCTTGCCACCTAATTGCCATCATGATTATAAAACCAATTACAATTAGGATACCGCCAACTGCCCCAGTTCCTATTACCGCATACGGACCTGTAGGGCCAAGCTTACCGCCTGGTATAAAGGCCACGAGACCTGGAACACCACTTGGCACCCACTCGTCATAGATAAAGCCTAGCGTTGTTGATATTGCGGCAAACACGAACCCCCACCAAACAAGTGCATGGGCGAGCGCCTTAACCTTGGGCTTGCTTAGGTATGTGGATTGTGTGTGGCAAGATGTCATGGGTGCACCATAGAATGGATATAGGAATGCCGTAATTAGCCCAGCAATAAATGCACCTGCTGAGCCCCAGTTCCTTGTGGGTCCCTTTATGGGCAACATACTATTTAAGTGTGATAGGGCTAGTATGCCTCGGTTTATTTCAATTGCGAAGCCAATCACCATCTCTATAACAAGTGCTATGGCGCCATATATTATCCACAGGTGTGGTATTGGTAAGTATAGCTCGAGCATCAGCATCATATTACTTTAGTTAAAAAAAGAATTATTTCACATAGATTGTGAAAGTTTATATGTTTACGAATAAATTATTATATATTACTACGAATATTAATAAATGCAATATTAATTCGTATCTTAATCAATGATAATATATAATATTTTATTAATATTCATGATAATATATAATAATTTTGGAATATTTTATTAATATCTTAATTATTTTACTAGGTTTATCATATCTTTACTTAGTTCAGCGATTAATGGGCAATGATTATCGCATGATGCGTATGTTAGTATACAATTCTTATCACATAGTCTGCATATGTATACATATAGTATCTTGCTATTCTTATAGTATCCGATAAGGAATGAGTTATTACCAAGTATTATATCTGGCTTCTTATTATTCGACATGCTATTTATGATATTGCTAACTAGGTAGTAAATTGAGGTGTTCTTTACGTTTGTTACTGTATACTCATCAATTAACTTGTTATTTATTATTGTATTATTGACGAGTGCACTTAATGCAGTTATCATTAGTGTGTCTATATTCTCAATTATCCTTAGATTTTCATTCTTAATTATGTATGGCAATACCGTGAGTATGGATACTAACCTGTAATTATTATAGTTTCTTAAATTCCATCTAATCTTAAGCTTATTTAGTACAATATCGTCATCAAGGCACTTATACGCTAGGCATGTTAGTAACCCCTTAACAGTAACTTCATATATATGCTTACCATTTGATTTACCATTCAATCCCATAGGTGTCAATAGGTTGTTCTTGACCATGTACTTAGCCTTCTTGTAAATAGATGAAATACTATATGGAGTTTCCCTGGAGACCCTGTATAACGTAACGGGACCCCTAATAATTATATATGCGAGCATATCACTCATTACATTATCATACTCAACATTCACAAGTCTCCGAAGTTCTACCCTAAGACTTTCAGGAACTAAACCTATGGAACTAACATCATTACTAGACTTCATTAATATCCACCTGTATTCATTTGCTATTAAGTCGCTTGTTTAGTGCAAAAATTGCATAGAGAATAAACAAAATGTAAATAGTTATTTTTCGGTTGAAAAGCATTAATTTCTATTTAGATGCATTTAAATAACTAGTGCTCTATAAACCAAGTCCATAAGTCCCGAATACTTAATCTCCTTCCCATACATCTTATTTAGGTAAGGAACAACATGACTGAGTTGCGCCTTGCAGATTGAACATGGCCTAATAACCCACTGTGCATCCTTCTTAAGTGCTTCTTCATACCAAAGCCTTGCATATTGCGTAACTAACGGTACTACCTCATCCGTTAGGTTCCCCCCTTGGCCTCCACAGCACCAGGTCCATGATCTATTATGTTCAGGGTCAACCCACCTCTTTGCAACATGACTTAGTATGAATCTCGGTTCCTCGGTCAAGTCCCCTCCTCTGGCATATTGGCACGGATCTTGGTACATATAGACTATATCGCCATTAGCCTCAGGATTCAACTTTATTTTTCCTTCCCTTATGGCCTTCGCCACCAAGTGATGTATGTGCACCAGTTCTATCCCGTACTCCCTAAGCCTCGGCAACGTATAGTTCTTATGCGCCCTCCATGCATGCCCACACTCACCAGCAATTACAAGCTTTACGCCTAACTCCCTGGCAACATTGACGTACTTCTCAGCCAAGCCCTGCAAATGTTTGGGATGAAGGAACAGGCCAAAGTTGGCTGTCTCTGCAGCCTTCGTGCTCAATGTATAGTCTATGCCGATTGCATATAGGAATAGTAGATAACCCTTGAGGGTTTCCATGTTCATGAAATAATCAGCTGATGACGGTAGTAATAGGGCGTAGGCAGGTTCGTCAATCTTAACCTTAAGTTCAATACCTCTTTCCTGTTTGATTTCGTTAACCACGAAGTCGATTATGGACTTAACAGCTCCAGGAGTTAAATTCATGTTATTGCCGCTCTTCCAATGGGCATCTACTGTTAATGCCGTAAATCTAGATGCCATGCCTATCTCATAGAGTATCCCCCTTACTACCCTTGTTACGTCAGTCTGCTCAACACCAAGCGGACAAGCATAACCACACCTCCTGCATATAAGGCATAACCAGTAATACGTGTATATCTTCTTTATGTAATTCATGTCGATTTTCTTAACTGCACCAACAGCTCTACCAAACAACTTACCGCTAACCTTATCCGCCTTAATTACAGCCCTTATCAACTCAGCACGCCCAAGGGGTGAGTTATATGGATCACCAGTCGTTATGTATGTTGGACACGCATTTAGGCACTGCCCGCAGTGAACACATACGTCCACAGCCATCCTCACATTCTTATTATTCTCATACTCCTCAAGTAATCTTCTCCTGAAGTACTCGACCTTCTTCTCATCAGTGGTTACCTGCTGCCTAAATTTAATTGCCTCATGAAGCCTTGAGACCAGCTTCTCATCCGCCAAGTAATGCATGAAGTTAGATACATCACCCCACTTGAATGGTCTTTCTCTGAATACCTTGTCAAATGACATAGTTCATCACCTCACCTACGTGGTCTTCACCTTTATTGCTGGTCTTGCTATTGTTGGCATGAAGAGGAATGAGAATGGATGCATCATCTTGCTCCATGGGAAGTATGCAATAAATACCATGGCGAGTAATGCATGTACCTGGAGTATTGGGTAGTTAATTATTGGTTGGATGTTTGGGTGAAGCGTAACCAGGGACCACATCCATCTACTGATTATGTCGACATAGGCTGGATTGTATGGTGTTATACCGAGTGTTTGATAAAGCCCTAGAACTATTATTGCCAGTAGTATTGCCACTGCGAAGTAATCATCGAGGAAGCTAAACATACGTAGAGGAATGCGTACCTTATATTCATTCATTACCCTTACAGTAATTGTTCTACCAGTGATCCTCCTCGTAATTAGAATCAATAACCCAATTAGTGCTATTGTACCAGCAGTACCACCAACATATAGTGCAATGACTTGGTGAAGGCTTGGCGTTAATCCAAGCCACTTTTCCAGGTATGTACCTGGAATTATTATGCCGAGATGCCCGATCAATGCAATCCAGATTCCCCAGTGGAATAGGAAGGACCCTATGAATAGTGACCAATCCCTATCCCTACCAGGTAATGTATAGAAAATGAAAATTCTCTTAAGAACCTCTATAGTTGTTGAACCCCAACCATCTCTATACAGGCAGACATTAACATTGTAAAGCCCCACTAATCCCTTTGCCGTGACCCACGTGACCACTCTATATATAATGCCCACTAGGAATATCACTACTACGGCATATGGAATGTATCCGTAGAGAACAAGGTAAAACTCGTTCATACTCTATTCGTAGTAGTCATCAAACATAAAAAATATTATTACACGTAGTATGTGCAAAATAATATTAAAGATAATGGGAAATTCATTAATTAATGAGTAGTGAAGGTGATAGGAAGAGGAACGAGATCTTGGAATTGGTAAATAGGGCCAGGAACTCCGGTTTCCTGGAGGAACTCAGCGTTTCCGATGCCATTGATGATATAATGAAGTCGACGGGTGAGGAGGTTAATTTAATACTATATACCCAGGGTAGTGAGCCATTGCTGATAAACGCCGCTAGGGAGGAGGATTATGTGTCGCTTGCATTGCTTGACCTGGAGCTTGTTATGGATGTTAGCCTTAAGGAGTTTCCCAGTATTGCTCAGGTTTTTAATGATCTTGAGGAAATAACGACAAAGTTGGGTTATGAGTTTCATGGAGATAGATCGATTGCGCCATTTTTATTTCCCCTCAGACTTGATACCAATAATGAGAGGGCGGTGATTATTTGTGGTGTAAAGGCGGCTATTACTGAGGATCTATTTAATGAGAATTTCATGGAAGGTTTAATAGAGGATTTAGAACTTAATTATATGATGTATCTATCAGAATTACTAAATGGTATTGAAACTACCAGGAGAGAATAATAGAACCCTTAGCAATTTCAAATAGATCCTTAGGTTCCGCAATTGATACACCGTCAATTAGCTCCTCCTTCTTAACGTTAAAGCCCTCCATGGCCACTTTGCATGCCATGATCTTAACATTACTCTTCATGGCATTCCTCAACATGTCCTTCGTGGCATTACTCAACTTCTCAAATACATTCCTCTTAGCCATAACCACTGAGTGAAGTGCTAGGTATATGAAGGCTTCATAGCCTAATGAGGAGGCAATCAACGCAAGCCTTAGTACTGCCTGGATTCGGTCCTCCTCAGAGGGAGACATTGTTGTGAAGAAAATTACCCTATCCTTATTCCTACTCATTAGTACTTACATTAATACTTAATTAATTGATTTTATTTCACATAAGCCATGTAAGCCACCTACATCTAGAATAGAGCTTCTTCATCATCTTGCTTTCTTACTTTGCCCATGAGACATTCCATGCATCGTAACGAAACCTTATAGATTATATTATCGGTATTAATTTCATTATTCATTAAACCGTAGCATTACACATCAATACATACCACCAAATAAGGGAGCCCACTAAAGCGCCGAGCTTTAAGTTACACTATGATCACTTCATTATTTGTTTTATGTACTGAGAAATATCACGTTCTATGTGTAATAAGCTTTTCAAAATAAATAGCCCTTACAATCTATGATAAGTTATGGGTACAGAGACTGCTCAAACGATAAGTGATTTGGAACGAGGCATGAAGATGCTTGAGTACCTTGAGAAGGGTCCCTGGCCTAGCTATGTCACAGAACTTAAGAAGACGAAGTATCCACTTGAGCCTTACGCCGAGGGCCTAGCCAGGAAGTACACCCCATGGCTTAGCGGATCATTCAGAGTTAGGTATGTATTCAGTGGAATATTGGCTAGAAGGAGTAGGGATGGTAAGTTCGTGGAAATTCACTTCAGGACCTATGCACCTGCCGGTAGGTTTTACTCAACCAGTTACTTGAGAAAGGTTGTTGAGGTCGCTAAGAGGTATGGGATAGGTTTGATGGAGTTTGGCGGTAACACTGGAGCGCTTGTTCTTAATATGATTGCTGAGAAGGCTGACGAGGCCGTGGATGCCATTAGGACCATAATGGGTAGTGATGTCGGTGGTTCAGGCGACACATTTAGAGAGTTTTATGCGTGTCCTGGACCAGCCCTATGTGAGTTCGCACTATACGATACATTACACGCCATGGACTACATCAGATCACACCCGGCGTTTTACAGATATTTAAATACACAGATGTTCCCGTATAAAATAAAGTTCAAGTTTAGTGGTTGTCCAATGGATTGCGCCACAGCCAATTCTAGGGCTGATTTTGCATTAATCGGTACGTGGGTTGGTGCTCCTGAAATTGATCAAGGATTGTTCAGGAAGATGGTCGAGGAGGGTAAAATAAATCCAAAGGAAATCGTTAATTCATGTCCATCAAAGGCCATTACTTGGAATGAAGAAAAGAAGGAACTCAATATAGATGGGTCCAAGTGCCTGAAAGCCATGAATTGCATCAGGAAAGCATTTCCTGCAATAAGGCCAGGCAAGAATAGAAAGATTGCATTACTCGTTGGTGCCCATGTTCAAGGACATTTCGGGCCTAAGCTCGCAAGAGCCGTTGCTTTGTTAGACTCAGTTGAGGAGGTTGTTCCATTTGCTACAGAATTAATTAATAAGTACATGGATTTGGCGCCACGTAGACATAGGATAGGTGACATGATAATTAGGAGGGGCTTTAAGGTCATTAGTGAGGTTGCTGATAAGACTCTACCAAATAAGCCCAAGGGAACACCGTCATCGCATTTGAGGATTTCTATAGGGACTAATTTAACTGATGATGAGAGGAAAATGTATGAAAACTGGGCTAAACAAGTGATGAGTGAGTATTTCGGAGGTGGTTCTGGTTCGAGGTGATGCTCATGAGTCTCTCCATAACTCCTGAACCTAGGGATAGAATGAATAAGAGACTGCCAGTACCGTTCTCAACCCAATTACCTGAGGTTATTAGGAGCAATTATGGTAGGTGGATCGATAGAAAGTTCCATGGTAATGGGATCATTGAACACGTATCTGAGACTGGTGATAAGGTATTCACTGTTAAGGTTGGTTTACCATCAAATAGTAGGGTTAGTGTGGATACTCTTGAGAAATTTATAGAAATTGCTGATAAGTATGGCCTCGGTGTTGTTAGGGCAACTAGAGGCATGAATATTGAGTTCATAACTGATAGCCTTGATAAAGCGTTGAAAATTAAGGAAGAGGTCGAGAAGTTAGGCTTTCCAGTGGGAGGATGGGGAACATCACTGTGGCACATAACCTCCTGCACTGCCTACCTAACATGCACAACAGCGGTAGTTGATGCACCATCAATAACCCAGGTACTTTATAATAACCTAAAGCCGTACTTCACGGGCGAGGAAAAGTTACCGGCTAAGTTAATGGTCTTTGTGGCCGGTTGCACAAATGTGTGCGGTGGCACATTAGCTGGCGACATAGTTATTGTTGGACACTATGGACAAGCCCCAAAGCCCGACCCAGAGAGAATTAAGTTCTGTCTGCCATCTAGCACCGAGGCCCTTAAGAAGGCGGTGCCCGACGTGGCAGCTGTATGCCCTGTCGGTGCCATTAAGGTCTTTGGTAAGCCGGATGGATCAGTGGGTATTGAGGTTGATGAGAGGAAGTGCATAGCGTGTGGCAGGTGTAAGAATGTCTGTGATTACTTTGATTGGGACCCCACGAAGATTGGTGTGGCGATATTCGTTGGCGGTAAGACAAGCAATACAGGGACAGGCCCAAGGTTGCCCTATAAGGTTATTCCATGGCTACCGGTTAATCCGCCCGAGTATAGGGAGATTGTGGCTGCTGTTAAGAAGATAATCGATGTATGGAGGAGAGAAGCCCAGCCTGGTGAAAGACTTGGTGATTATATTGATAGGATTAGTATTGATGAGTTTATGAGCAAGGTAGGTGTACCGAGGACTAGGCATAATAGGTGCGAGGAGGCTTCGTGGAACTTTGGCGTTAGGCAGTTCATAACGTATATGTAATTGATTATAAGGTAATTGATTTGCTTAAAAATAAAATAATAATCCATTTTTCATTCAATGGGTAAATAATGGTGATTCAATTTGATAAGCATAATCCTATCGCCACCTAGTGTTGAATACATGAAGTACTTAAGGGAGATTGCACAGCATTATGATGTTTTCATAGTTGAGGTTCCTGATGTTGAGGGTGTTAGGCGTTACTTAAATGGTGAGATTGACTTTGATCAGTTACTTTATGAAATTGAGTATTTTGATGTTAATTATGCCAGAGTATTCTATGGAGTACTAAAAGAGTTGAATAAAGGTGGTATTGAGGTAATACCAATTGATCCCTATGGATTGATTAGCATGAAAATTAGAATTAAGGCAATAACTGGTGGATTATCGAGCATATCAATAAGCAATGAGGAGGTGTACATAGCCTACATGGAGACCAAAATAGCCGAGGCCTACAGGGGTTATAACTCGGCATTATTTAGGAGGAGTTTTGATGATTCAGTGAGGTGGGTAATAAAGTATGCAAGGCTCGATACTGAGAGAATAAAGTTCAAGTCTGAATTAAGGGCTAGGGAGTTAACTAAGGTATTGGGTGCCTTTAGGGGCCGCGATATATTAATACATGCTGATCATTATAATGAAATCCTTGTGGAATACCTAGGCAGTAAGTTGATGTGTAGACCCAGCGTTATGAGACTTAATGATGTGGTTAGTAAAAGACTGGGGGTTAGGACTCTTCATCATCCAGGACTTGTGCTAACCCATAATTACCTATATGGTATCACTATGGATGAGAATAAGGAGTACCTACTTGGCGCCCAGGCCCTGATTTACACAATACTGAAGATGAAGGTCCTCGGTGGAGTTGATAAGGACTTACTTGGGGATAGGGCTATATTGATCGATAATACATTAATCAGATTTGCCTATAATCTAAGTCTTAATGAGGCAAGGAAGCTTTTTCATACGTTAATGGAGATACCAAAGGGTATATTTAGAGTTAAGTTAAGGAGGACTTAATTGTAAAAATTAATGAAATTTCACTTGCAACGTGTAATAACCCTTTTACACCATGCAGTACTTACAGTCCTGGGTGATTAAATGCCAGTCACGTGCCCAGGTGAGTATGAGGTTAATGGAAAGAAGGTAGTGTTAGATGAAGATTGCTTCCTGCAAAATCCTGAAATCTGGGATGAGAAAGTTGCCGAGTGGATGGCTAAGAATCTCGAAGGCGTACAACAAATGACCGAGAGACATTGGAAGGTGGTTAAGTACCTAAGGCAGTACTGGGAAACATATGGCGTATGTCCACCAATAAAGATGTTACTAAAGGAAACTGGAGAAACACTGGAGAGTATATACGAATTATTCCCAGACGGACCAGCCCACGGAGCATGCAAAGTAGCAGGAGCACCAAAACCAACAGGATGCGTATAACAAACGATAAAAATCTCTACACTTAACTTACTTAAAATCTCCTCCTTACAACCTAACTTACCTCATTAAACAGTTTGCTAGCTAATGAAAGAACCTTCTCGGCATCATTAAGTGCCCTCTCAGCGTCTATCCTGGTGTATAACTCTTCGGGAGGTATCCCACTTTCCTCATCACCATACATTGAGAACTCCCTCTCTTTTCTTAGGCTCCTTGATATTGACGCTAATTCATCAATATATTCCTGAAACCACCCAGGAAATTTATTACGTTCCCTCCTGAGCACCGGACCAACATCATGCCACCTCGGTGGTTCCACGCCAATAATCCTCAATGCTGCCTTGAGCAGTAATTCGACTGCTTCCTGGCACTGCCTAACCACGTATGGGTAATTACCACCATTTAGGGCTTCTTTTGCGTGCTTTATTCTCTCAGTTGCCTGGTTAATGTAGGATCTTGCCATTTCAAGGTTATTCAATTTCAATCACCTCGCCGAATTTATAGTCCTTCTTCAGGACCCAGTACCAAGCCCTATCGCTAATCCAGACCCTCGTTGCGCCCAATTCCCTCAGCCTATTAATTATTCTTGTAAGAACTCCTTCAAAGAATCCATCTTTATCGTAGACGATTACCGCATCCTCGGTCATGTCCAGGTAGAGTGGCGAGAATCTTCCAGCCTCTTCCCTAGTCTTTATTAATGGGGATAGGGTAATAGCGTAGCCCTTATTCATTAATTCATCAAGTAGCGGTTGGATCTCGTCCTCAGCCCTCTCAAACATTTTAATCCTATCAGATATGGGCTTTGGTAATTCCTCGAAAATTACCAACATATCAATATCACTATCTATACGTGGATTACCCCTCGCAACGCTACCGTAAACAACAAGTGAAACTAATTTATCATCATACAACTTAATTAATGAGTTAAGTAGGTTTTGTATGACCGTTTTGTAAGGTTCCCTAATGAAATTGAGACCCTTCTTAAACATGATGATTAAGCCCCTTATAATTCAATTAACAAAATGATTTTAATCTTAACGCCTTAATTAGGCAAAGACTATAGGGATCTATAAACATCCTTACCCTTATCCGTAATGCGTATTATTGTTGAGTAGCCAATTATCTCGAGCCTAATTAAGCCCAAGTCCTCAAGCCTATATAATACGTCCATGACATCATTAATATTAAAACCAGCTATTCTAAATCGCTCAGAAACCTCCTCAAGCTTAATACTGTCTTGACCCTTCCTATCACAGGCGTCACCAATAATCCTTAAGACCGTCCTCTCTCTATCACCTAATTCCATAAATATCATTTACTTATTACACAACTTATTAATAAGGATTTTTATATTTAGATCAATGCATATATTTAATAATGAATAATATTAAATTAATACGATAATTCAATTCAAGAACTAAGTCATTAGGTCTTCGGCATAACCCTTATAAGCTTCATGAAAGCGCTTTCATGATCGCTCATGCCATTAAGTAAGGATACTAAGTACATAAAATCAATAAATGGTAAGGTTTCCGTAATCGGAATGGGGACGTGGGGGCTCGGCGGAGGTTTCTGGTCACCTGATTACTCAAACGACGAGGGTTGGGTCAAGGTATTAAGGAGAGGTATTGAGTTGGGTATGACGCTTATTGATACGGCTGAGATGTACGGTGGTGGTCATGCGGAGGAATTAGTTGGTAGGGCAATAAGGGGCTTCCCAAGGGAGGAACTCTTCATAGTCACTAAGGTATGGCCGACGCACTCGAAGTATAATGACGCCATTAAATCGGCCAGGGCGAGTAGGGAGAGACTGGGCACGTATATAGATCTGTACTTACTTCATTGGCCCGCCACTGACGTACCTATTTGCGAGACTATGAAGGCCTTTGAGAGGTTGATAGATGATGGTGTAGTTAGGTTTGTTGGTTTGAGTAATTTTGATGTTGAGGGTATTGAGAGAGCTAGGCAGTGCTTTAGTAAGTATGATATTGCTGCCGTGGAGAATAGGTATAGCCTTCTTCATAGGGTTGATGAGACTTCAGTAATACCATACGTGCAGAGAAATGGCATGCTTTACCTGGCATATACGCCGCTTGAGAAGGGCGAATTTGCTAATAATGAGTTCCTCAGAAGTATTGGTGGGAAGTATGGTAAGTCTGCAATACAAGTCGTGCTTAATTGGTACATAGGTATTGATAATCTTGTGTCAATACCGAAGGCTGGTAGGTTGGAGCATGTTGAGGAGAATGCGGGTGCAATGGGTTGGAGGTTAAATAAGGAGGATTGGGATGCAATAAGTAATCACTTCCGTAGGGCTTAGTAATGTCGAGAAACCTAGACGTTATTAAGTATTTGGGAGTAGTATCGTTGTTACTATTAATCGTAAGTTCAATACTACTGGTAATACCGCCAAGCCAGGGCATGCTCACTACCTACACATGCATAAACGGTGAGTTAAGAGACAACACGACCTGCGTATTTCCCCAGGTAGTTAGGATAAATAATTATGTGATTGGTAATGCCTTAGTATCAGTAAATAATGGACAACCTGAAAAGTTAGGTAATGGTTCAATAACCGCCCGCGAAATCACGTTAATACCAATGGTTAATTACGTAAGGATCATTAATCAAACCCAGGTTATATTCAACATTTATAACCCAACGAGTAAGTGGGTTAACATTACACTACCCGGTTCGTGCATCCTCACAATAAATACAACAATACTTGGTAGTGGGTATATTTCAATTACTGTATTAAGTAATGGGAGAGCCGTTGATTATACCCCATACACGTACTCACTATACATATCGACGTACGCCAATGATAGCGTTAACCTACTAATAAAACCGGCTGTTCCATTATCGTGCCCCTGCATAAACACTATAGTTAACGTATCAGTAAACGGCACATGCGTTGAACGTAACAGCGCCATTATAACATCAATCGCGTATATAAAGAGCAGTAATGCGGTTAGTAATAATCCCTATAGGACCTGTGTATTAATACTCCTGTTAACTTCATTAATTGCACTCATGGTTTCATTAACCCCTGAAATTAAGCGATGGATCTATGGGGCATAAAACATTTATAATTTGCCAATATACAAGGCTTGATGCCAGGTATTAACGAGATTGTCCAGGAGGAAGCAAAGAAGATAGTGAATAAGTATCTTGAGCAGGTAAATGAGAGGATAAATAAGACTAAGGAGGAGCTACTGAAGAAGATTGAGGATATAAAGAACATTAAATAACTGGACCATAAAGCTTAACTACGAAATCCCTAGGTATGCCCTCTAAGAAGGCATTCAGTAATGCAATGACCATGTCACTTTCAATAAACTTAAAGTGCACAGCGGCTAATGAAGCCCCTGGAGAGAATTCTGTGAATAATGATATCATGGAATCCTCAAGATCCTTAATAAACCTATAACTGAACGGTCCGAGGTACTGAACTAACGACCTTAAATCTGAGGACCCGGCTACTTTAATTAACTGATCTAATGATACAAATACTGAGGCTAGTTCCTCGAGAATTCTCGTAGGTGATTCACCGTAGATCTTAATTACGGTACTAAACACCGCGCCTGAACGTATTACTAACTCATTAATTAACTCCTGAGATATACCCCACAACTTACCCCTTAGAAACACATTAAGGTTATAGTAATCAACAAGCTCCTTAATGAACTTACCAACCGAGTAATCAATCCTTGCTAAATGCATTAAGTACTCTATGAAGGCCTTATCAATGAACGTATCAATGAGCATGATACTATATTGAGGATACTGCTTACTAACCTTTAGGAAACCGTCGAGTGCAGGACCTGCAGGATGCTGAAACTCCATTAACTTATTACGTAGATCCTCAACATCTCTAACACTCATAATGGCAGCTAGAATATGCCTCCTGCCAAGCTCCTCCTCAACAGCCACATTAAGTAAGCTCTCCAGAGAAACGCCACTCTCCAAACTCTTCATTAACGATTTGGTGATAACCTTAATATTTTCTAGCTCAAACCTCATTAAGTATGACTTTAATACTGTAGATGCTGGTGATGGCACTGATGACGCCAATAAACTTATTGACTTGATTACATGAGATCTAATTTCATTAGTTACTTGAGCCTCATCAACTATTTTACCTAACCTCTCAAGCACATCGCCATAGTCAGTACCCTTTAATACATTAACTGCATCATCAAGCGTCTGAGCAAGTATTAATGCATTTAACTTATCCTTAGTTAAGTACCTAGCCCTTAACCCCCTAACCCTAGGACCTAATGCCGTCAATTTAATTACGTAACTACTCGACATCTCGCCTATTCACCGATTAATAACTTAATGACCTCATCAACAGTTTTGTCAATCGCATCATTTACCTTCCTTCTGAACTCCTCAGTTTCCTTACGTAACTGCTCAGAATACTTGCTTACTTCATTTTCAATTTCCCTAGACTTACTCTCCCTATACTCATTAACGACACTCTTTATATACTCCTCAACTTCGCTCTGAACCTTAACCTTAACCTCATTTATCAACCTGGCAATCTCAGCATCACTACTATCTCTCAATTTATATACTTCATCAACCTTACTATCAACTTTCCTAAGAATCTCATAAAGTCGTTCTAAGGACACGATAAGCGCCTATGGGAGAGCCTTAAAAATATTATTGCATTATAATTCATGAAACTGAGGACTTGATCCATGACATATTAATAATGATAAATTATGACAGAGCCTTAAAAATCTCCCCAAAAATTCACAGTGTGGATGTTAGGGATGTTGTAAGGATATTCAGGTTCATAAGTATCGCCCTATACCTAGTGATAATTGTCATAACAGTAATTCTTGGTGCAGTGGCACTGTACCTCGCCATTAGGGATATAGCATCATTAATGCCCTTCTCCTCAATATCGGATCTAAAAATACTGAGCGCCTTGTCCGCAGTATTCCTTGTGGTTATTGCCCTTGAATTTGTTGATATGTTTCTGGAGTACATTAGGTCAGGTACCGTGGTTGTTGACTTAGTATTAGCCGTAGTGCTTACTGCCATCTCAAGAGAATTACTGCTCTACATTGCATCGCCCAGCGGTTCCCTAGACTATGGAATATTACTAGTTATGAGTATACTAATACTTGCGTTGGCATATTGGTTAGTCAATAGGGCAAAGGCTATATCACATACTAGTTAATTCAAGTCTCCTCGGCATTTCAGGCAGTAAGTTCCTGGTGCTATACAGGGTTTCGTATTCATTAACGCCGAGTCTCCTCATTATATCTCCTATGGCATCCTCAAGCACATTCCTATTAATACCATGTATCATGAAATAGCAGTTGTAGGGCCATGAACCAAGGGTCACTTCCCTAAGTACTACGTGTGTCGTCTCCTCAATTAAAGCAGTCCTCTCACAGGTTTCTGGGGTTGCCTTGAAGACAACCATGGCGTTCTCTCTAAAACCTACCCTATCCGAATCCAGTGCTGCGTAAAAGTCCCTTATTACTCCAATCCTCATTAAATTATCCAGTAAATTCCCCAACTCATCAACACTAGTCCCGGCTAAACTGGCTATTTCATTGAAGGGTTCCCTCACAATGTTTATTGACCTTAACCTCCTGAAGAACTCCATTGATAGTCCTGCGGATTCTATTGATGGCACGTTAAGTGGTAATACCATGGACTTCGTGCGAGATACGCCACTCATTAGGTCGAACTTAACATCTATCTTATAGGTCCTTAAAGCCGTTAGAATTACAAAGTCATTAATACTAAATTTAGATAGAGTATTGGAAACCTTCATTATTAACTCCTCCCTGCTCCTGGCCTTTGTAACAAACCACACATTATACCTAGGGTGCTCCCTAACGAAATTATGCGAAACCTGCGCATCAGAATTTATAGCCTTGGCAACATCATTAATTAAATCACTAGGTACATTAACACCGACCAATGCTGATACCAATCCCCTTGATCTATAATTCACGAGGGCACCTATTCTCTTAATTACACTATTGCGAAACAAATCCCTTGTTTTTTCTAGTACCCAGTCCTCGTCCTCATTAAGCCTATTTGCAATTTTAAGAAATGGCCTTTTTACTATTGGGAAGCTATACTGTAGCTCCATTAATAACGATCTTAACTTAGTATCAAGCTCCACAGTACCTGTTATTTTGC
The DNA here is from genome assembly GCF_000190315.1 of Vulcanisaeta moutnovskia 768-28. Lineage (NCBI taxonomy): Archaea > Thermoproteati > Thermoproteota > Thermoprotei > Thermoproteales > Thermoproteaceae > Vulcanisaeta > Vulcanisaeta moutnovskia. Next base: position 493,221 of record NC_015151.1, read on the forward strand.
CCTATTTAAAAGAGATTTGCGTTGTGTCTCAGTGAATAACTGTTATATAGGGTTTAATTGAAGTGTGCTTTGTATGGAGGAGTATGATTCAAGAATTGTTAAAGCACTCATTGATTTAATAAGTAAGAGCAGGGGCAGGAGGGTCACGATTAAGGCAAGGTCATTGCTCAAATTCGCTGGACTTAATGGTAGGCACTCCGACATATTAAAGACGGCTAAAGTCCTTGGGAAATTGGCGAGTGATGGTTATGTTAGGGTTGAGAGTACTAAACCCATTAAGACTAGGTCTAGGGTGCTTAGGTATATAATAACCGAGAGTATGGAGTTGTGGAAGTTAGCCAAGGAGAATCCCAATGGCGCTGCTAACGTACTACTGAGGAGATTAAGGGATTTAAGTAATTATGATGGAACCCAGACTTAACGCGAATGAGGGGTAGTGAGGAAAGAGAGGTGGAAATTGTTAAAGGACATAGGCTTGACTATCAATTATATAAATACCTTTTACAGTACTTCTCCGACAGTGAATTGCAAGGCATTTTCGAAAGTATAAGGAAACCACCGAGTAAGTATTATATAAGAGTCAATACATTGAAGATAAGTCCTGAAGAATTACTAAAATTATTACGCGAACACTCAGTTGATGTTTATCAAGATAAGGATCTACCCGAAGCCCTGTGGTTCCCTGTTAAGGGACCTAATAAAGTACCTTCGGCGCGTAAGTACGTCTTAGCCGATAAAAAAGCCTCTGAGAGTGTTTATGTGGGTGCTAACTTATATGTACCTGGCGTGGTTAAAATGAATAAGGATGTTAAGAAGGGTGATGAGGTTAATATAATTGCTCCCAATGGTGAGATAGTTGCCTTTGGAATTGCTGAGGTTAATGGTGATGAGGCTAGAAGCATTAGGCGAGGCATCGCTGTTAAGACACTGGTTAGTGTATATAATATGCCTAAGGTTAGGGATTTGCGTGAGTATGAGCTTGGTCTTTTCTATGATCAGAGCCTACCAGCTCAATGGGTTACCCATATATTAGATCCCAGACCTGGTGATGTGATTGTTGACATGAATGCTGCACCAGGTGGTAAGACGAGCCACATAGTACAACTTGGTGGTGGTAAGGCTGTGGTTTATGCGTTTGATAGAAGTGAGAATAAGATCAGGGAAATAATCGAGAATCTAAGTAGGTTGGGAATGGATAGCCTATATAGGGTTGAGGTTAGGGATACAAGGTTTCTGGACATTGATGAACCCGACCTAATTAACTCTGTGGATAAGATATTAATTGATCCACCCTGCACTGACATGGGCGTTAGACCCAGGCTCTTTGACATGAAGACCATGGAAACAGTGAAATCGACAGCAAAGTACCAGGAGCAATTCATTAAGGTTGCCTGGAAACTACTGAAGCCAGGTGGGGTCCTGGTTTACTCAACATGCACAATACCACCACTTGAGAACGAGGACAACATAGCCTATGCCGAGAACCTGGGGTTCGAGGTTATTGACATAAGCATACCTAACACATCCGGCGGTCTTGTTGATAGGTATAGAAACTCGGTCATTAGGTTTTACCCGCATGTACATGATACGCCAGGCTATTTTATAGCCAAACTCAGGAAGCCTACTCAAATGCATCAATGAACTCAGGCTTAAGTAGATCCACTAAATCTCTAGTATTTCTTAATCAATGTGCTCCTGGATCCACTGCCGCATAATACATACTCATTCTCCAGTACTAATGGATCCATAATAACCCTAAGTGGCAAAACCTTATCGCTAAGTGGCGTTACTACACCGACATCAACGCCCAATACCTGCCTAACCTCCCTAGCCTTAGCCATGACCACGTGTTTACCCAGTATCATGGACAACTTATCAAAATTAATTGCCTTATCACCCCCTAACTATCGCCACTAAATATTCATCATCTACCTTAAGTAATAATGTCTTCACTATTTTAGTTGCAGGTTCACCACTCTCCATTGATGCGCTTTCCACTGTCTCGACACCATGGTTGAATTCGAGGATATCTACCGTTAATCCTATAATGTTCTCTCTACGTACCTCAACTACAATACTTAACTAATAAGTTGCCCTTTAATCCTTTAATACAATAAATTATAAAGACACTTCAGTAATTATGGCCGTAGACATAGTTACTAGGGAATTCAGGGAATTCTTTAATGAGGAACCAACCCTGGTAACTTCGGCACCTGGCAGATTAGACTTTCTGAATACGCACCAGGATTATAAAGGGTTGCCGGTGGTTGCCGTTGGTATTAATCTAAGGACTTACATCGCTATTTCTAAATCCCAGGGTGAGTTTATGGTGGCGTCAGGTAATTTAAGGGATGATAATGTGAATTACTTCGACAAATTCTCACTAAGTGGTTTAAAATTGATTGGTGGTAAGTGGTTTGGTGATTATGTTAGGGCTCTTGTAATGGCATTTATGAGACATAGTTATGCGGTTAATCCCTTTAGGGCTTGGATACGTAGTTATGTACCAATAGCGTCAGGACTTGGAAGTAGCGGAACATTATTAGTAGCGTTAGCCTCTGCAATCAGTGCAGTTAATGGATTCAACCTCGATAGAAAGGCAGTCGCCGAGATAGCCTACGAGGCAGAGCACGATGTTATGGGTATACCTTGCGGTAGGCTTGATCAGTATGCGGCTGCCTTTGGCGATATTGTCGTTATTGAGACCAAGCCTCCCTATAATGTCGAGGTTCTACCACGCCTCAGTGGAGCGTTCCTGGTTGTAGATACAGGCATTAGGCATAGTACTGCGGATATACATCCCAAGCGTCAGCAGGAGATAGATGAAGGACTTAGTAAATTACTTAGTATGGACATACCAGGGAATCTGAGGAAGAAACTTGGGATCCATTATTGGGAGGTTCATTGGAATGAGATCAAGGAGGATGATATGTCGCGATTTATTAGGGAACTGGATGACACACCCAGGAGAAGGATATTATATACATTGAGAGCTAACGAAAGTACGAAATTGGCATTGAAGGTTATTAAGGGAGAGGCCGTTGATATTAAGGACTTAATAAAAACGCTTAACTTAAGTAATACTGAGGTAGATAGCTTAGTTTCCAGTTATGATTGGAGGGAGACGTTAATTGGTAAAGTTATGACCTATCAACATAAATTACTTAGTGAGTACTATGACGTTAGCCTACCTGAAATAGATAAGTTAGTTAATTTCCTAGTGAGCGAGGGTGCCTATGGAGCTAAATTATCTGGGGCTGGTCTGGGAGGTTCTGTCATAGCACTTGTTAGGGATGAGGATAAAGCTAAGGAGTTGTTAGGTAAGGTCCTGGATAGGGGCTTGGCTCCCAGGGGCTGGGTTGTTAGTATAGACAGTGGGGTGACTATACATGGGCAGTAAGCCTACGATGGAGCTCAGGTGGGATCCAATACTGAGGGAATGGGTCTTGGTATCCAATATTAGGCGCTTCAGACCATGGCAACCAAGTAATTATTGCCCGTTTTGCCCTGGAAATCCAGAGACTGGTTATGGATGGAGGGCCCTCATTCTAGAGAATAGGTACCCAATGTTGATGGAAAACCCACCGGAACCTGGTAATCACTGGTTCTATAAAACAAGTAGGTCAGTGGGTAAGTGCTATGTGGTCGTTGAGACCCCTGAGCATAATATTGATGATATCAGTGACTTACCCATTGACCAGATAGAGTATGTCCTAAGTATGATAATTAATAAGGTGAGGGAAGAATCAGGTAAGGACTATGCGCATTACTTTCTTTGGTTTAGAAATAAGGGTAGGGAAATCGGTGTTTCATTAACACACCCACATAGTCAAGTTTACGTATTGCCCTTCACGCCAAGCAGAATTGAGAGAGAACTCGATAGTGCCAGGGAATACTTCAATAATTATGGTAGGTGTCTCTTCTGCGACATAGTTAAGGCCGAGCTTAAAGACTATGCTAGGATAATTTATAACAATGATCAGTGGGTCTCATTCATGCCGTTTTATTCCCATTGGCCCTTTGAGGTACATATATACCCAAAAAGGCACATTCAATTGATCACTGAACTCACGAATGAGGAAGTTAGAAGCCTGTCAGAAGTCCTTAAGGTATCATTATGTGGATTAACACATGTATTTAGTAAACCCATGCCATACATACTAGTATTACACCAGGCGCCCTTAAGGGGTGACTATGCATATTATCATCTGCACATTGAGGTTTATGGTATATTGAGGGAGGAGGATAAGATTAAGTACGCAGCTGGCATGGAGACTGGAGGCGGTAATTTCACGTACGACTCGGTACCCGAGGAAAATGCGCAAAGGATTAGGGATTCGGTGATGAGGAATTGTATTCATAATAGTTAGTAATTAGCTGCGTTAGGTTTTTATTGAATTCTGCTCTTTACGGCACAATGAGCAGCACCTTCAAGATCTCAGTCACTAAGATGGATTTTGGAGTTAGTGAAGAATTGACTGGAAAGGTTTATGATACTATAATAATTGGCGGAGGCCCTGCAGGCTTATCAGCAGCGATTTATGCGGCTAGGTATGGAATGAGCACCATAATAATTACGGAGGAAATAGGCGGGCAGGTTGGTAAGTCTGGCTGGGTTGAGAATTACCTCGGCTATACAAGGATAATGGGTCCTGACCTAGTGACTAAATTTGAGGAACACGTTAAGTACTACAATGTGCCGATAATTATTGATTCTGTGGAGAATGTGGAGAGGGATGGCGAATTATTCAAGGTTTATACTCTAAATGGAGATGAGTATACGGGTAGAACCATAATAATCGCTGTTGGTGAGAAGAAGAGGAAGCTTAACGTGCCTGGTGAAGATGCATTCAATGGTAGGGGCGTTAGTTATTGCGCCCCCTGTGATGCACCATTATTTAAGGGTAAGGTTGTCGCTGTGGTTGGTGGTGGTGATTCAGCTGCGTCAGCAGCACTATTACTAACTGAGTATGCCAGTAAGGTTTACCTGATACACAGAAGGAACCAATTAAGGGCACAGAAGTATTACCAGGATTTACTGCTTAAGAATCCGAAGATAGAGATCATTTGGAATGCCGTTGTTAAGGAATTGCAGGGCGATAAGTTACTCAGAAAGGCAGTGCTACAAAGAGTAGATACTAAGGAGATCTTTGAGTTGCCATTGGATGGATTATTTGTCGAAATAGGCGCAGAGCCGCCTATTGAGTTGTTTAAGAGGATAGGTCTTGAACTTTCACAGGATGGTTACATAAAGGTTAATCACCTAATGGAAACAGGCATACTAGGTATTTATGCGGCTGGTGACTGCATTGACTTAACGCCAAGGGACTTTAGGCAAATCGTGGTAGCCGCTGGTCAAGGCGCCCTAGCAGCTTACTCAGCCTATAACTACATAATTAGGAAGTACGGGTTTAACAGACGTTAAGGTAAAGGGAAACTTTATTTATATTAGGAATATTAGCTTAATTTATTGTAATGAAGAGCGAGCATAATGGGGAGGAGACTGTAGGCGCACTTGAGGAATTACCTCTCTCGGCTAGATTGATTATTAATTATTTAGAATTTGAGCACTTAATAAATAATAAGAATTATATAACATTTAAGGAGATAATTGATGGTACGGGCCTTGGGACAAGAACGGCAAGGAATGCCATTAATCTACTGCGTAAGAGAGGATTGATAGAGGCTTACCTGGATGTTAAGGAGAGGAGGAGGTACATGTACAGGCTTAATTTTAGGAATCTCACACAGGATAGGATTGACGTAACACCTGGGCTTTACGTCATAGATATTGGGCTTGGCACAATACCAAGCATGACATTTAGGATCTATAGGGTACTAAGGGCTACTGCAGTGGCCTTTTATACTGATAGTGTTCCAACGAGTTACCTTGAGTTCACTAAATGTACTTGTGCCATGCAGAGGTTGGTGAATTATGAACCGCAGGGTTTTGAGGAAATAGTGTATACAGTCGCTAATAATGGTGGTTCTGCGGCATTGGTTATGGATTCATTACTAGACTCCCAGGTTGTAAAGCCGTACCTGGATGCGATCTATCAATCAGGTGATGGTAATAACAGAATAATGATCTATAGGGTCGTTGGCGTCTCACCAATACAAGTTGCTCTTGAGTTATTACTAATGGAGAGAGAGGATAGAGTATCGTATAGGAGAGACAATATTATAATACGTGTAATAACGACTAAGGAGACTCTTCAATTAAGGGATTACATTAAGGCATATATCTTAGCAATGGGTAATGATGGATTGTGGTTTAAGGAATATGATCAAGGTAACGATTTTAATGGATTAAAAGCATACATTGTTTACTTAAAGGCATAGTTACTTAGTCTCACTTTCGCTCAATTGCCTACCCAAGTACTTAGCTGCCAGTAATAGGAACCTTAATCCTCTCCTGGCATCATTATCTCTTAACGCCTCACTCATTGTTTCGGCTATGGATTTGCCGTCAGTAGTGGCTTCCCTTGCAGCATTTAGAGACGCCACATATGCGCAGCATCTAATGCGTGCCATGAACTCAAGCAGTGTATCTAAATTAGTCATTAAATATGTACTATTCTCATTGATAAGCGTATGTACTAATTCATTCAATACCTCGGGATCACCGAGTAAATCCCTTAATGTATCTAATAACCCAACATTACCCATTGCGCCTACCAGGTCAAGTGCCTTTTCAAGACCTTCCTTTACATGAGGCTCTGTGAGCTTTACAAGTATGGATAGCAGCTTATCATAGTCATTGAGCAACTTAATAATGTTTGTTGTTAATAGATTCTTCGTAATGTCCTCAATAACCTCATTATTCAATAAGTCACTTAATGAATCAAGTATACCAAGTTCATCAAGTCTCTTCACAACCTTTAGGAATTTAATGAGAGGCTCAAGGTACTCAGGCGTTAACACCTCAAGAAGCTTGCTCTCAAACTCTAGCTGATTCTCGAACATGTCACTCACCTATACAGATAACGTAGTTTCGCGGGTTCCGTTGCCTCAAAATAAGCCTCGAATATGGAATCCCAGAGCTCTGGATATAGTATTATGTCCCAATAAGCTGCCGCAAAGGCTACCTTAAATAAGTGATTAATTCTATTTATCGGATACTTAATAGTCGAGTTATTGAAATCACTTATTACGAATGTACCAAGACCATAACCAACATCAAATGGGCAGTTAGTACGCCCAGTATTGTGGGCATCCTCACCCTGAAGTATCCTAGCAACAACATCAGCCTGTAGATGAGCAGTAACTCCAGTCTTAGCCACCGGCAGTGCTGAGGCATCACCAATCACGAATGCATCATCAAACCCCTTGATCATATTCGTGAACTTGTCAGCTTGGACGAACCTATCGCTATCAAGTACGTCATCAGGTACATACTTAATATCAACACCGACATGCGGCGGTATGACTATCGCAGCGTCGAACTTAAGCTCCTCACCTTCCATTGAGTAGGCAACCCTCTTCTCAGGGTCTATATGGTCAAGTGTGTAGAAGGTTATGTAATCAATACCTCTTTCCTTAAGTAGTGGCTCTATCAACTCGTTTATTGGCTCTGCCGGGTAAGGCCTTGGGTAGAAAGTGGCAAAGACAATCCTCACCTTGTCCCTTAAACCTCTCCTCCTGAAGAATTCCTCGGCAAGGAATGTACCCTCCAACGGGCTTGGTGGGCATCGATATGCACCTGGGGCCAGTATGACCGCTAATGTACCCTCCCTCATACTATTCAGCGTCTGCCAAACCCTCCAGGCATTCTCCTCATTGCTGTGGTAATTACCGTACATCTCTGTGACCTTATCGAGACCAGGAACTCTCGAGTAATCCACAGTAGCTCCGGTGGCTATCACAACATAGTCATAATCCAGTCTTTTCCCACTTTCAAGCTCTACGTACTTATCCTTGAGATTAATAACTCTAACATCCGACTGAATAAAGTTGACCCAGTGTTTAAGTACTGAACGTATTTCACGCTTAATGGGTCTCCTAGAACCTCTGAACGCTATGTACAGCAGCCAGGGCCAGAAGTAATTATAGGGTTGCCTATCAATAATGGTAACCTCAAACTCATCCCTAGGAAGCCTATTGGCAAGCATTGCGCCGCCAGTACCGCCACCAATAATAATGACCTTCTTTTTAACGGAGGACATGGTCTTTGCCCCAATCACTTCTTTGCCGTTACCCTAATTACCGCGACTATTTTATCAGGCTCCTTCCTGAGATCCAGGAGTTGGTTACCAGTTCTCTGAATCCATGCCTTTATGTCTGGTTCGAATCCTGGATCCGTGGCCCATATCTCAATCACGTCGCCATTCTTCGCATTCCTATATGCCTTAACAACCTCAGTAATTGGCCCGGGACAAGCAATGCCCCTTGCGTCGACGAGTATCTTATTACCCTGGCTCATTACCATCACCTCATATGAATAATACCTGCCCTCCCTTGGCCATTTCTAGGAAGGTTGTTACACCAACGACATCATCAACCAGCGATGGGTCAAAGTCCTCCTTCTTAAGGCCGGCGGCCGACGACATCATTGAGCACACATACACCTTAGCACCCATGTTCTTGGCTTCCCTGAGCATGTCGAGCCATGTAGGCGCCTTTATCTTAGCCATACCCTCCTGAAGCCTAGGCACGAACTGCTCAAACTCCCTAGGCCAAACGGGTGGTGTTGGGTTCTTCAGTAGCTTAAACATTGCCCATCCAGTGAAGAAGATATTTACCTCGTAACCAAGCGCCGCAGCCGCCTGCGAAATCACACCGACCGGTATTAACTTGTCCTCAGTCCCCGAGAACACGATCATGCTTATTTTATCCTTACCCGAGCTCATACAAGGATACGGAGTATTCAAATGAATAAAAATAATAAAATCAAGTGCATTTTATGCACCTAAAAAATAATCTTATAAAACTAAACAAAAGACTAAGAAAAAATATAAATAAAAACAAAACAGTATAAAAGCATTCGTAAGTCAATAATGTCCATACTACGTAACTTATCGTGGAGACTCCTAATGATCAGTTACTGAGTAGGTTAACCTACATGCCAAGTGCATTCGTTGTGTCTCCTGGCAATGTCAAGTCATATCAATTGTTAATTGGTGTCAATGAATCCTTCAACAGGTGGGTCTACCTAATCAGCCTCGAGAGGAAGGTTAAGGGGTTGGGTAGGTTAAGTCGTCAATGGGCTTTAGGGTTATGGCGTTTAGGGAGAAACTGGCATCTAGGATTCACAAAAACAAGGGGCTTTACAATGTTGTTAAGTCAATCATGATTGTTCACCATGAATTCACCAAGGCAATGAATGCATTAAGTAGGTCACTCCAAGTAAACCACCCTGCATAGACCGGGCTTAGGCGTTACTTACCTAGCTACAGTGACCAAGGTCCACTGACAAAACCGATTGAGACTTTGATTGAGGACTGGGGCAAGTTGCTTGATGCCGAGAAGCTTAGGCAACTATTGGCGTTAGTCAACATGAATGTTAAGCCCCTAGATAGATCATTAGTTGATGAAGTCGATGTGAAGTTGATTGTTTACGTGGATAATAGCGGCTACGTGAAGCTTAGGACCGTGCGTATGGATTATGGGGGTGCCATGAGTATTTTGGAGAGGTTGAAGAGAACAAGTTATAATGGAGCTGAGCTGACTAAATGGAGCGGAAGATGCATGGCCTACATGAGCATGAATGAAATCGAGAAATACCAAGACCTCGTGGTCGAGATCTGCAAAGTACTAAAGAGGATGTGTAGAAAGGCAATGAGCAAAGGCAGGACAAGGAGAATGATAACAATAACAAGTGTTATGACCAACCTAAACTGCTAAAACCCCACCCAAAGCCCACTGCCTAAAACGCCAATACACAAACTAATAAAATTTCCTGGAGCCCCGGCCGGGATTCGAACCCGGGAAGATTGGGTGTCTGCATTAGAAATTGATCCTGCAGCCCAACGCCTTCACCACTCGGCCACCGGGGCATTTTTATGCTCTTGTACGGGAGATTTAAGCCTTTCGGCAGGTTCGGTTTGAATAATTTTTATCCTTTATAATTCGGATCAAGTTTCGTCAATGCCCTGATTATTCGTTCTTTCCTTTTCTCATTCTTCGTCCTATTTAACATTTCATAAAGCTTAGGAATGACCGACATTTTAATGTCTTCACGTGCCTAACCTCATCCCAGGGAATTACAACCTTTACACACTTCCCAGCCCTTCTCTTCCTAACATCAAAATCCTCACCGTATATTTGTTTTAATTGCTTAATAATTTTATGCGCATCAACCTCATTGCATCTCACAACCCTTAGTTCGACGCCCCTCTTAAGAACATCTATAGAAAACCTTATACCAGCTATCTTAATTTGAGAGATGCCTCTTATTGGCATTAAATCAGACATTTGTTTCAATTTATTCCACTTATCAATATTAAGAACATCAAATAATATCCTTATTACCGGTGGTGTAGTATCAAATATTTTCCTCGCCAAGTTAATGGCATTGTTACCTCTAATAAATATTGGAACCTCACCTTTCGCGCTGTTGAATATCTCATAGTCAATGTCATGATTTTTTAGCATGCTAAGAATCGGTTCCCATTCATTAAACTCAACCTGGCCAATGGATATTTTAATCACGGGCTTTAGCCTGGCTTTACTGTTACTATGTTTTAGTAAGGTTACATTGCCATCGCCAAGTATTACCGTACTCATAAACCTTAGTAACTCCTCATAATTAAATCCTCTAAGTATATCAATAGCCTTGTTTTTCAGTGAGACATAATCATTAGCCACCAAGTACCATTTAATTTTTACGTCATTTTTGTTTATGTCGATAGCGTTGATGCTGATGTATATCTTGTCTGGGTATAGTACCATCCATAGTATGGTTTGCCATAGGTGTGCTGCGATCATTGTTGGTCTGTTATTTGCGTCTCTTCCTTCGTCGGTTATTGCAAGCCCTAGTCTTAGTGGTGTTAGTGTTTCTTTTTTCGAGTTTTTCGTAGTCTTCATTGTTCATGGTTTCCCTGAATATGTTGGGTATTTGTATTTTGAGTCCGTTTAGGCCTTTGAGTCTTTTGTATTGTTATGCTTTTGTCGTTGTTTCGTATTTTGTTTATGCTTAGCCCCACGTGGTTTTTATAGACGTGGACTGCAAGAGTCTTGCTTGTCCTGTTTATTATTACGCGGGCCCTCCTACTCGTTATCTCCCGGATTAATTCCGCAACCTCATTTTAGGTGTAGTATTACTTATATGCGCTGTTGTGGCGTTGGTATCAACATTAGTAATAAAAAGGGTAACGAGGGCAGGATAAGGAACCCAATTATCTATCCTTATTTAATTTTATTTATGAGCTCATTTTTAACATCCTTACCTAACCTCATCAATATTCCCCACGCAGCCAAGACGCCCGTGGCTGCAGCTACATTTATGCCCCTTGATAAACCAGCACCATCACCGGCTGCGAATATTCCATCGACTGTGGTTTCCATGGATTTATTAGTAATGGCTCTCATACTATAGTACTTAATCTCTGGTGCGTAGAGCAATGTGTATTTTGAGGCGAGTCCAGGTATTACATTATCCACCTTGTGTAGGAACTCCATTAAATTATCGAGAACCCTATGTGGTAATGCCATCCCTATGTCACCTGGTGTTACAAACTTAAGCGTTGGCTCAATAACATTCCTCCTGACCCTATCCCACGTAGACCTCCTACCATCTTCAAGATCACCAAGCCTCTGAATTATTGGCTTACCACCACCTAACTTCGTAGCCAACCTAGCAATTGACTTACCATACTCTATCGTATCCTCCATGGGATCCGTAAGCCTAATCGAAGTTAATAATGCAAAGTTAGTGTTATTGCTATTCCTATCTACGTATGTCTCCCCATTAACACCAACCGTACCATCATCATATCTCTCCATGACCACAAAACCCCCTGGATTAACGCAGAATGTTCTAACCTTATCATCATGAGATTTCGTATACATAATAACCTTTGGATCCATATACAGGCTAGTTATTGGGTCCATAACGTACTTAGGAACCTCAACCCTAACACCAACATCGAGTGGATTAGGCATTAACTCAATGCCTAGCCTTCTCGCCTCATCCCTAAACCACTCAGCTCCAGCCCTGCCTGGTGCCATTAGTACCGTCCTAGCCTCAATAATTCCTCTCTTAGTCTTTAACGAGAAGAACCCATTACCTCGCTCTATACGCTCAACCGCAGTACCAATAATGAACTTAACTCCGGCCTCTGTTAAGTATGAAGCGAAGTTTTCAATAACTCTTATAGAACCGTCAGTACCAATGTGCCTCTGCCTAATGGGCACGAGCTGGGCACCAACACGAGCCAGTGATCTCTGGTACTCCTCGAATGCAGACCCCCTAGGCTCAAAAACCCTATCCTGCGGCGACCCAAACTTTAGGAAGATCCTATCAATGTAATCAATGAGTAGGTTAGCTGCATCCCAACTATTGAGGATTTCCTGAAGATCACCACCAATGTCAGGCCTTAGGTTAATAATACCACTACTGAAGAGCCCAGCGCCACCAATACCATGAGTTATGTGACAAGGCACACAGACACACTTACCAATATTAGCCAATGGACAATGCCTTTGCCTAGGCATGTAGCCTTTATCAACCAACACAACGCTTGTATCCCTAGTGTTTTCTACAATCTCATAAGCCGCAAATAAACCTGCAGGTCCACCTCCAATTATCGCCACATCATACATCATGGCCCAACCACCTCACGGCGCATGTCAATCATGTCCATGGAATCCTCGCCAGTCCCTACTAACGTAACCGGTACCTTCAGAGCCTCACTAACGCTCTCAATCCACCTCCTAGCCTCAACTGGTAGGTCATCCCACCTCCTCCTTCCACGAATACTTGGAAATAATGCGTCAAACTTTGTTATGGCTATCTGAGTTGGTCTATTTAGCATTATAGCCCTCCTGGCTAAGTCAATATTAAATGGCGCAGCGCGTCTTGGCCTACCAGTGACTGTACCCCTCTCAGCCCAGCCCCTCGTGACCACCTCATCCATACTTAACTCACCAGGTAATTCACCAGCACCTACCCTAGTCACATAGGCCTTAAACACGAGTATAATATCACCAACAAGCCTTGGACTAACCCCAACCTCACTAATCACGCCTGCGGCCGTGGTATCCCTCGAAGTCACGAATGGATAAGTACCATGATAAAGACTTAGGAAAGTTCCCTGAGTACCCTCAATAATTACATTACCATCCCTATCCAACTCCTCATTAACCTCCTTACTAACGTCAGTTATTAAGTCCCTAAGCTCAGGAAACTCCTTGGCTGTCTTCAAAACCCTCAACACCCTATCAACCATTGCCGCACCCACGCCCTGACCAGTTGAACCAATGACCTTCATTAAATACTCATTACTCCTCTCACTCTCCACGTGCCTATCCTCAATGACGCCTGCATTAGCGTCAACCCAAACCCTACCCCTACTACCTGTCTCCTCGATCTCCCTGAACAAAACATCAATCTTAAGCAATGCGCCTGGCGCTATCATGAGCCTGGTCGATGTATTAATGAAGCATGAAGGTATAATCCTAAGCTTCCAGGACTTCCCGCCGTAATTTACGGTATGACCAGCATTTATAGAACCAGTCCTAACGCAAATGCTTGGTTTATCCACGAGACCTAAGTAAGACACTACCTTACCCTTGCCCTCATCGCCAAACCATCCACCAACAACTACTGTTAGTGGCACTTTTTAATTAAAGACATCAACACTTATTTAAACATTGCTTCAGCAGGTACACGTAATACATGGTCACTATCATTAAATAAATTTTTAAATAACGATACCATTAAGTTACTGTGGATTATATATCACCACTGGATGATAGGTATTACGATGAATTGAGGGATTACGCGGCAGTGATTTCCGAAAAGGCATTCGTGAAGTATAGATTGAGGGTTGAGATTCTATACCTTAACTTCGTAGTTAATGTACTAAGTAGGGTAGGTCTAGTGAAGCCATTGACTAAAGAGGAGAAGGAAAGATTACTTTCATTGAAGTTTAGTGATGATGATTACGAGAGGTTTAAGGAAATAGAGAGTAAACTCGGTCACGATGTTAAGGCAATTGAGTACCTGTTCAGGGAGAAATTAAGTGGCGTTGGTCTCGTTAGGATAACCCATTTAACGCACCTTGGATTGACCTCTGAGGATGTGAATAACTTGGCTCTTGGAATCCTCGTTAGAATTGCCACGTACAATTACTTAATGCCTGAACTAACTAATTTATTAAGTACGTTGGTTACTCTAATGGAGAGGTACGCCAGTTTACCAATGCTTGGGAGGACTCATGGACAGCCAGCAACACCGACAACCCTTGGTAAGGAGATTGCATACCACGCCTGCAGGTTAACCCACTGGTTTAGCGTGATTGCTGACATTAAGTTGCAGGGTAAGGTTTCAGGAGCCACTGGTTCAATGGCGAGCTTCTCAATGATTAGTAGAGATATTGATTGGATTGACGAGTTGAACAGATTCGTTAGAGGACTTGGTTTCGAACCTGCGCTGGTCACAACGCAAATACTGCCCCCTGACTCACTGTCTCAATTGTTAACGTCCATTGGCCTAATGTCTCAGGCACTTATTAATCTCGCCCAGGACCTATGGATCTATAATATGCTTGGTTATGTACATGTCCGTGGTAAACCAATAGGCTCATCCACAATGCCCCATAAGGTAAACCCGGTGGATCTGGAGAATGCTGAGGGTAATCTAAAGCTTGGTTCTTCAATCCTCATGGAGATAAGTAGGCATATCCAAGTGAGTAGGCTTCAGAGAGACTTAAGTGATTCAACTATTAAGAGGAATATTGGGCTTGGCGTTGCCCACGTGATCCTTGGGGTAAGGAGACTGAATGCCGTATTGAGTAGTATTGATGTTGATGAGGATACTATAAGCAAGGACTTGAATGATCATTGGGAGGTACTTAGTGAAGCTGTTCAGGTTAGGCTTAGGGCGTTGGGTATGGCTGATGCCTATGAAAGGGCATTAACAATATTCAGGGTATCCAGGATGGGTGCAGAGGATTATGAGAGGGCGCTGGGTGAATTGGGTGTTAATGATGATACCCTGCGTGGACTGAGCCCGGGTAAATACATTGGTTATGCCAGGGAGTTAACTATGAACTGCGTGAGCCAGTGTAAATACGTGCTGGATATAATTAAGTCTAGGGTAAATTATGAGATTAATACCATGAAATCCCTCGGATTCCTTGAGCAGTAATATGGATAACGTAACTAACTAAAATAACTCATGCAGTAATTAAAGACCATTAATAAGTAAATTATGTGCAAAGCAATAAGTATGAACTAAGGAGGAGGTTAATGGGCATTACCGTGAAGGAATTGGACATGGCAATAGCAGATGGTGAACATACATATAGATTAATGATTAAGAAAGGTGATGATTGTATTCGATTAATCCTAATAAGTGATGATTATGAAATGATAGAGAGTAAATGCCTGCATGATGTGAAACTAGGTACAATAATAAGTTTCCTAAGAAAGGCACTACTGCACTAAACGAACCACCTCATTATCAATGCCAGGATAAAGCCTACGACCACGGCAATGATCATTGACGGCACAGCCTCAATAGTCCTCCTCAACCTAACCCAAAACCTTCTAGCCGCACTCGGTCTCCTATAAATAATGAACTCAATACTCAACGAGTTAGGACCGCCCCTGACGTAATAAGCCCTAACCACACCACTAAATCCCGAGTCACTTAAATCCTCTACAAGCCTAACCAAAGTCCTACTAGGCACTGGTGAAGAAAAATAATAACTAATTAATATAAGTTATTTCTATAAACGATTATGAGTCAAATATGGTTAAAAGGCCTAACGCGTTCATACCGCTACAAGGCCTAACTGCTTAGCCCTACTATGATTGAGGAAACTAAAATTACCAGGAATTATCAGGTAACGATACCGGCAGCCATTAGGAGGAAACTTAGACTAAGAGTTGAGGATACGCTCATAGTTAGGCTTGAGGGTGATCGAATAATCCTAGAATCAAAGAGGAGGAGTATCACGGAGATAAGGATTAGGTTGAGGAAAAGGATAGATTGGAGGTATGTTGAGGAGACCATAAGGGAGGTAACTGAGAAGGAGTAGTATGAGTTTCGTAATTGATATAATAATTAATTAATTCTGTTGATATTTAATAACGATCAATAGAGCACAAAGACCTTAATACTTACTATAGTCCTTAACTACCCTGCCAAAATCGAGTACGTAATCAAAGGTCCCGTAAACACATCTAATGACCCTTCTCAGCCCCAACCTATAGAGTGGGTCAATATCGCTCCTATTATTGAACACCAGCGTGCAGGGACCAGCCCAAACACTCTTGGGAGCCAACCTATGCCTATACCTATCAACTAATTGAATCAATGGCTCAGCACCATCACCAGCCGGTGGAATAACCTTAAGGGCAAGCCTGGTGATTGGCAGTGGCTCGATCTTAGCGGGCTCCTCAGGCCTAATAACAGCGGTGACAAGCCTCAATCCCTCAGGTCTTTCTAGGAATCCATAGACCAAGTCAAAGCTCCTCTTAATATCGAGGACCGCGAATTTTTTAGGTACGCCCCATATTTCCCTGCCTGCGGCTAAACCAACGTCACTATTAACATAGTTATAAGCCGTATAATACTTCTCCTGACCATCAAGCAACACCTTAATGTCCACGGCAAACTCATTATAAGGCCCCAGAGTACTGAATGGGAATTTAAAGAATGTGATAATGGCTTCAGTAGGTACTGGAAGTTCTAAATCCTCAGGAACAACCTCAGCAGCACCATCTGGATCAGCCTCAAAGAATACCTGCAAAACCTCGGCATCAGGGAAATACTGCGGCAACTTTGCAAAGAGCGGCGTATTACCCGGCATTGACCAGAGATCCTTAATGGGGAGTTTACCTTTAATCTTATTTTGCGCTGTCATGAAGGTTAATTTATGGAGAGAACATATTTAAAATTTAAATTCTGCAATAAGTAATTTGGGTTATATATGGTATTAAAATGCTATAGACGGTGTAGTAAATATGAGAATGATGAAATATTATACACTAATTGTATTAGGAGGTGCATGAATAATAGTGAAAAGAAAAGTGGTTTCTTGAGATACTTATTTTTATGGTTTTATTTGAGAGGTTTATGGAAATATATTTAAAATTAATGAGGAAAAATGAGCGCAATATTTTTAAAATAAATAAAAAATATTAAAATAACTATGTCTACTCAGCCTGGGCAGGTTACGCTTGAGAAGGTTGTTAGTAAGTTATGGAGTCGTATAATACCCTTCGTATTTGTATTATATATAATAGCATTTCTTGATAGGACCAATATAGGGTTCGCTATAGTACCGATGCATGAGCAGTTAGGCTTTTCTTACGCAGCTTTAGGTTTAGCTTCAGGAATATTCTTCATAGGATACTTTATATTCCAAATGCCAGGTACGTACCTAGTCGACAAGATTGGTGCAAGGACTATAGTTGCCATATTTCTTTTTGGATGGGGTCTCTTCGGATTATTAGTGGGTACTGTAACGAACATAATTCAGCTTTACGTATATAGGTTCATGGTAGGCTTCATGGAAGGGGCTTTCTTCCCCGGAATAATTTATTATTTATCGTTATGGTTCCCACAAAAATGGAGAGCACAGGCAGTGTCCTTATTTATGACGGCAATACCCGTGTCAACAATAATAAATAGCCCATTGGCCAGTTACATAATAGTAACGTTTGGTTGGCGTTGGGTATTTTACATAGAGGGCCTACTAGCAATGATATTTGCCCCAATAGCGTACTTCTTCATTACGAATAGACCCAGAGATGCTAAGTGGCTTAGTGATGAAGAAAAGAACGTACTTGAACAAGCATTAAATACTGAAAGGGAGGAGGCTGCTAAGAGAGCTAGACAGAGCATTTGGTCAGCCTTGGCTAATCCTGTTACGATAATACTTGCGCTGATATACTTCTTCTGGATTACGGACCTTTATGCAGTCAACATTTGGACGCCAGCCATTGAGAAGTTGGGTAGTAGTTATGGTTATATGGTAATTGGTATCATAGTAGCTGTTATTTGGATAATCGGATTAATATGGATGGTTTTATGGGGTAGGCACTCCGACAGGACCATGGAGAGACTTCATCATACGGCCATACCTCTCATAATAGGTGCCATAGGATCAGCCTTGGCATTAGCCTTTCCAAGTAACTTTACAATAGTAACCATAGCACTCGTACTAATGACCATGGGCATACTAGGTGGTTTTGGTTCCTTCTGGAGTTTACCAACACTATATTTATCCGGTGCGGCGGCGGCCGTGGCTATTGGGTTTATAAACTCAGTTGGTAACTTAGGTGGTTTCGTAGGGCCCTATATCGTCGGCTACGTAGAAACCGCAACACATAGTTTTGTATTAGCATATTTAATACTCACCATTTTCTTTGTTATAGATGCAGCATTAGTATACTCATTAAAATTATTTAAACAAGTACAAGTTAGTGCTAAGTAATAATTATAAGTAATAGCCAGGTAAAAACTTAAAAATATATTATACTTTTTTGTTTATGACTACGGGCAAAATAACAATTAAAGTTAGAAGTAGGGTCGTTACCGAAGGCCCTGAAAGAGCCCCACATAGAAGTCTCTTTAAAGCTGCCGGATTTAGCGATGAGGATTTAGCCAAACCATTAGTTGCAATTGCAAATTCGTGGAATGAGATTGTGCCTGGTCATATACATTTAAATGAGTTGGCTAAGTATGTTAAGGAAGGCGTTAGAGTAGCGGGCGGTACCCCGATAGAGTTCAACACCATAGCTATCGATGATGGTATAGCTATGGGTCACGAGGGCATGAAATATTCACTGGTTAGTAGGGAGACTATTGCGGATTCTGTAGAGGAAATGGTTATGGCTCATGGCCTTGATGCTGTCGTCTTGCTAGCTAGTTGTGATAAGATTGAACCCGGCATGCTTATGGCCGGGGCTAGAATGAATATCCCTGCCATATTCTTTAATGGTGGTCCCATGATGACTGGCTTCCTTGGCGAGAAAATGCTGTCATTAGGTGATGCGTTTGAGGCCGTAGGTGCATATTATGCAGGAAAGATAACGCTTGAGGAATTAAAGTTAATAGAGAACAATGCATGTCCAGGACCTGGTTCATGCGCTGGGCTCTATACTGCAAATACAATGGCCATACTAGCTGAGGCATTAGGCATGGCCTTGCCTGGAACCTCGACAATACCTGCTGTGGATTCTAGGAGAAGGATTGCTGCTCGTGCAGCTGGCGAAGCAGTGATGAAGTTATTAGAGCTTGGTATTAAGCCTAGGGACATATTGACTTATGAGGCGTTTGAAAATGCCATAGCCATTGATGCCGCGATGGGTGGTTCAACAAATGCCGTACTTCATCTACTCGCAATAGCCCATGAGGCCGGGGTTAAATTAACCCTTGATGACTTCGACAGAATTTACTCAAAGACTCCCTACATAGCTGATTTGCTACCAGGGGGTAGATACGCGGTTTGGCAGTTAGATAGGTTAGGTGGATTACCATTGGTATTAAGAAGATTGCTTAAGAAGGGATTAATCCATGGCGATGTATTAACTGTAACTACGATGACGTTGAAGGAGAACCTTGAGAAGTATAAGGCTCCGTGGCTTTTACCTGTTAGGGAGGAGGATAAGACCATAGTTAAAGATGCTGATTCACCAATACTGCCCATGGGAGGCATTGTGATTCTAAAGGGTAACTTAGCACCTGAAGGCGCTGTTGTTAAGATTGCCGGAGTTAAGCGATTAAGACATGAAGGACCGACACGTGTCTTTGATAATGAGGAAGATGCATTTAAGGCCGTAACAAGAGGCGAGATTAAGCCTGGTGATGTTGTGATCATTAGATACGTAGGTCCTAAGGGTGCACCTGGTATGCCAGAAATGCTTTCAGTAACTTCGGCAATAGTTGGTGCTGGACTTGGGGATACGGTTGCGTTAATCACTGACGGAAGATTTAGTGGCGCTACGCGAGGGTTCATGGTAGGCCACGTTGCACCCGAAGCTGCCGTCGGCGGTCCAATAGCAATTGTTAAGGATGGAGATATAGTTGTCATTGACGCCTATGAAAAGAGGTTAGAGGTTAAGTTGAGTGATGATGAGATAAAAAATAGAATGAAGAATTGGACACCACCAAAACCTAAATACACAACGGGAGTATTGGCTAAGTATGCTAAGTTGGTAACAAGTGCATCAAGAGGTGCTGTCCTAGAGTAGACCTTATAGATCAGAATTGGTAGAACTTAAAAGGATCATTAAATGTAAGTATTGATATATGGATATAATGGTTTTACCTGGCGATGGTATTGGACCTGAAATTATGAGAAGCGCACTAAGAATCCTTGAAATAATGCGTAGTAATTTTAATGTTAAGATTGAATCACAGGTTTACGATAACATAAATGCGAGGAATATAGCCTCTGGTAAAGTAACCCTTGATTACGTACTTGATGAGGCAAGGAAGTATAGGGCCATTTTAAAGGGACCTATGGGTGACCCAAATATTAGGACCAAGGATGGTGTTGAGGCTGGCTTGGACATAATACTTGGACTTAGGTTTAACCTTGACCTTTACGCAAATGTAAGGCCTATTAAGTTGCTTCCTGGCGTTCAATCTCCATTGAGGGACTATGGTGATGGTAGTAAAACAATTGACTATGTGTTAATAAGGGAGAACAGTGAGGGACTTTATTCAAGTCATTTTGGTGGTTTAATACTTAGGGATGATGTAGCTATTGATATTCAAACAATAACTAGGAAAGGTACTGAGAGAATAGTGAGATTTGCATTTGAATTAGCTAGGAGAAGTAAGGGCAATGCCTATGGTGAAAAAGTCGTGACATGCGTTGATAAGAGCAATGTTTTAAAAAGTTTCTATTTCTTTAGGAAGGTATTCACGGAGGTCGCCAGGAATTACTCAGATGTTAAGTATAACTTTATGTATGCTGATGCCATGGCTCAGTTCATGATATTACACCCAGAAATGCTAAATATTGTGGTTACTGAGAATATGTTCGGTGATATACTTTCTGAGCTAGCCGCGGCTACCGTGGGCGGTGTTGGGCTTGCATGGTCTGGTAATATTGGTGATGATAGAGCAATGTTTGAGCCTGTTCATGGTAGTGCGCCTGACATTGGCGGTAAGGTAACTACGGAGGAATTTACAAACGAAATAATAAATAGGGTTTTAAGGCGCTAATAATTTTTAAATTCATGGTATGTTTGGTTCGTACCTTCCATCTATTGCTGTCCATCCACCATCAACGTAAATCACGGTACCCGTTATGTAAGACGCTGCTGGCGTCGCCAGAAATATTGCTGGACCAGCTATCTCCCTAACTGTTGCCCACCTCTTTAGAGCAGGCTTAGTTCTATATGCCTCATACCATGCCGTATCCTTCTTAATTTGTTGCGTTAATTCTGTCTCAACTACGCCAGGTGCAATAACATTAACCCTAACATTATACTTAGCCCACTCTGCAGCGGCTGTCCTAGCTAATTGTACCATTGCAGCCTTAGTGGCTGCATAGACTGATTGACCAGGCTCAACAACCAAGTGCCTAATTGATGACATTAACACTATTGAACCACCTCTCGGATTCTTAACCATGACATTACCAAACTCCTTAAGTAGGTAATACGTACCCCATAGATTAACCCTAAGAACTCGCTCAAACTCATCATAAGTATAACTAAGTATTGACTTTCTAACATTGATACCAGGAACTATATAAAGCGCATCAATATTACCAAAGGCCTTCATTGACTCATTAACTAGCCTCTTAACGTCATCAAGCTTCGTAACGTCAGCAGCAACACTAACAACATCATTGGTAACGCTCCTAATCTCCCTCTCAGTCTCCTTAAGTCCATCCTCATTAATATCACTGATAACAAGCTTACCGCCATTGGCAGCCCACGCAAAGGCAATACCCTGACCAATACCCGAAGCAGCACCAGTAACCACAGCAACCAAACCCCTAATAGAAAATAAATCCCTCATCTCATCGACATTAGAATATTTACCCATATACCGTTATATTGTGTTTATTTTTAAATATTACCATTAGTATCCTTATAATATCGTGAATAATTCTCCTTATACTTAACTGCGTATTTAACAGCTTTTTTAATAGCCTCCACCATACTTGTTTCATCAGCAATCCCTTTACCGGCTATATCAAATGCTGTTCCATGATCAACTGATGTTCTTAAGAACGGCAACCCAAGTGTTAAGCTCACGGTTCTCCTGAAATCATACATTTTAGCAGCTATATGTCCTTGATCATGGTATAGTGAAATCACAATATCATAATTACCCCTGGCAGCCATATAAAATACAGAATCGGCTGGAAACGGCCCGTAAACCTCAATATCGTACTTTGTCCTAGCCTCCTCAATTGCAGGTTTTATTTCATCAATTTCCTCACGACCTAGTAATCCATCCTCACCAGCATGGGGATTTAAGGCGGCAACTGCGATCTTACCGTTATTAACGCCTAATAACTTAAGTGATAAATCGGCTTCGAATATTCCCCTTATTATTTTATCTTTAGTAACTTCAGAAACTATTTTACTAAATGGTATATGCCTAGTTAGGAAGTATATCCTTAACTTTTTAACTTCAAAAATCGTTATGGATTTACTGGAGTTTGTTAAATCCTGAAGTAACGTAGTATGATCAATATGTTTAGAGCCAGCTAATTTCCAAGCTTCTTTATTTATTGGTGCGGTTACCAATGCGTCAATTTCATTCTTCATTGCTAGTTCAACTCCTAATTTAACACTCTCAAGAGATATCCTGCCGGCTTCCCTTTGCACTTTACCAAACTCTATATCTTGACCAGGAATTTCAATAAAATCAATACTTCTTAATATATCAGTTGGCTCTAAATTAAGTATTTTTAGTACCTTTAGAAATTGATTCTTATTCCCAACTAGGATGAAATCCGCATTACTTTTATCCTTTAATTTACTTAGTGCCTTGGCAGTAATCTCATACCCAATTCCAGCTGGGTCTCCTAAGGTTATACCTATCTTGGGCCTCACGATCCATTAAGTACTTATCATCTATTTTTATTTTTCGCACTTAAACCTAGTAGGAAATCCCTAATTATTACGTAGGTATCCTCCTTTCCAATGAACCCTCCCTTAGTTACAATCAACTTACCATCTAATATGCCTCCTTTTATAATACCGACACCAATTAATGGCATAATATCGGCAATACTTTCAATAAACAAACCGCCAGATAATTCAAAAATGAAATTTGCGGTTTCCCCACCACTCAGAACTATCGCATCAAAATTCATTAAATACTTTACCAATTCCTGCGTTAGTAACCCTCTATCTCTCATGTAATCAAAGTAAATGATAATCCAATCATTATCAACAGCATAATTTGTTTTGATTAAATCATAAAGTCCAATTACATAAAAACCATGACTCTTAGCATAATTTATTTGCTTAATTGTCATTTCCTGCGTACTACCAATAACAAAAGCTATTCTCCTAGTGACTTTATTCATTATTAGGCGTGACTGTTCCTGGTGAATTAATGCAGCATGCTGCTGAGCGGTATAGGCAATTAAATATAATGGATCCACAGGTACTATATTTTGATTTCTTGTAATAAAATTAGCTATCTTCCTTAAGTCATCATGAGACCTTGAGTCGATTATAAATACCTTACCAGTAGTATTCTTTATATCAATCAGTTTGTTAATGTCATTTATTATGATTGGAGTAACACGACTGAATCTAGTAAGTATGCTATCCCTTGAATTATTTATTACCGTAAAGCCATTAGTTGTATATCTACCATATTCAGGTATCGTATCGGTGATTACAATAATAAATCCTCTTTCAATGAAGGGTAGAATTTCATCCTCAATATTCCCCCTTAATGCACTGTCAATTCTCTTACCAAATCTATACCTGCCATTATTAAATAACCCTAGTACATAATTTACACAGTTCTTTGCACTTACGCCGTCTATCATTCTACTCTTAGTATTTACAACTACGCAATTATATGGTAAAGAAGCTACATCATTGATAAAGCTATTATCATAATTAATAACAATAGAATTACAGAAACGAGACATGAAGCCAGAAATACCATTTGCGCCAGTTAAATCATCTGAAATCACAATGAACTTCAGATCCATATAAACCTCAAGCATAATTCCCTATTATATTTTAAGTATTACTATTTTATCAAATAAAAATGTAGAGATAATGAATTACAATATATAAATAATTTAACGCAATCTTTATCATTCGTAAATAATAAAATATCATCTTAAGGCAAGTTAAATTTTTAAATTATTAAATGACTCTTTATGTTCGTGTCTCTTGACTGGTTTAAGTCCTTAAGGGATGTCATTGTGACCAGTCTTAGGGATTCCTGGCTTCCATTTCCCGTTGATAAGTCAATATGTAACAAGTGGAGAGAGGGTCTGGCCTTTGATAGTGATAGTGGCACTGTACTGTATACCTCGTGTCTTTACCAATTAGCTCCTGTTATTGAAAGAGCTGTTACTGAACTTGAGAGATTTGGCGTCACTAAGGGCGGCGTATTAGCTAGATTTGCAGCTGTTGGTACCAAGGTTTTTGGTAAGGCATTACTTAGGCCCAGTGACGAGGAGCTTAATAGGGCTAATGTAATCGTTAAGAACATATACAACACGCTTAGGGCCTTGGGCATCAAATTTAGGGTCCTCGATAACGAGCCTTACAGTGGCGCCCTGCTCTATGAGTTAGGTTTCGTAAATGATTTTGCCGATTACGCCAAAAGTGTTTACAAGATTTTTAGGGATAATAATGTGAATGAGGTAATAACCATAGATCCACATACCCAGCATACTCTCGAGAAGCTCTATCCAAAGTACGTACCTGAATTCAACATTAAAATTAGGAGTTACTTAGATTACCTAGACCCAGGTCGAGTCCGCGTTAAACTTGGTGAGTTCGCAATACATGATTCATGCCTATACGCAAGGTACCTAAATAAGTATGACTTAATTAGGGGTTTATTTAGGGGTAAGGCTGATGTTAAGGAGGACCCAGTAATAACGGGTAGAGATACCTCGCACTGCTGTGGCGGACCCATTGAGTCTACATACCCAGAGATAGCGGGTAAGGTGGCTAGCAATAGGGTTAAGGAGTTGGCTAGGCTCTCCCGTAACGTAATTGTTCAATGCCCAATATGTTACGTAAACCTAAGGAGAGGCGTCAAACTCAGCGGCGTTGAGGTTAATCTTTACGACATTGCCGAAGCTATTGAGGTGAGTGGTTAATGATGAGTATTAAGGAAGTTTATGAGGAGGTTAGGAAGTGCCAATTCTGTGGGTTCTGTGAGTTCCCATGCCCAACATTCAACACCCTACGCAGTAGGGCTTATGGACCCAGGGGTAGGATTAACCTAATTAAGACGCTAATCGAGAATGGTTTTGGGCAAGGTAAGGACGTGGGGCTTGGTGGTGACGTTATTAATCCAATAATGACCTGCCTACACTGTGCCGCCTGCGATACTCAGTGTCCAGCGGGTATTAGGATTGCCGATGCTATACATAGTTTTAAGGCAATTATCTTAGAAACAATGCTTAAGTAGTGGTGTTTAGTATGGTTAGTATGGTCCAGAGACAGGGTGATGTGATTAAGGAGCTTGAGGCAGTGTTTAAGGATAGGTTATTCACGGAACCACATATATTGTCTTTGTATAGTCATGATGCATCCTCGGAGGTCGGTGTTAAACCAATGGCTGTTATTCAACCGGTGAGCGTTGATGAGGTTGTTAAGATAGTTAAGTTAGCCATTGATTATGGTTTTAAAATAATACCGGTTGGCTCATCAACAAGTCTATCTGGTAACGCAACACCTAAGCTTGAGAATACGGTAATAGTCTCCCTAGAGAGAATGAACTCAATAATTGAGATTTCTGACATTGATTGGTACGCTAGGGTCCAGCCTGGAATTAAAGATGATGAACTAAACCTGGAGTTAATGAGCTACGGCCTTCAGTGGCCTGTGGATCCTGCATCATCAAAAACCGCGACAGTCGGCGGTGTAATTAGTAATGGTGGTGGCGGAATGAGAGGCGCTAAGTATGGCCCGGCTTCACATTGGATTCTTGGTCTTGAGGCTGTTATCGGTACTGGTGATGTTATTAGGATTGGCTGTAGGACTGTTAAGTGCCGTGAGGGGTACAACCTAGTCCAAACTTTCATTGGTTCTGAAGGTACGTTGGGAATAATCACAGAGGCAACGTTAAGGTTGGCACCATTACCTGAATCCTTTGTAGGGTTAATGGCAAGGTTCAGGGATGCCGAATCACTAGTTAATGCTGTGATTAGGGTTAAGAGAGATAAATTATGGCCCATGGTAACTGAGTTCATTGATTATATGATTGCACAAGTACTCGGTCTTGAACCTATGTATTACCTATGGATTGGTATTGACACCTACAGTGGTAGTGAACAGCAAATACTTTCTAAGCTTAATAATGACGTATCACTAAGTGGTGGTGAGATTATTGATAAGGCATTCACGTGGCAGGAATTCTCGAAGATCTTGGAACCAAGAAGAATGCTTTACTCAGCAACGTTAAAGGCCGCATTTAATGATTATGGCACAGACGCCTTCGTAGCCTTCGAGGATATTGCAGTACCAACAAGCAAGTTACCAGAAGCAGTTAGGGAGATACAGACCCTTGGCCAGAAGTATAATGTTAAGATGGTCATTGGTGGGCACATTGGTGATGGGAATTTACACCCAACTGTTTGGGCTAGGCGTTCTGATAAGGATGAAATGGAGAGGATTATGAAGTTCTTTGAGGATGTTGGTAAACTGGCTATAAGGCTTAATGGTACGGTAAGCGCTGAGCATGGGATTGGAGTACAGAAGAAGGGATTATTACGGGAGGCAATTAGTAGTAGGAATGATGGTAATAGCGACTATGTAATAAACTTAATGAAGAACATTAAGAGGGTATTTGACCCATATGGCATATTTAACCCAGGTAAGATATTTGATTAGAGCCCGTGTCTTTAACCCATAGGGCTTAAAAGTACGCCTTAGATTGCCGGGTTTGATGATTGGTAAGGTTTTGAGTTATTTGCAGGCATGGACTGTCATTGTTAGGGCCTGGTCAATGCCTATGACCATAGCCTCAATCTCACTTGGTGCGGCGTATGCCTATTACCTCGGTTACAGAATTAACATTGTATTCTTTATCCTGGCATTAATTGGTGCATTACTGCTTCATATGAGCGTTAATGTGATTAATGATTACTACGACACATTGTATGGAGTAGATGCACCTGATGTACTTAAGTACAGGCCTCATGCAATATTCATGGGTATTGTAAACACTAGGTCAATGCTCAACATAGGCCTTATATTACTAATAACAGGTTCATTAATAGGGATTTACCTATCCATTGTGGTAAGTCCATTAATACTAATACTCGGTATCACCGGCATATTCCTGGTCTATGAATACACGGGACCACCACTGAAACTCAAGTATAGGGCCCTTGGTGAATTATCGGTGTTTCTGGCATGGGGTCCATTAATGACGTTAGGATCCATAGTTGCTTCAACCGGCCTTATTAATTACGCGGTTGCTATAGTATCGGTGCCCGTGGCTCTCCTTGTGGTTGCCACATTGTATGCAAATAATGTTAGAGATATTGAGAGGGATAGAGGTAGGGGTGCGTATACACTAGCCATTAGACTTGGTAGTAATGCTAAGTGGTTTTACGTGACATTGTTAGCAAGTGCCTATGCAACCCAGTCAGTGCTAATATTACTTAGGTTATTACCCATTTATACATTAATAACCATTGCATTGATCCCATTAACAATTAAGATGATTAGGAATGCTACTAATGGGGTTTTTGAGCACCTTGATGAGACCACGTCACTATACTCCCTGGCATATACAATACTACTAGTCATAGGATTACTAATTAGGTTTTGATTTTAATTTTATTTCTCGATTATTTAAAGTGTCATTGGTTAATAACGGATGGTCTTATGGATAGTACCTTAATGGTATCGCCAGGTCCAATACCATACAATTCCCTAACACCCCTGGGTATTGTGAATTGTCTCGAGTCAGTATGCCTAGTCCTCAGCAACCTAACACCCTTCAGCTCGATTACAAAGCCCTTATACTCAAGGTCAACATCAGCGAACCTTATGTGGGTTATACCCAAAGCCCTAACTAAGCTTGCTGGTAATAACACCTGGTTATTTATGTACAACCTAACCGTGAAGGGCAGTGTGGTCACATTAAACCTCTCCAACTTCCTACGTACAGTCACCCTAACAACCACGTCTATCACCAATCAGTTCCTCAATACTACCACACTTAAGTAATACTCCGTGGAAAATACGTGAAACCAAATTGAAAATGCACCAACATGCACAGTGGTAAATAAAGGTTTCACGTAAGATAAAGAACAGAAAGAGATTTAAAGAAGGGATTGAACACAAACCAAATGCCCAGCAGAGCAATAGGCATGGGCATGTGCCCAAGGTGCGGAAAACCAGGAACAGTAGTAATAAAGGCAGGAAACTACGTATACATAAAGCACGGAAATACCTGGCACTACATAGGAACAATAGACAAAGTAAACCTAAACAAAATACTAATAAAAGACAATAAAACATCGGAAGAATTAAAAGAAAATAACATATATAATCATAAAGATACTAAAAATAAAAAATAATTGTTATTAGTATAACTTTATTACTAATAATACTAGGAGTTCTTATTTATAGTGTATTTTCTATAGTTCCAAAATATGTTATAAATAATGAAAATAGAAATAATACGATAGTTACTTTGTTTTCTCAATGCCATTTAGTTAAATATAATAATGATATATATGAATTTTCATGCAATAATATAACAAATACAGCAAATGTATCAGTTAATTATATTTATAATTTTAATCTAACAAAGTATAATATATCGGATACATATACTATGATTAAATGAATCTATCCTACCAAGAATATATATATTGTTGCACTAACAGTATATGGGCTCACATTATATACAAGAACATACCAAGAACCATATCCTGGGTTAAATATGAGTAAAGCAGAACCACCACTAACGTAGCCTCCATATCCTGACCATGTATTTGCATTTATCACTCCCACAAATAAAGTCGCAGATGATGGTGACCAAGTTACATAAACCCCTAATTCTTGGCCTGAACTTAGTGTGTATGGTCCTATTAATACGCCCGTATTTGGCGGTAGTGTTGGGTCTATTCTGTGGGTTGGTGGTAATGTCTTTAGTTTTAGTGCTGTTACTTCTTTGATTATTGTTACGCCTGGTGTGTCTGGCTTTATTTTTGCTGCTTGCATTGCCATTGTTGTTCCTGCCATTAGTGCTACTACGAGTAGTAAAGCGGGTAGTACTAGTGCTAGGGCTTTCCTCGTCATAGGTAATATTCTCATTTAATATTTTTAAGTATTACCTCTGTAGTACTTTCGGTGTACTTTGTTCCTTATTTCTATTTTATTATTTCAATTTATAAAGAGAGTCTTTTAGAAATAGAAAATGAGAAGTAGATCGCAATTAACAGGTTGAAAGAGCTAGTCAGTAACGGTTAAATCAGCACTCGGCAAATTCGTCACTTCTCTGGCAGTCGAGGTCCCTACTCATCATACTGCCTAAATTATTACCCTATCTTATAAGCCTTGAGGTTGTATGCCTATTATATGGTAAGCAGGTTATTCGGTATCTTACTTAATGTTCTAATGGTATCTAAAACACCAAGGCAATCCTGAACTCTAATCATGATAATTACCCTTATTAAATATGCATTCAATATAGCCTGCAAAGCTTGATAGACATCTGAGGGTTTAGAGGGTGATTTTTAGGATTCTGTAGATTAGTGATGATAGGATTATTAGAGCCCCAATCATTACCCAACCAAACATTCCAAAGTATTGTATTGCATATCCCATGACTATACCTGCTATTGATCCTATTATTGAGGATACGGTGAGTAAGTAACTAGTGGATTGGGCAATTAGTATTGGACTTACGAGATCATTCACAACATACAATGTCAAGAGTAGGATTAGTGTAAATGTGAAACCCACAATAACTAGGATTATTGTTTGAGCCTTGGCAATACCCATAAGCATTGTTAATGCACCGAGGGCTACCGTTAAGTACAACAATGCCTTACGTCTCTCAGTCTTTATGGAATGCCTAAACCTATAAAGCAATGGGGTTAGGGCTAGTGGCGCTGTTAATTCAGTGATCCCTAAGTAACTACCTGCATTAATAACGAGAGGGAGAAGACCTAGGTATACTCCCCAGGGTATTGAGAAGGCTATGGATAGCATGAGAATGTCTGGGTTATTCATAACGGCCATTACCGAGACACTCTTTATTATTACGGCATCCTTCATAGTAAAGAGAATGAGGATGGCAAGTACAATAGATGCTATGCCTAGGTATAATGCCGTGTTTTGTGTTATACCCATAGTAATTACTGATGAAAGTAGAATCAGTGTCGTTATTGATGATAAGTAAGTAACCTGAACCCACCTAGTCAACCCTCTAATGCTCCACCAACCAAGTATTAACAGGAGTGAGGGCATTAGGTATAGCCCAAGACCCATACCTGCCAGGAATCTAAGGAGAAGTGCCGTGTGATAACTACCTGTTGTTGAGAAGATGAGAGAGAGACCATTTAGTATCAAGCCTAGGAACATGGAGACCCTATTACCAAACCTGCTAAATAGGAGTGTAGCTGGTAATTGCATTGTAGCGAAGCCCATCATCGCGGTGGCCATGGGTATTACATAATACACGGCGTTGAGTACCACCTTCTTTATAGCCATTATATTAAACATTATTGCTGACAAGCTTAACCAATTAAACATTATTAATGATAGACCTGCTATACTAATGCCGAGCACATAATAGGCTCTCTTGATGACTAATGCATCCAATTCCTCAATAGGCTTATTATTAACCCCCACATGAAACTAGCATTAAAGCCCCTTATCAAGGTTTCTAACTATTGGCAGTTAAGATAAAGAGAAACTCATGAATTATTATCCTGCTCACCCCTATCCAGTTTTATGGATATTACGGCCCTACTCACCTCCTCCTTAATCCTCTCCTTGAACTCTCCGTATTGCTCAATCAATGAACCAAGCTTCTCCTTATACCTCTTGAGCACCAGGTTGAAGCTACTAACGGCTATGTACCCAATAAGTCTCTTGACAATGAAATTCTCAACCTTCCTAGTTATAAGACTACTAAATGCCTTAGCCTCCTCAAAGGACTTTATCAATGCCTTAAGTATGAACTCACGCCTCAATGGATCATCAAGCATCTTATCAAGTATTGTGAAGTCCCTCCTCCTTAATGCACCCATTGGTATGAAGGGTAATGGGAACGTAAGAACCCTAAGCTTACTGATCCTATCAAGTAGTTCGAGACTCTTAACAACATCATCGTCAGTCTCACCAGGTAGATTAAGTATCATTGTACCAACAACAACCCAATAATTATCATTGAGTATTCCAATTGCCTCCTCAACAACGTCTGGGTACTGCTCAGGCTTATACGGAAGCGCCTTACCAGCCATTAACATCCTTAGTAACCTAGGTGAACCTGTTTCAATGCCCATCTCGATAAAGTGCCATGTTCCTCCTTCATTCATATACTCCGAAACTTCCTTAATAAGCTTCGGTGCATACTTCACGACAGCGGCTGTGGTGAAGTCCGTGGTTAATTCATGGTCGTCACCATAGGACTTAACGAGCTTATAGGCCTTCACTGTCAAATCAAGTACCTTATCTGGGTTTGGCTCAATACCCTTTGCACCATACCTGAAGAATTCCTCACTATGAAGCGTTATCTCACTAAAGCCTCCAACCTCAATGTTGAGCTTAATCTCCCTATCGATATGACCCTCAAATGGAAATGACCTAATCATACCACTCAATGTTGGTGTACAGAACTGACAACCCCTACCACAACCCCTCGTAACCTCAACCATACCACCAATTGATGGTGTTACTATCGTTGGTACCATATCAATAGGCACAGGTCTATGGGCAACAACCCTCTCGGGAATGGGCTCGCCCTTCATTATTTTATCAAATAATTGTGGCCCATCCTCCTCAAACTCACCCTCATAAACGACATCAATCCCTAATTCCCTTTGCCTACCAGTATCAATGATTTGCCAACCAGCTGGTCCACCAACGACAATCTTTAAATGGTCTTTATGTCTCTTAATTGCTGGATGATTAATGACTTGAAAGAATGACTTGGCAATATATGGTAAGCCTCTGTATGGTAGGTCCGCCAATTTCAATATCCAGTAAACTATGCCGGAACCATAACTCAAACCTAGTGGATCCATTACGTAAATACCAATGACACGTGTATTAGGGCCAATGACCTTATCGAGCTTATATGGATCAGCTATAATGACATCATTCCTCGTATAGCCATGAGCAAGTAGTGCAGCTTCCACCTTGGCTAAGCCGTATGGAGCCCTCAAAACCCTACCATATTTATCACTTTTAACCCTGAAAAACCTACGGGCAGCCCAATCCCTGAAGTAATTCTCCGGTATTGCACTTGCGAATCCAACCACAGATGAACCGTGCGTGTCACTCATTGTTGCAATCTCGCCCGTTAAAACGATT
This sequence comes from Vulcanisaeta moutnovskia 768-28, assembly GCF_000190315.1. Lineage (NCBI taxonomy): Archaea > Thermoproteati > Thermoproteota > Thermoprotei > Thermoproteales > Thermoproteaceae > Vulcanisaeta > Vulcanisaeta moutnovskia. Next base: position 526,080 of record NC_015151.1, read on the forward strand.
GGATATCCATCAAATGACACAGTTTGGCTATATACCTGGAGTAAATAAAAACCCTTCCTCATTAACATAAACTATTGACTAAATGTACTTTAACCTAGAAATTGAAAATTAACTAATACTCTTCCTGGGAGTCCTCGCTCCGCAAGCAGTGCACACGAGTACGTATATCCTACCCTCCCTCTCCAGGTAAGTATCTATTGAGTGGCACACTGGGCACTCAACATAGAATTTAATGTACCTCTCATAAACAGCCTCGAGAGTCCTTGGACTCCTCTCTGCATACAGAACAAGGGCATTACCCTCAATATTACCTGGAAGAGCCAGTTCCTTAAGGAAGAACCTGGCTATGTGCGTTGGGTCCCTATTAAGTCTCTGTGCAACATCCCTAAAGTTCTGAATAATAGTCTTCTTAGGCTGGACTTGAATGCTTAACCTGGGTATTTCCTGCCTTCTCTGGATCCTTGGCGTTATCAATGTGTAGGCCTTATCTAATAACTTCATGTATAGCTCATCGTAATTACCCTCATTTGGCATACCAGTCTCAGGAGACTTAACACTTTGCTTAATAAGTTCTTGCCTTCATAGCACTGCATCATCAATTTCCTAGGATTTTACCTCTCGAATCTACGGCCAGTCTGGTTTAAAGTCTCTGCGCTTTATTAAATCATTAATGACCTTACTCGTAATTAAGACTGCCAATAGGCGTGGAATGCTTCATGAGATATCTGGTATAATTAAGGACTATACGAGCATTGAGTGGGTCTTCGTATCAATACCATCAGAGACAGAGAGAGTTATTGCAATGAGACTTAGCGATTCCCTACCAATAAGTGCCCTTGATAAACTAAGGAGTATTAATGGTGTTCATGATGTTTGGGCAAGCCATGAGGCGCCAATGGAGCTTGTGGGCTTTGATAAGGAGATTCTCAGGAGTATATTAATGCGTATGGTGCAAAGTGGTGGCGAGGTTCATGCATTCTTAACAAAGCTTGGTTATGAAATGGGTCTATCAATGGCAAGTACAATGCTTAGGACTAAGTATGAAATACCGGCAAATGCAGCTATGAATAAGGTCCTTGAAACAGCCATAAACATGCTAGTTGTTATGAACCTTGCAAGGAGTATTGAGAATATAAACCTTAATCTAGAGAGGGACGGTAATGTGGCCAGTATATCGTTAATAGAACCCTTTGACTTAGACGCCGGCCTACCATTCACTAGGGGCTATATACTCGGTTTAATGAAAATACTTCTTAAGTGTGATTGTAATCTTGACGCCATAATAAACAAATCCAAGGTTAACTTCTACATCAAGAGTAATAAGTCTGCGTAAGTATTAATTTATTTTTATAAATAATAAATAATACTTAAATACTGGGTGACTTAGGGATCCTTGGTGAATCTTCTTGGAGAGTTGGGCTAAATCATTAATCGATATAATGAAGAGAAGCCTTAATTCTAATGGCCTGCCAATACCGATGGATAAATCCTACTGCACAGAATGGGCAAGTGGGTTGGGTATACCTAGGGGTGGTGATACGGTTATCTACACGTCATGCCTTTATCAAATGGCTCCGATGATTAATCAATTAGTGCCGTGGATAGAGAAGATTAGAGGAACACCATTGAGTGGATTAGCCAGCGTCCTATCTAGGTTTGCCGGTTTTGTGGTGAAACCTAATAGGGCTGATATTGATAGGGCCAATGGTATTCTTAGGAATATAGCAAGGGCATTACAGAGGGCTGGAATTAACTTTGGCTTTCTTTATGAGGATGAACCATACAGTGGTGCGTTACTATATGAAGTTGGTGCCGAGGATATTTTCAGGGAGTACTTTGAGAATACCGTACTTAAGACGTTTAGGAAGTATGGAGTTAAGAGGGTAATAACGATAGATCCACATACCCATAATGTACTGGTGAATGCGGCGCCCAATTACTTTAAGCTTGATTTTGAGGTCGTTAATTACCTAGACCTACTGAGAGGCATTAAAGTTAAGTCCAGGGTGAGGAGTGATGTGGTAATACATGACTCATGCCTATACGCAAGGTATCTGGGTAAGTACGATGTTTATAGATCAATACTTGACAATACAGGTATTAAGCATATTGAGGACCCAGTAATAACTGGTAAGGAAACATCAACATGCTGTGGAGGACCACTTGAGTCACTTAGCCCTGAACTCTCGAGGAAGATTGCTAAGATTAGGATTGAGAATTTGGCTAAATTGTCGAAGACCGTGGTGACCGTATGCCCAATATGCCTGGCAAACCTTAGTAGAAATGCTGAGGGTGCTGTAGAGGTACTGGATATAAATGAGGTTATTGGGACCGAGTAGGTTTTAAATACCGACTTTTTAATCTAGTAATCATCAATGATGATGCGATGGCTGTTCAGACAATAATGACGAGTAAGGTGTTAGCTGAGACCCACCATTAAGGAAAGTGTTTTTATTCTGGTCTAAACTACGAGATCTTGATGAGCTTCACACCCGTGTATGAAAGGGATTTGGAGGTGCCAATAAAAATAAGTAAATCGGCCAACGATGATGCAAAGAGAAAGAGACTTGAGAGGTGGCCTAGGGAAGCTGGCTTATCGGTGCCTCTTGATGATTCTGGCACTAGTTTCATGCAGCTTGTTAAGTCGTTCTCCACGGACTATGGATTAACACCTGGTGAGAGAACATGGGATATTAAGGATGTAGGCGGTAAGTACAATATTAACATGGTTTGGAAGTTGATGAGGAGTAATGAGGAGAAGGGTTATGCCAGGGTTACTGGTGAAATACCGCTAACACCAACTGGCGAGGAGGGTAACAATGTTGTTTATACTGCGAGACTTAAGTACGTGATTGAGATAAGCAATGACGTGCTTAGTGAGAAGGCCACTGCAGAGAATGTTCCTGAGGTTAATTTATTCGGTTAGAAGTGGATAATTCATTAAAATGATTTTAAAGTAATAATGAACGATGTACACAGTACCGACTAGGGAATTTGAGAGAAGACTAAACCTGCTTTATAGGGTAATGGATGAGAAGAAGCTGGATGCTGCCTACATAGTTAATCCAATAAACATTACGTACTTCATAGGGTTTTACTACCTACAAACAGAGAGACCGGCGGCCATAATTGTGCGTAGGAATGGCGATATTTACTTCTTTGGACCACTCCTTGAAAGCGACCATGTACTAAACCAGACAAAGTTCGTGAGTAGGGTGTATACATATAGGGATTACCCAGGTGAGGTACATCCAATGCGATTATTTGCTGATTGGCTTAAGGAACTTCGGTTGGATAGCTCCGCCATTGGTTATGATACATCGCCAGGCTATGTAGGTTATTGGGGATACAAAGGGCCAAGCCTAGCTGAACTTCTTCCTGGTGTTAAGTTCGTGAGCATATCAGTCGATATTTACTCCATGAGGTTAATAAAGAGTGACGTGGAGATCGAATTACTTAGGGAAAGTGCTAAATGGTCAAATCTTGCTCATTCACTCCTTCAAGACTATACGGCACCTGGTATATATGACTACGAGGTATCACTGAGGGCTTCACTTGACGCTTCTATAATGATGAAGAAGGCCTTAGGGTCTGGGTATAAACCGGTGAGGTCTGAGTATCCTGCTTACGCGGGTTTTAGGGGCCAGGTTGGTGAGCATGGCGCCTATCCTCACTCAATAAGTGTTGAGAGACCGATTAAGGTTGGTGATGTGTTGGTGACAGGAGCCTCGGCAGATGTTGGTGGCTACATGGCGGAACTAGAAAGAAATCTCTTTGTTGGTAAGCCGAGTAATGATGTTATTAAGTACCATGAATTAATGCTTAAGCTTCAGGATGCTGCATTAAGTATTTTAAAGCCTGGGGTTAAGGCTTCGGATGTTGATAAGGCCGTTATAAGGACTGCAGAGGAACTCGGCGTGACTGAATATTTGCTGCATCATAGTGGTCATGGGATTGGGTTAGAGGGTCATGAAGCGCCATTTTTGGATGCCGGTGATGATACTGTGCTTAGGCCTGGCATGGTTGTTACTGTTGAACCGGGTATATACATAAGGGGTCTTGGTGGTTTTAGGCATTCGGATACTGTCGTTATTCATGAGGATCATGTTGAGGTAATAACTTACTATCCAAGAGATACTGAATCACTTATGGTTGAGATTTAATTTTGGGTGAAGTATAAAAAGATAGTTTCATCTTTATCATGTGGGTGCTAAGCAATTTCTAGCGTATACAGGTATGGTGGCTGCAGTACTTGCTTGGTTATTCATAGCCATTAGTATAATTGTTAATCCATGGTTCGTTTTCACGAAAAACGCATTCAGTGATTTAGGAGGACCGCATGCTACTGATCCCTGGATTTACAATTATGGATTAATAATAACGTCAATATTTATTGTTCTATACTCAATAAACCTATTACTAATATCAAGAAACAAGGTTGAGAATTTCGCCTCAGCCTTCGTATTTGTGGCGGGTATATTCCTGGCACTAATAGGTATTTACCATGCTGGGACCCGACCGCATGTCTTTGTCTCAACCTGGTTCTTTGCCCAGATGGATATGGCATTAATTACGTGGGGAATTGGCTCATTAATGGCTAAAGATAGGGTGTTGGGCTCATTCTCATTAATTCTCGGTATCATAGCGCCAATAATAGCATTGATTGTTCCATGGCCATCTGCCGCTACGGAAGAAGCCTATGGAATAGCAGTAATAGATTCCTGGGTAGCAGTAATGACCTATCTCGAGATTAGACACGTGATTAAATGACCCATGGTATCACGTTAAAACATGTATCAGGAAAATCAAGATTATTCTTCTTCGCTTCATCTTATAACACTCAAGGCAATGAATCCTCAAATAAAATGAACACGAACACTAAATACCGCACTTAGCATTTAATCTTTTTAAGCTAATCATTATTAACTGCCTTAATGTCTGATGAGTGGTTGATTAAGGATATTAGGAGAGTGCTGGAGAAGGTCGAGGGTGTTGGGCTTGGTTTTAGAGCTCAAAGCTCTAGACTACTTATTGTGATCTTTTACGATCTATACTGCCCTGGCTGCGCATTGCTTGAGGACGAGGCTGGCGATTACTTACTCGAGCTTTTCAGGGAGGGTAAGGCATCGCTTTATTTCGTTGATTACCCAGTGCATAGGGGTGTTGAGAAGTTTCATGCGGCCTTTAGGTGCATTTACAAGAGGGATCCGTTGATTTTCCTGGAAGTTCTTAAGAGACACTATGAGGCTTACCTAAGCGGTAAATTAAAGGGTGAGGAGACTATTACTGGAGCTAGTAATGATTGTATTAATGAGGAGCTTCAGAGAGTTATGGAGGCTAAGTCAATAGCTAAGGAACTAGGTGCGCCAGGAACACCAACAATAATAATTGGTAATCTGGTAAAGAATATTGGACAAGGAGTATTTGGCTATCCAGGACTTATGAAGTTTATGAAGATTATTGAGGAACTCTACATATATTAAAACTACCTATATCAGTTTATTTACGGCGAATACTAATGTTTGGTGAATACCTTCTCCTTACCTGCATTAAGGCAATCACTATTAGCGCATTACCCACGGCATTTATTGCCGTACCAATCTCCATAACCCTGGGAATCAATGTTAACCACATAATTACTGCAATTATCGAGATTACTACCCCAATCCTACCTAGGTTATTCCTGAACTGATTACTAATTATATAAGCACCGACATAACCTGACACTGATAGTCCGAGTGTTATACTTACGGCTATTAGGAATAGTAGGGCGGCCGCAACCCCATTGCTGTACAGGTAAAGTATGTAAGAAAAGGCCATTATTGGTATTACAATAAACATTACATACCTATAAATAGTTGATAATCTACAGGTACCCTTACTGATTATACAAACCCCACCCCAACCAAACATTGCCATGCCTATCCAAAGTATTGCTATTATCAATTGCAGTATATCGTAGATTATATCCGTAAAACCAATGAGCAATAGTAACTTTAGGGCTATGTCAAATATGAAACCATAAATTACTGCCGTTAATCCCTCATAAACACCCCTAACAATGCTCATTGTTGTTTAATGAATGTATCTTATTTTTAAGTAGATTGTTTATAGATTGAGGATTAGGTAATTAACTAAGTTCATTATTGGTTTTATTAGCCATGAGGGTGGTATTGTTGTTGACAGCACTATTATCGTAAACACTATTATCAAGCCCTCAGCCAAGCTACCCTTCCAACCAGTCCCTAACTCCCTGGCAAGTCTAACGTAGTATGGTACTGAGATCACTGAGTTTATGACAAGGAGAATAGCGAGCCATGTCAGGTTTCCATAAACTAGAGCTAGTATTATGTATAGCTTTGACCAGAAACCCAGAAGTGGTGGTGTGCCTATGAAGGCTAGCGATATTAACCAAGTACTCACGGCATTATTGCCCTTTGAAAATACTGTGTTAAAGAACCCCATTTTACCAACCGCATTCATGAACAACTGAAGTAATAAACCAACTAATGCTAATCCAAGTGTTATGCCCATTTCCTGGGCACCCATTATTGCCGCTGCAAAGGCTGACATTACGTAACCCATATTCGCTATTGATGAGTATGCCAATACCCTGGGGCTCTCTTTACTTGTTAATGCGCCTATGTTGCCTAGGAACATCGATATTACCGCGAAGGCACTGGCTATGTAGGCCAAGTAATAGGGTGATACCTTGTATAGTTCCATCGACGTTAGTGTTATCTTAACTGCAACAATGAATGGTGCTATCTTAGCTATTGATGCTATTATTGAGACAGGTATTGGATTACCGGCAGTGAATACGTCGGGAACCCACTCATGCATTGGTGCTACACCGACCTCAAGAGATAGACCAAGCAATAATAGGGAGAAACCTATTATGTATGTTATTAGTGATGGTCCTGAACTAATCATTATTGCTCCTACGAAGAATAGTACCGTGGCTATTATCATGTTGACCACGTACTTAACACCAACCTCAATGCTAATGCTTGGGTCGCCCATTAGGATTAATAAGTACGTTGGTGCTGAAACAAGCATTAGCGATAGTAGGACAAGGGCTAGGTCACTCGTGTATAGGGCTAGTACTGTGGCTATTATCATTATGGAAACAAGCATATAATCAACGCCTCTTATTGGCGAGTTTAACCTCATTAATGTGACCACACCCAGCGCTCCAATAATCACCAGGAAGGCTATGTAAGCCATTAGGTAAATGTTAGTTGTTATAAGGAGTATCACCATTGAAATTAATGGTGCTATCCATGAGTACTTCCTGGTCTCCTCACTAAGTAATGTTGGTGCCGTACCAACCACGCTAATTATCGTTGCGGCAAGGAGAATGTATGTGTATGGTATGGACACTTCGCATCACCCTTAACCATGCGATTTAAGTATTACTCTTCGCCTCAACATACTGCTCCCCACCAGCCTTAATCTCCTCAACCCTAACGGACTTCCTAACCTTATCCATTGCCATTATCGCCGTTATTAATGTCATGAATTCCGTGGATGATGTCAATATTGTAACGATAAGAATACCGAAAGCCGCGATGGCATTCACGGCAAAAAACGGCACTAATGTTAGGAATATTGCGTTGAACATTAACTCCAGTGATATTAATACCCTAATTAAATCACTAGCCCTCAATGCGCTGTAGTAACCAATCATCAGTAATATTGACGCAAATCCATAGATTATCGCGGCATTCACCTCCATCGGCCACTCACCTCCAGGTAGTACATTATTAATCCAATCATTATGGCCATCAAGAGCGAGGACAATAATGCGATTAATAATATGCTGTCTGGTGTTGATGCGAAGCTTATTAATGATTGACTAGTGACTGGTACAACGTTATAGTTTGTCCATACTGAGGCAATGATTATGGTTGCTATGAATAACAACATTGGTAGTATCCAGGACTTACCAATACCGCCTCTGAACTCAATGCGCCTATACGTTGCAGCTAGGACTATTGTTATTGTTATTGTCGCCCCAACAAATACTAGGTATATTAGTATGAAACCATAGGTTATTCCAAATAAGCCGTAAACGGCACCAATGAGCCCCGTCGTTATTGCCAGGTATATCGCTGCGTATAGGTTGTCCTTGGTTACAGTGATACCTATGGCTGATAATACGGCGAAAACGCCAAGCGTTATTAATGCACCAATGTACGTGCTAACCATAGCAAGGAAAACATAACTCACGTATTTTTAAGTATAACCAATCGACATTCTACAAGTGTTTACTAAAGGATACAGAGCATCACAGTAATGCAAATTAAGCTGGTTCATAAGGTGTCTCGATGGGGCTAATACTGCTTTATACAGGGGATGGTAAGGGGAAGACAACGGCAGCCCTGGGATTAATGCTTAGGGCTGTTGGTCATGACTACAGAGTAGTAATCGCCCACTTAATGAAGACCCTAATCTACAGGGGTGAGTACGTTGGTGAGTACTTGGCAATTAAGAAGTTCCTTAGTGGCTATGTCGATGTCTACTCACTAGATCCAGACCAGCATTTAACACCTAGAGATGTATTTAAGATAGCGCTGAGTAGAGCTATGGAGATTAAACCATTCCTACTAATTCTAGATGAGGTTAATAATGCAGTATCGAGTGGATACTTAACGGCAAGGGAGGTGATTGATGGTATTAAGTCATTACCACCCGAGGTTAATGTCGTATTAACAGGTAGAGACATACCCCATGAGTTTATGGAGTTGGCTGACTTAATAACTGTTATGGAAGCCAAGAGACACTACTTCGATAAGGGCGTGGTGGGTGTAAGGGGTCTTGAATGGTAATATTATTTAATTCCTTATCTGACCATTAATCAATGCCTACATTGAAGTTTCGGGACGATCGACCAACACTCATAGGAGTCGTACACTTGCCACCACTACCTGGCTCTATTAGGTATGGTGGTCTTGACATTAGCACGATAATAGACTTCGCCGTGAGAAATGCCAGGGTACTTGATGAGGCTGGTTTTGATGCGATAATTCTCGAGAACTTCAATGACTATCCATTTAGGGTTAGGGTTAAAGAAACTGAAACAATCGCTTCGATGGCGATTATAGCACGAGAAGTGGTGAGAACCATGACAATACCTGTGGGTATAAACTTACTCAGGAATTCAGGACCTGAGGCAGTGGCCATAGCTGCTGTTACTGGTGTATCCTTCATTAGATCAAATGCATACTGCGAATCCATAGTTAGTGCCGAGGGTATAATCGAGCCTGTGTCCAGGGAAGTCCTTGAGGTAATGACCAGGCTTAACACTAAGGTCACGGTGCTCGCGGACATATTTGTCAAGCACGCAAGCCCACTGCACAGGATGACTGTTGAAGACGTGGCCAAGGACTGCGTGGAGAGGGCCCTGGCCGATGCACTGGTAGTCACTGGGCCAAGGACCGGGGAACCACCAGACCCGCTACTACTTAGGCGAGTCATAAAGTCCGTAAACACAAAGGTACTAGTTGGGAGCGGCATAAACCCAAATAACATAAACGACTACAGGGAGGCCCACGGTTTCATAGTAGGCACATACCTAAAGGACGAGGAGGGACAAATAGACCTCGCAAAGGCCAGGAACATAGTAAATGCAGTAAAGGCACTAGCAAGACCATGAACAACATTCCTACGACCCAGGGAAGTCGTATTATCTGTCAAATCCTGGACTGAAAGAGCGGAGATAAGAATAATCTTACCTCCACTCTGCCTACCCAATCCTCAACTCCTAATAATCATTCAGGTCCTAAACCGTTTTTAATAGACAATTAATGGCTACTTACTTAAATCTAGTCCTTTAGTTATGCGTACTTAATAGCATTTCCTGCTAACTTAACGGGTGGGAAAGCACCAGTTATTCATTATAGCTTCATTAAAGCCTTGATATGACGTACAATAGTGATATCACGACTAGGTTCAGTATTGTGATTAGTAGCGTTGGCGCTGCGACTTCCATTCCAAGGCCTAGGCTCAGCCACATGTAGTATATAGCTATCATCGATATGCTCTCAACAAGGAGTATTGCTGATACCGAGAGTAGTATCCTGCCAATTTTCGTAAAACCAATCCCTAGGTAATTCTTGAATATTAATGCCACAATTACTGTCTGTGCAACTGCGGCGCCAATGTCTATGTACCATAGGTAATGCGTCATGACTTACCACCCCCTGCCTCCTCTTCATCAATGCCTATTATACTCATAACATCCTTAATAAGGTCCCACCTTTTTTCAAGTTTATCACTAATGAAGTATGGTGCTCCGTAACCTACGTCAAGCCTACTCACTAGCTCGTACCTCTCAAGGAGCTCCAGGTGGTAAATCACGGTCCTGTAATTCACGTTCAACGCCCTAGCCAGTTGGTGGGGATTCATGGGCTTCTTCTTAAGTAGTAGTAGGATTTTTAACCTCATTAAACCTCCGCGGGAACCGCCAAGCAACCAAATAAGTATTTTCTTCAAATCCTTCTCATACTCAACCATTAGATAGGCAGCATTACCTGTCAATGATTTATAAGTTTTAAGCATTAACGTGCATTAGGTGAATCAATTAATAAGGCAGTTGCGCATTTGGGCTGTGGGCATTAATAATGAAATGGAAACTAAATTGTAATAACACTGCAATAACCCAAAAGTACTGTCTAACTCACCAATTAGGTAAATTAATAGTTACGACGAGATTACGAGCATTATGAAAGGCAATTTAGTGTTTTTAACGAAATTTGAATACGCAATACGTATTATGAGTAGCCTCCCGATGAGTAGCTTGTCGATGATTGACTCATTGACGTCACCATGGTGCCTGTCATGTTTGCGAAGCCGTGTATTGGCGCCACGAATATCCAGGGCACTGGCTTAACGAACACGGCATTCACTATGTAATCATCACCCACCAGCCATGGGTCCGCAAAGGCGTAATTACCACCGAGTAACGTCCCGTCTGGTAACTCCGTATAGCCTAACCAGGTCCATGATGCCGTAACCTTAGTAGGCATCATCATACTGCTCGGATTATAGAAGGCCTGTGGTGGTAGGAAGGCAATAGTTATCACGGGTGTTGGGGAGCCCGAGGCATTTACGAAGGTGTATCCTGGGCTTATCTCATTATTCACTGCGAAGGCGTAGGAGAATATTGGCCAGTATATGGTACCACTCGCATTTAGGTAGACCAAGTTGTAGAGGGCTTGGTATACTAGGCTGAAGTTGTACGTATTAAGTATTTGACCGCTCGGGGTCTTAACGTACGTGCTCGGCGGTATTATTGCCAGTAAATTACCTACGGTAATGGCGCCTCCCTGAGTTGCGTTCACAGTTATTGTGCCTATGCTAACGGGCACTAACTCGGGCTCCATCGTCGTTATTTCCGTACTATTTGGTGTGGTCTCTGAGGTGTACACTGTCATTGACATTGCCGGCATCCCAGTGTATACGAATACCCAGGGCACTGGTTTAACGAATTGGTAATTCACGAATATGCCAGAGCCAACATACACCCAGTTGTCTGGGAAGGCGTAGTGACCGCCGATTAATGTACCATTAGACTCCTCGGTGAATCCAAGCCATGTCCAAGTGGTCCACGTGCTCGGCATCCTAACAACAGTGATTATCGCCTGCGGCTTACCCTCCTGGTTAACGAATGTGTATCCCGGCGATACCTGTCCATTAACGGCATAGGCGAAGGCGTAAATTGGTGGCGAACCTCCCATGCCCATCTCCATGGGCGTTGGCTCAACATTCTCTAGCATGTAGTCTATTATTGAGAATTGATACGTACTAAGTACCTGCCCACTTGGTGTTTCCATGTACGTGCCCGGCCTAATCACGGCTATTATGTTGCCAAGCCTAACCGTGGCTCCTTGTGTGGCGTTTACCGTCACCGTAGCCTCACCAACTGGTATTAACTCTGGCTGCATAATGCCCATACTTGAGTTGGACATGCCCTCCAGTGATTGGTACTGGCCTTGTAGGCTCATGTATTGATTCTCTAGGTTTGTGTAGTTTGTCATTAGGCTTGAGTACTCACTCTTAAGGGTCTCATACTTACTCTGCAACTGCTGGTATTGGCTTTGAAGTATCATATACTTACTGGCTATTGACGCGGTGGTTGAGTATAGGTAACCCACGTATCCTAGTCCTATTGCGAGTATTACCACCAGTATTACCAGTCCTATTGTTTGGGTGTTCATCGACTACGTACCCACGGTCTTATTTAACTCTATTTTTCGTAATCTCTTACAAATTCTTACCTAATTACTAAGTACTATTTAAATTAAGGAAAATCTTGGTCATTAAGTAACTAAATATGGTTATCGTTGAACAACAGACCTGACACAACCAGTGGTAGGGCTGTTTCTAGTTCCGTAGAGCTTTTAACTACTGGATTTGGATTTTAATGAATGATAAACATATCACTAGACATAGCTCTTAACTTCCTTTACGCCCAATGCATTCTCAAGCATCTTCTTCGCCGTGTAGTACCTCCTACAATCTGGGCATAGGTATAGCCACTCCGGGTCTCCCTTGATACCGAGCTTAATCTTCATAGTCATTATGTGTCTCCTCGTGTCGAAGGGCTTACCGCACATCCTACATGTGACTACCTCGTCATAGACCACGTCTGTGCTATCGCTCATCGGGAATTCCCTAGCCCTATTAATTGTTATTGCCTTCTCAGGGCATAACCTCGCGCAGTGGCCACAACCAATACACTTGAGACTGTTGAACTTAAGCACTGTCTTATTGCCATCCCTACCAACATCAAACGCCCTCTCAGGGCATTTAGCAAAGCACACCCCGCAGAATGAGCACTTAACATCATCAATGTGAATACTAAATATCTTAAGTAATTCATTAGTAACGCCTTTACTCCTCGGCCTAAGCCTTACCAATGCCTTAACATAGTCATTACGCCTAATACCCATGTAAATAATTCTCTCACTCAACGTTTCGTCAGTGGCCATCGACAATGCGTCATCCTTGGTAATACCCAGCTTAAACGACCCCATAAACGCGTTGATTAATCCCTTAGCATAGTCAGCACCGCCCAATTTACATGACTGGTCAGGGCATTCAATACTTACTTCAAGGGATTTGGCAAGCGCCATTGTCACCCACTCAGGGCTAACGGCATCGACACATGGCACCCTGTAAATGTACTCGCCATTCCTAGGCTCCCTAGTATTCAATGGGCATGTGAATGTTATTCTTTTAATGCCCTTCACGTCATTTAACTTATTGAGTAGGGCTACGTACTCATTATCATCTGCGCCAACCATTGCCAGGGCACCTGTTGGGCACTTTGACACGCATAGACCGCACTCAATGCATGCATTCTCGTTAATGACAACCCTATTATTAACAATTGATGTTGCATTGGTTGGGCATGCATTAACGCAATCATTACATCCAAACCTAGCACTGCATGCGTTTTCGAAGTACGTGGGTACGTTCTTCTCAATGACCTTGACAACCCTACCTATCAATAACTCCCTCCTGCTGATGGGGCCCTCGATGGCGACCTCCCTCGTGCTTGTTCTCCTAGCCATTAACTGTGCCTTTAACGCCTCTAACTCCTCATCACTCGGCGACTTAAGTATGTAAATGTTCATTGGGTGCTTACCCTGGACATTGACACTACCTAACTTCCTAAGTACTATAATTATTGGGCCATTATGCTCCCTAGCCCTATTCAATTCCTCATCACTTGGATCCTCAAGGATTAGTAATTTGCCCTCCTCACTTACCACCATAGACATCCCTCATAATCTTAATGACCTCCCTATCCTGAGTCATGAAATCCTTCGTGAAATTGAGCAGAAGCTTAAGGTAATCAGTCCTCACAAGCTTGAGCGATGTACTTACGAATATTGAGACCCAATTAACTAGGTGATTATTTATGAAGTAATCCTCTTCCTCAATATACCTAGTAGCATTACTCCAATCATCATATTCCTCATAGGCCAGGAAGCTCATGAAGGCAAACTCAACGGCAATGTGATCACTTCTCAAATCCCTAAATTCCTTATTCACGATAAGGTTATAATCTGCATAAATCCTCTTAAGCGATATCTCAGTGTTCATATCAAGATAACCAGTATGAGTGTAGCCCTCGTAGGGTATCGCCCCATAATCAATCCTAGTGAAGTCTACCTGTATTGGCGTTAATGCATTATAATCATTAATATCCTTAGCAATGTCTAACAACTTAATTAGGTTATTCATTGATGAGTAAAGTCTCGCCAGTGCCTCGGCAACATCCCTAACCCTACTAATCCTTGACTTAATTAACTTCTCAAAATCATTAAGCCTATACGGGTATATGTAGGATGAGGCTAGAAAGTCGTAAATAATAGAACGGGAAAATGCAAGTGATTTTAAAGCCTGAGGATCTAAGTTCTCCATATTAATCACGTGCCTTGACCCTTAGCATTACCTACTCCACCACTGCAGTGACCACCGGTTGGTTTAACGTTCTTCAGCTTCTGTAATAAGGTTGGTAAATCAGCTGCACCAGTTCTTAGGGCAAATTCCTCAGGTTCTTCACTAGTTACTATCCTTGTTGATTCGTTAGTCTGTACGCCGGGCATTACATAAAGGCTAGGTGGGTCTGTGCCGAACTCAGGGCCCATTGGTACTGCACCCTTTCTCATGGCAGTTCTATAAACTATACTGTTAGGGTCATCCATGTCACCGAATACCCTAGCACCGGCTGGACAGTTCCTAACGCAGGGTGGTACCCTCTCGTAGAGTGGTAATGACTCATCGTAAACCCTATCAATAGCCATGACACACTTCTTACTAACGCCCTCCACTGGGTCAAATATTATGTTACCATATGGACATGCATTCTCACAATACCTGCAGCCAATACATACCTCATAGTTAATAACTACTACACCATCCTCCCTCCTCTTATATATGGCCCCAGTTGGGCATACCGTAACACATGCTGGGTTCTTACACTGGAAGCAACTAATTGGCACACTAAACGTCTTAGTGTTTGGGAACGCACCAACCTCAACCTGCAGTACCCTCATGAAGAATACTGACCATGGTGCCTTACCGGGTTCTGGACCCCATGGCTTCAGATCTGTCATTGGTCCATAACAACCACTGGAATGCCACTCCTTGCATGCCAACATACATGCATTACATCCAAAGCATTTACTTAGGTCTGTGAGTATGGCTAGCTGGACCATTTAGGTCACCCCTGCCCATTTTTCTTACTCTTTGGATCCGTACCTGAGTTTGAATTTGAACTAGATGATGGGGTTGTGGTATTGGAGAATGAATAACCCATTGAGTGTCTAATAGTTTCTTGGAATTGAAGCCACTGAATGAACAAGAAGGATTTGAAGTAATAAGATATGGTAATTATCTAAATGATAGATATCCATGCTGACCGCCAAATATAAGAAGAATTAGTTATATTTTTAACTTTTATTGTCAAAAAAATGACAATACAGTCATCAGCAATAAATGAAAGTGAATGTGCTAATTAGACGCAGAAAGTAAAGATGCAATAATTTATAAATTATAGAAAAATATATTAATGAATTTATTTAAATATTTACACAATCGCGATATTTTAATGATTGTTAACTTCCTTTGGCAGATAAAAATCAATAGTTAGAAATTAATCTTTAAGAAATGAATTGCTATCATTGATTTGATAGATATGACACAAATAAGCAAAACTTTAGAAAAAGCAGTAGAAAATTTCGTTATTGAAAGATATCTGCCAATTTTAAGAATTACGCTAGGCTGGATGTATTTCTCAGCGTTTCTTAGGAGGACCATTAATGTGCCTGCTAAACTTAATCCATTGTCTACAGCATATGTTGGTGGTAAGTTAATAACATTCTTACCACATGCATGGCAGCCTATCGTTGGCCAACTCGAGTGGATATTACTGCATCCACACCTACTTTACATGTTCTTACTTCTCTTCACTGCCGTTGAGGGATTGTTCGGCCTATTAATGATACTTGGCCTTACAACGAGACTATCAGGACTTGTAATAACTCTCTTAGCCTGGAGCATTGGGGCTGCTGGTGGTTGGTTGGGGCCCACGTGCGTTGATGAGTGGCAGATAGCGGCTGTTGAGGGGGCTGCTGCATTAATGTTCATGTTTACTGGTAGTAGGTGGTTATCAATAGATCAATACTTAGCGAAGAAGTACCCAAGAGGATTGAAAATATGGAAATTCTACATACCATTATGGTAAGGTGATGAGCATGGATAGGATGACAGCACTGGCTTTGCTGGGCTTCATAATTGCCACGGGAGTGACAATGGGCCTATACCAAATAAACTTCCAGGGATTCACCCACCTAACCAATTATTCAAAGACACCCGCATACTCACTGGCCGGCACCCAATTATTTAAGAATGGCACATTACTACTGCACGTCATCAGGGTAGCTGGTCCAGACACCTACGGCGGATTCATAGTGCTTGTACAAGTACTCTACCCAAACGGCACGGTAGCCTATGAGTGGAACTCTACATATTTAGGCCACATATCGCAGTACGACATCATAAATAAGTACAATTTACCAGGGCACCTAGTGCACTCTGATGGCTTCGCACTCGTAGTGCCACTAGGCCAATCAGCCATTGTTAAGCTCTATGCCCCAGTAACCTTTAGTCCAGGTACATACATAGTCAGGGTCTACGATGCTGATGGGCAATACGAGGCATATGGTATTAAGTTCCAGGTATACGTAACGGTTAACGAATAATCACTAATTAATTAAATTACGGTTAAAAATAAGAATTTCAATTTCTTCTCTCACAGCATCAAATCTTAACCTCCCTCCTAAGTTCCTCAATTAATGGAGTTATGTACTTAACCCTCCTCCTAACCTCATCAATTCCTATCCTGACCTCGTGAAAGCCATTGATATGTAGGAAGTATGCCGCATCCCAAGCCCTTTCCACTATTTCACCAAGCTTTGACGCTGCATTGTCCAGTAGGCTTACTGTCCACCTACCCTTGCTCAGGGCTTCTTTGGCCTCGTCTAAGCCCCTGACAATAGCTAAGGCCTTGATACACTCTTCCACCGCCTTATACAACTTCTCGCTGGCTTGCATTACGTCACCTTTATCAACGAAACTTAAACCCTCGTTAAATGCCGTCAATGCTAATTCTGCATGTGCCCTTGCGGCATCTGATGGGTCTAGTTCGAGTTTTGTCGTTAGGATATCAATTATGTAATCAACATCAAGGCCCCTCCTCCTGAGCACATCAATTAATGACTGAGGTATACTCATACTATGTATAATCCTTAGCTTAATTAATTATAAATCTTCTCAATATCTATTCAGGGCTTATGCTGTAAATCCTAACTAGGACAACTAGCTTAACAGTCTCACGCTTAGGTTGTTTTATCCAGACCATGGGCTCATTATTCCTTGGTGGTGCATATGAAGAACTTAACCCTAGACTCAATAAAACTCTTAAGCAATAATCTCCTCTTTAACTGGTCCATATACCTAGACATCGCTAATAATCACTAGTCAATATCACTAATATCCATGTAATTACCCTAAACTTGCCAGTCCGGGAAAACGTCAATTACGTGCCCAATCTCCAGAAATAAATGGGTATAATAAATAATTGGTGTATTGCACAAAGTGCCGGGTTTACAGTCAACAGAAACATGGTTAACACAATGAACATATTTCTTAAGGATACCTAAGCATGTGTGGGTTCACCAAGGTCACCCTGAACGTTCTTCTAATGAGAAATGAAAGGGGAAGAAGAAACAGGTATGAAGGAATGAGGACTATAATCACAGACACCACTTGCTAATAATCAACAAAGAGACCTGAACCCTTACCCATCCAACCACCTTCCTAACTCAAGAACTCTCTTGGTCTTACCTTCAGTATATATTTTATAGAATGATCCATTAATAGCATTTAGTAAGGCTACTAAATCACACCTTGGGTATGCCTTTGTAAATGCTCCTGCTCCATGCGTATCCTGCCTCAAATAGTACTATGAACATTATGAACCAGAGCAATGTACTGATTAGTGTTGGATCTGGGTTCACTATGGCTATTGCCACTAAAACGCCGAAGTATATGTAGGGCCTATTCCTAGAGAGCATGTCAGGGGTTACAAAACCAACCTGCGTTAGTAAGGCCATTATTACTGGAGTCTCGAAGAGGAAACCTGCAAAAAATAACGTGGCTATGAAGGTGTCCAGGAAACCACTCGTAGTAAGTAAGTGCACAAAACCAAATAGGCAACTCCAGAATAGGCTTATCCTCAGGAAGGCTGGGAATACGAAGTAATAACCAATGAACATGCCTATATAAAATAATACCGTAGCTATCCAGACATACCTCCTAACAGCCCTGAGCTCATGCGGATAAAGAGCTGGCTTAACGTATTGATATACTTCATAAATAAGCACTGGTATTGTAACAAGTAATGCAATCACCATGCTAAGCTCAACGCTGAAGACAAAGGGGCCGAGTACCGTAGTCGATATAATGCCTATAGGCTGAGTGGAATTACCAATAATGTAATTACTGGCACAGGATACGGACTTAGCTGAGGAGATTACTTGATTAAGTATGTAGCTCTTGAATATGTAGGCGATTATTGGGTTGTACTTCATGGTGAAGAACCCAATGGCTATCTGGACAATGTTATTACTATGAACGCCAGGCATTGGTAACCAAAGAGCTGCAAAGACTATTGCGAAGACTATCAAGGCCCTCCTCAATCTAACCCCAAGTTCACGAATATGCTCCCAAAAGGGTAACTCTCTGTCAAATGGAGGTTTATTCTCACCTTCACTCATTATTACCTATGAAGTTAAATACTGGGTAAAAATTCCTTTTTCACATAAATGATAAGTAAATAGATATAACAATTATTATAGGAACATTGCTTATTTCAAAAAAGATAAAGTTCTGTATTTATTTTACCCATGATTGACATGAGTGTGAGTGTTAGGTTTAGGGTTTGGGTTGAGGTTGGTGGTAGGCATGTTATTGGTCCTGGTGGTTATGAGATTCTTAAGGCTGTTGATGAGGTTGGTTCGATTAGTGGTGCCGCCCGTAAGTTGAGCATGTCGTATCGTTTCATTTGGAATTACATTGATAGGATGGAGAAGACACTGGGCATTAAACTGGTTGATGCATGGAAGGGAGGTAGAGGAAGGGGTGGAGCAAAACTAACACCAGAAGGACAAGCCCTACTACAGTACTACGAAGAAATACTCAAGGAAATGAACGAAATAGCAAACAAATGGACACAACAATTAACGGAAAGGCTAAAGAACATGGGTGAGGAAGGTCAATAGTTATTTTATTTATTATTACTTGATAGCTTCTTCATTATTTCATCTATTACCTCCTGCCTAGATCTTCCCTGCGTGCTTATGTTTAGGGCTTTGGCTATCCTGAGCAGGTCTGGGTCTATTGCATCGTTTATTGTCCTTTTTATATCCAATGTGGTATTGTTTATTGATGCCTTTGTCTCGTTAATAGGTTCATTAATCTCCCTGAGGAAGTCATCCATTGACCTCCTGGCCCAACTATACCACTTGCCAAGTTCCCTGGCTATCCTAGGCAAGGCCTCTGGTTTCCAGGCGATTAGGATTAGGAAGAATAGAAAGATCAAAATACTGGTCTGCTCATCAAGGACTAGGTAGATGTGCATTTTGAGTCCCTTGAGCATCCCTTACTTACTTGTTACTTAGCCTCCAATTAATCTCCTTGATTAAATCCTCCTCAGACTTACCCTTAGTATTAATTCCAAGTCTCTCGGCAATCTCAAGAACCTTTGGATCAACACTGGGCTTCTCCACAACGGTTTTCTGCTGACCTAACATATTATTAATCTCCGTGAGCAACTCATCCCTGGTCTTACCCGTTGGGTCTATGCCCAACTTCCTGGCAACCTCAATAAGCTCAGGCTCCGGCTCATTCTCAGCAGCACCACGCTTAAACTCCCTAATTGACTGACCAAGGCTCCTAGCCAACTGAGGAATCTTACTCGGACCCCAAATAACAAGGACAATGAAGGCTATGATAATCAAAATCAAGGTCTGAGTATCAATAAACAAAACAACACCCATCAATATGGGTATCATAGGTTAACTTAAAAACTTTGCTAACAATTATATGAAAATTCTTACCTGAATTAATAAATGAAATTGAATGTAAGAGTAAAGACATTAACCCTTTATTAAAAGTAGAGCTGAAATTAACCACCACAACCATTATAAACTCCTAACTAAGTTCCTATGAATAACTGCTAATAGAACCAATGTAATTAGCGTTAGGAGCGGTAGTACTATTAATGAATAGTGTATTAATTCGAGAACATTGATATCAAATACACTCATAACAATCATCGCCATTGGTGAAACGCTGAAGGCGGGTGCCGTACAAACTCCCAATCCACAGGCCGAACCGATAAACGCTGCCGTGCCTGTAGACGCTGCAATACCCACGGTACTACCAATAGCACTACCTAACCTGCTAATTATGCGTTTGGTCGCGATCCTCAACTGCAGGTAAGAAATACTAATTATTAACCACGTACTCAATACCAGGTTAACAATGCCTATTATCATGAGCGTTAAATTAACTGGATTAATTAATGGGAAATTATTAGGGGTTATGTAATTAGAATTCGTTACCCTCAGAATGCCTGAACTAACTAGGTAAGTGATCACCGCTGGTATCAACAATAATAGGTATAATTGAATTAATTTTTTATTGATGAAAATGTCGAAAATACCGTGAGAATGGTAAATCCTTATCATATCACGCATGACAAACCTCACTAATGATGAACTATACCTATAGACCAAAAACGCACCCGATACTAAAAGTAATATCACACCAACCATTACCTCGAGATACTTACTAACGAGAATCCTAACATTAACAGCATTAATATAACCCATTAAGAAATCAAGTGGGGTCAATGCCAATGGTAATATCACAGTAAATACTACAAAAACATACATGATCAATAACGCAACACCCTCATTACTCATAATCCACCACCTTCAATATCGGCATATTAAATTTAAAGTAATTTAATACACGTATTTTAAATGATCCCTATAAACACATGATTCACATACTCATTGTATAAATACCAAGACATTCCTAACTATTTGCCTAGTAAATTTAAAATAACAAAGAAACCTTACTTAAATGTATGGCTGCTTACTGAGTCGTAGTATGCCAATAACAATTCCATCAATAGGAGAAAAATTCCCCGAGCTAAATGTAGTGACTACACACGGACCAATGAAACTGCCGGATGCCTTCAAGGGCAAGTGGTTCATACTCTTCAGCCATCCAGGTGACTTCACGCCAGTATGTACCACAGAGTTCGTGAGCTTTGCCAAGCACTACGACGACTTCAAGAAGTTAAATACTGAGTTGATAGGACTTAGTGTTGATACGGACATCAGCCACATTGAGTGGGTGCAGTGGATTGAGAAGTCTTTAGGCGTTAAAATACCATTCCCAATAATCGCCGATCCACTGGGCAACGTCTCAAAGGTCTTAGGAGGGTTACATGCAGAGTCGGGTACAACTACTGTTAGGATAGTATTCATAGTTGATGACAAAGCGACAATAAGAACAATACTGTATTACCCACTGGAACTTGGTAGGAACATACCAGAGATACTCAGAATAGTTAGGTCGTTACAGCTCATTGATAAGTATGGTGTTGTTATGCCGGCGAATTGGCCGTACAACGAGATAATTGGCGAAAATGTGCTGAATCCACCACCGCACCATGTTGAGGAGGCTCCAAAGAGACTCCAGCAGTATAAGGGCTATGCTTGGTGGTTAACCTACAAGGAGTTGCCGAAGGATGAGGTTGAGGAGACCAAGAGGATTATTAAGATTAGAATTGAGTAAAATTATTAATGTTGTTGATCTTAAAAATATAAATAAGTCATTATTTTATGAATTCTTGGACTTCTCATGAAGTTTAAGGGAGAGACCTTGTTTGGAAGTGGCATTATTAATGGTGAATTGGTGGTTTATCGCGAGTCACTTTCCTTTCTTGGGGATGTTGATGGTAAGAGCGGTACCATAAGGACCATTAACACTAGTATTGTGGGTAAGATACTGGTAATACCGAATTCGAGGGGTTCTACCGTAGGTCCCTACGTCATGTACCAACTGAGTAAGTATGGCAAGGCACCATTGGCAATACTTAGCGTTAAGGCAGATACCATGCTCATCATTGGCGCCATTATGGCACAAATACCAATAATGACCAATTTACCCAAGGAAATACTCAATCTGAGTAGTGGAATTACGGCACGTGTAGACTTAGATAAGGGTGAGATTTATGTCAGTGAGTCCTGAGGCTAGGCTGGCATTATTATTACTTGAGGAACTTGAGTTAAGGAACGGTAAGGCAAAACTTAGGTACTTAAAGGTGTATAGAATGATGATGTATTGGCTCGGTCGTGAGTATGTTAAAGCAATACTCAATAAGCTAGTCTCGACTGGTTACATAAGTATTAAGGATAATGAGGTCGAATTACTACGTAGGTTCAAAACCGATAAGAGCCAGGTGCGGGTATATAGGGAGGCTAGAGACATTATCATTAATACTTACTTA
This sequence comes from Vulcanisaeta moutnovskia 768-28, assembly GCF_000190315.1. Classification (NCBI taxonomy): domain Archaea; kingdom Thermoproteati; phylum Thermoproteota; class Thermoprotei; order Thermoproteales; family Thermoproteaceae; genus Vulcanisaeta; species Vulcanisaeta moutnovskia. The sequence continues at coordinate 548,743 of NC_015151.1, forward strand.
TTAATGCAACGTTCACTGAGTAAATAGAGTAGCTCAAGGACCTTCTCATTATATGCATTGAGAATCCTTAACTCATTAATTGCCCTATCTACATTAAATGATGAGTTAATTAGTAAACCACCGAGAACCCAGATCACAGAGTCAAGGTTAAGCGGTGGTATGCCGCTGAGTCTACCAATCTCACTCCATACTCCCTGTATTTCTCTCCTGTGCCTAGTCATTAATTCCCTCGCTAGGTCAGTCACCTTGTTGGAATTACCTATAATCGGCATTAAACCGCTGCATATTGTCATAACCGTAACCCTATAATCAACTGGTATTGGTATATCCATTGGAACCGATAAATCAAGACCGCAGGCCCTACCCACGTAATAAGCCATCTTAACTGCAAACACTATGGTCTTTTCATCACCATGCGTGTTGGTTATCCTCGAAAGTAATCTCCATAGTGATGCTAGGTCATTAAGATAATTACTAAGGCTTAACCTAGCTATTTGTGGGCAGGTACTCCGAATCCTCTTCACCTTTGAATCCCTATACCGAGCTAAGTACCTACTATTCATTACGTAATTAATGAAGTCCCTACATAAATCGACTGGCTTATTCCCAATAAAGTAATTGGCAAAGTAATTCCAGTGATCCTCACCCTTACCCGTTAATTGATAACTGACTAGGGCATTAAGTATTGTTAGTTTTAGGATCTTGTCGACATCATGTTCCAACTCACGGCATAGCCTAGTCACAGCGGCATATTGAGGATCCCTCTCCTCGAAGCCCCTAACCCAAACAATACCAAGTTCACGTAATATACCCGCTATTCTCTCCTTAATACCACTCATCCTCAACCCCGCATTAACTTACGAATTGAGTAGAACCTCCAAATAGTTATTAATGTAATGACTTGACCCCAATCAAGGTAGAGGAGTGGTTTACCCACGGTGATCATAATGTAAGCGAACGGGTAAATAATTATGGGTGCACCTATTGTGAATAGATAAATGTAGTGGGTAATCACATAGGAAATGCCGTAAATAATGCCAGAGGAGTCAAGTACTATTGATGGTTTAATAATATAGGCGATGTATGTAATTATCCACGCAAGGAATAATAGGGATGAAATTCTCCACATGTATAGGTAAGTCGGTAAATAACCAACATGGATTATACTCCCAGATCTGTAAATCACGTAACCATAAACCCTAGACTCTAGGGCAAATGCCTCACCAAAATTAGAAAGACCCAGTGGAAAGAACAAAATCGTAATCACTACACCAAGTATGAACCCTCTCCTAATCCTCGTCCTTACGTCATCACGCCTATTCACAATATCATTACTACCCATTATTAAATGCCCTATTGAGTGGTTATTAAAGAATCACGCTAAATCAACCTGTACAAGCCGGTTATTAATGTGTAGTATAGTGTTAAGCCTATGAGTGACCATAGGACCACCGATATTACTATCATGACCTTACTCCTAAATGCTTGATTCTTTATCACATTTGCGAGTAAGGCATCTAGGAATTGACCACCATCTAGTGGATACGCAGGGAAGGTATTAAGTAAGGCCAGGGTTAGATTTAACGTGTATATCCAAAACATTAGGTTATAGAAGGACCTACTCTCAACAACGACACCCCACGGACCTACATAGAGCGCTGAGTAACCAAGTAATTCCATTGTTAGATTCCTCGTGCTTAAGACTTCATTAAATACAGCACCATTTACTGGATTAAAAATCGTTAATGTAACATTATTTGAACTAACGGAGCTAAGTATTGAGATCAATGTGTAAATGCTGGCTATGGGATGGTTATTCACCGCCGTTATTATATAACCACTCCTGAGCACGGCATCCGTAGAATTAGCCGTATAAACGATCGTCGTACCTAAAAGACCCTGGGTTAATTGAGGACTTATTAGGGCTAATTCCACAAGGGCTACGGCTAAGTAGGCTAGTACTATATTCATGAAGACACCGCTCGAATATACGGCAAGCCTTATGAGAGTGCTTCTGCTCCTTAATTCATCTTCATCAATCTCAACAAAACCACCAAATGCCAGAAATAAAAGTGCGAAGGCCCCCCCTGACTTTATCCTTATGCCATACCTCGATGATACCGCCCCATGAGCAAGCTCATGAAGTAGTATTCCAATGCCTATGGCCACTATTATGTAGATGAACGTATATAGCGAAACAGTGACTCCAGGTATTAACGGCGCTAATGGTGTAAATCCCTTCTCTACAGTCTCTATGGGACTAAATCTATGCATTATGGCTATGATCATTAAGACGATGTTCTTAAACATCAGATAGAGCATTGATGGTAGGCCCCACTCATTAATACTCATTATTATTAGTGGTATTGGTACTATAATGAACATGGAGACCGAGAAGAGACCCACCGTTAATACTATGATGAGCCAACTTGGAACCCTACGTAGTAAGTTACCGAGTGGCGCTATCACCTCCTTAACTAACTCCTCATCCTTAAGCATGATGAATATCCCATAGTAAACCTTAACCGGTACCCTAACACCAAGAAGTCTCAGTAGGTATATTATGCCGACAATCACGAACCAAGCTGCAATAACAATTATCAAACCAAGGTATTGCATAACCACTCACCCAAACCTCAGTATAGAACCTACGCCGACATCATGGGCATTCCTATAACTACTCACCAACTCCTTCCTCAATATGGGTCCCGTACCATGAAGTGGATAAACACCTCTCAGATCTCTAATGATATCCCTTAATAATGCGCCCTGGTATTCGCTTATTGATGTAGCCCCTAAACCACCCACGAAGTACCTAATATCTAATTCCCTGAAAAACTTCATTATTTCATCGTCGCTAATAAGCCATAGGTTCAATCCACAACCACTAATTAGCAAATTATGGCTTGGTAAATAAATAAGTAACTCACCAACTCTCCTATTACCAACTCTAATAAACTCAACAGTACCAAAACTAAGTTTAACCTTCTCTCTACCGCCAACCTCAATAACGTCAAGACCAAGTTCATCCAGTTTATTCCTAAGTTCGAACCCATGTATCGTATTATCAACAGGCATTATAACCGTGGATACACCCGTCAATGCTTCAATACCACCCCAGTGATGATTAACTGGTGTCGTTACAACAAGCAGCCTAGGTTTAATGTTAATACTCAATACTTTACTATTACTAATTAATTTATTAATACTTGAACAGGCATCAATTAATAACTCATTATTAATAAGTAATGATATAGAATTATCCCCCTCCACGTTAGGCGCCTTAACCTCATTATCACATATTACGCTTATTGCTAATTTACCATTAGCGTTCATTTTCACTAAGTGAATAATTATGTAAGAAAATAAATCTTTTCTCACACCCACTGACACTTGGTAAGGTTTTAAATGGGTATTAGAGTTAAAAATGGGATGTTTACTCAACAAAACAATCTAAGGAGTAAGGTACTTAGGTATCTATGGCCAATACTATTCACAATAGTATTCGCATTAGTTGGGGCTTGGGGTAATGTATCCCATGAAACCTCTATCACGTACATAATAGTTATTGCATATCTGGCAATATTCTTTGGAATAGTCATAACAATAGGTATTAGGAGTACCAGAGTTAGATTTAGGGAGATTGAGGAGTACATGAAGTCCACAAAGTCGGGGGCTATAGAAAAGCTTACACGCGATGATTTCATGAAGGCCATGGAAAAGGACACTGAATATGCACAGGAAATGAACAAGTTCGTAAAGGCTCAGATGAAAAATCTAGTGATTCTCATGGTCGTCCTAATAGGATTACTAATGCTCTATACATACGTACTTTCAGGACCATTTATTACCCTGGCAAAGTACATATCAAATGCTGTAAATATTGGTTACTACCTAAAGCCCTGGTTTACACAAACCATTGAGGAAGCCAACCTATACTATGCATATTTCATTGATTACCTCATATACTTTGGAGTCTTCTTCGTACTTATGTACGTAATATTTAGAATGATGAGGATGCCCTTCATGACGACCAACGTACAAGTAACTGATTACCCATACACAGTAACTAAGGAATTAATAATCTTTAAGGATGCAATGCTCATAGATGGCATGTACCTACTCAAGTCGCCAATACCTGTTAAGCAGATAATAATTAATGAGAAGCGTAGATTCATAGAGTTCCAACTATCAAAGCCACTATCTGGACTTCCATATACCAAGATAAGGATTTATCATAAATCACCAAGGGAATTATGGGATAAGGTGATGAAGAATTTATTTAAGGTCGAGGATAGCACTGCCAAATAATTTTGAATTAATAATGCTTGATAAATGAATTTTAAATTAACCAAATAGACTCGCAAGGCCGGCTGCGATCTCCTCCTCGCTCGGACCCTCCTTCTTCTCTTCAGCCTTCTTCTCCTCAGCCTTAGTCTCAGCCTTCTGCTCACCACCAGCCGCAGCACCACCTGCCTGAGCAGTGGTTGTGGGGGCAGCGGCCACGGGCATTGCAGCCGCCGTCTTTATTGCCTCATCAATGTTGACCTCCTTTAAGGCAGCAACTAGCGCCTTAACCCTAACCTCATCAACCTGTATCCCAGCTGCCTGTAAAACCTTAACCACATTCTCCTCACTAATGGGCTGCTTACCGTAGTGCAATAGTAATGCTGCATATACGTACTCCATATCTCCTCGACATGTCACTTGAAAACCGCTTTAAAAACATTACTTAATTCAATAGATCATAGGATGCCGAAGAAAATAATCATAGTAACAGCCGAGTGGGACTACTTTAAGGATAGACTAAGTAACCTATGCTCACAATTAATTAAGGCTGGTATTAACTGTGAAATTAAGGACTATAGGGATCCTGAGGCCATGCGATTAATAATTAAGTATGGGGTTAGTAATGGTATTGTAAGAATACCACAAATATACCTTATCAATGATTATGAAGTTAAACAAATTAAATATTATATTACAAATGACTTAAGGCTTATTATGAATGAACTTAGTAATTATTCGTAATTAATTTAAGGATGAAATATGGCCGGGGTAACCCACGACCTTCATAGGCCCGCTCGTCGGGTCTCTGTGTGGTTGATTAATGGTGTTGAAATTATTTAATAATTTTTCGCCACTATAAGCCCTGGAACCGGGGCTGTCTCTTCTCCTTGAATGCCTCGATACCCTCCTGAAAGTCCTGGCTATATCGCAGTAGTGCGAAGGTCTTCCTTTCAATGTCAAAGCCAATCCCCATTGGCGAGTCCTGGATGAGTTTAATAGCCTCCTTCAATGCCTTAATGGCCAGTGGCGATAGTGACATTAAGTCCCTGGCTATCTCCATAACCCTATCATAAATCCTCGCTGACTCAACAACCTCATGAAGTAGACCAAGCTGCAGCGCCTCCTCCGGCTTAATCCTCCTGCCAAGAAGTAAATAATACTTTGCGCGGAGTGGGCCGAGTGACTTTACGATCCTTGTTAAACCACCGCTAGCCGGCACCATGCCAAGCCTTATCTCGGGAAGCCCTATCTCCACGTCTGGCGTGCCTATCCTAATGTCGCATGCGAGGGCTAATTCCGTGCCTGCGCCAAGTACGTAGCCCCTAAGGAGGGCTATTGTTGGTTTGCTGAGGTTCTCCACGGCCTCTATTGTTTTACCCCAGTTAATTAGGTCATTTGGTGTTGTGTTTAGGAACTCGGTAACGTCGCCACCAGCCGAAAATGCCTTGTCACCACTACCCTCAAAAACCACAACTCTCACATTATTATCCTGCTCTAACTCATTAATTATCCCGCCCAGGTCCATCCTCATTTCAAGCGTTATTATATTAAGCGGTGGTCTATTTATTACGACCTCGGCGACGCCATTGTTAACCCTAACTAACCAACCACTCGAGTAGGGCCTCTCCACAGATTCTGAATTAAAATAACCCATTTTAAATGAGTATTGAGATTAACACATTTGAGTAAGTCCTTTTAATTAGTTATTCTTGCTGCATGTTAATATGCATGGTTATGCCGGTAGGATATTATGGATTAATCTGAGTCGAAACAACACAAGAGCGGAGGGTATTAATGAAGGTAACGCCAGGCTCTTCATAGGAGGTAGGGGATTAGGGCTTAAGATAATCTTTGACCTAAATCTAGGCCTTAATAATATTGATCCATACGGTGCTGAGAACCCGTTAATAATAACTACAGGCCCACTGGGTGGAACGAGGATACCACTGACCACTAGAGCCGCTGCTATATTTAAGTCACCACTTACGAATAGGTGGAGTTACTCGACAGTTGGTGGAACCCTGGGCGCCTACATGAAGTATGCAGGTGTTGATGTAGTAGTGATTACTGGAATAAGCCCGAGACCTGTTCATTTAGTGATTAGTGATGGTCGAGTTGAGTTTAGGGATGCCAGGGAGTTATGGGGTTTGGATACTGTCGAGACTGAGCACGTGATCAAGAGGGAATTTAGGGACTCCGCAGTCCTAACGATTGGACCTGCTGGTGAGAATAAGGTGCCATATGCATGTATTGGTCATGAGGATTGGAGACAGTTTGGACGTACTGGGGCTGGGGCTGTTATGGGTAGTAAGAATGTGAAGGCCATAACCTTCGTGCCGGTTGGTAAGACCGTGGATGTGGCTGACGATAAGGCTTACCAGGACTTAGTTAGGAACTTAGGTAGGCAAGCCGTGACTAACCCAGGCATGGTACCGTATAGGCAGGGTGGTACCGTGAGGTTAGTAGATACTGGTAATGGCATGGGGTTCTTCCCATCAATTTATTGGACTAGGGTAGTCATGCCTAATTGGGAGAATATCTCGTGGGAGAAGACCTTGAAGCCTAAGTACTTCATTAAAAATGGCGCATGCCTATACTGCCCAGTGGCTTGTCATAAGGTGGTTAGATCAAGCGATGGGGAGTATGACCTTGAGTATGAGACTATGATGGCTCTTGGAGGATTAACGGGAATTCATGATCCGCAGAGACTTATTGATCTCGCTGAATTAGCTGATAGGCTTGGTTTCGATACGATAAGCCTCGGGAACACAATAGCCTTTCTAATATACCTCGGTGATAAGGGTATTATTAAGGATGCACCAAAGTGGGGTGATTATGAAGGCATTAAGCAATTAATAATTAACACAGCCTATAGGCGTGGACTTGGTGAGCTAGCTGCACTGGGTACTAAGGCCATTGCCGAGAAACTGAGTGTGCCAGACCTGGCAATTCATGTTAAGGGTCTTGAGCCTGCTGCTTACGATCCAAGAACTCTTAAGGGCATGATACTTAACAATGCTATTTCCGAGAGAGGCGCTGATCACTTATGGGCGAGTGCTTACGCCGTTGATATTGCTGGTCAGGCAGGTGGTAGGTTTGCCACGGGTGAGGATAAGGTTAGGGCTATAATGGATATTGAGGAGAGGAATGCCTTGTATGACTCAATGCTTCTCTGTAAGTTCGGTAGGGCTATATATACATGGGATGTCATTAGGGACGTCATGAATGCAGTGACTGGCTTTAATTATACTATTGATGAGCTAAGGGAGACCGCTCAGAGGATTATTGTGCTTCATAGGTACATGAATGGAACCACAATAGAACAGGATAAAATACCGCCAAGGTGGTTAAGGGAACCCGTGGAGTATGACGGTAAGAAATACGTGGTTACTGAGGAGGAGTGGTCATTCATGGTTAGGAAATACTACGAGCTCAGAGGCTATGACGAATTGGGAAAACCCAGGCAGGATACGTTGGTCAGGCTTAAGATATTGTCTCAGAGTTAAGTCCTCACAGCTCTTATTAGTAAGAATATTCCTAAATACGTTTGATATGATTCTATATTGCCAACTAACTCCTTGATTAACTCCCTTAACCACGAAATACTTCCGATACCTCTAACCGTAATCCTCATTGTGGCGTAATCCCGAACCTCCCTTGGTGCCACAATCGACACCAACAATGGCAGTGCAAACACAAGGTAAAATAATAGGACAGCGTATGTTAGTGGATTATCAGGTCTCCAAAACTCGAGAACTATAAATGATCCATCCTTTCTGAGGATCCGGCGTACCTCAATTAGAGCGAGCGGCTTATTATTAAACTGCCTTAACGCAAATGACGTATAAACAGTGCATATCGACCCACGCTTAAGCGGCAGGTACTCACTAACACCAACGACCCTATCAACCAATTCAGAGTGTAGGTTTCCCATTGACCTGAGGCCACTAATTGCTGGGTCGAGCAATATTATTGGCCTATGCCTGAAGCCGTTACTTATTATGAACCTGGTCATTGAGCCATCCCCAGCACCAAGGTCAAGTAGATAACCATTGCAATTACGTACTGAGGTCATTACCTCCTGAAAGGCCCAATACCTAAGTCTCCTCAGTTGGAAGAGCGTGATAGCCGTATTTACTAATTCATAGTTTGAATATGCAAAGACCTTATTCATTACATCCTTAAAGAATTGGGACAAGCTCACATAATCACCTTAGTAACTTCAACGAGCCAGTGACCTTATTAATTAAATCCTCAGGCCCAGGTCCAATCGCTAATACCGTGACTGTACCTGGCGGTAACTCCGTGAGACCGGCATCCTCAACTAGAAATGTAGGTAAACCCAACTTCTCAGCCTTCTCCTTAAGCTTGAGTAACTCATCTAATGAATTAACTATCAAAACAACCTTCTTCTGACCGGAGGACTCCCAGGCCCTAAACCACTCAAGCCATTCCCTCTTACCATTCTCAAGGACTCTGAGTACAGCCCCAACGGCTCCATGAGCCACTTGAGCCGCAGTTTTACCGCAGGATATCCCAAGGTCAGCTCTAACCACAATAACCTGCTTATACATGGGTAATCACCTCAGCGAACTCCAATCACTGAGTATTTTCCTGGCCGCGTTATAACCAGGCACGCCGGTTACTTGTCCGCCAGGCCACGTACCTGCACCACCCAGGTAAAGGCCCTTTATTGGCGTTGAGTAGCCCCAACCAGGTATGGGCCTATTACTGAACATGTACTCCTCAGTCATTGGTAAGTGATTAAGGTTACCGCCAGCCAATCTAAACATGGACTCGTAATCACTCGGCGTTATTAATTCAAAGGCCTTTACAACTGACCAGTCAATATCCACGTACTCACTAAGCTCATCCCTGGTCGGTAAGCCCGTGACTATTAGGTAATTGTCATGAACCACAGTCTCTCCAAAGGGTAGTTGGAGAATTGAGTCCCTGTAATTATTCAACTCATTCCTTAACTTAATCGGCCCATTATTAACAATGACAAGCCTAGATGCACCTCCCAACTGCACATTCATTAACCTATCAACTATGGACTTATCGAAGTATTCCTTACCAACCAGGTTAATCAATGTATTTATTGGGCTGGCGGTGGATAATACGGCCCTCGCCTCAATCCTCCTTCCATCATCAGTCAACACGCCCCTAACCCTACCACTATCAACAATTACCTTCTTAACGCCCAGGCCAAGCACGACCTTAGCGCCAGCCCTCAGAACAGCATTGTATAGTTCATGCGCGAAGACTTGAATGCCAACCTCGCCGTTCTTGGCAGGAAACCACCAATCAGTGTCGGGGTTGTAATAACCAATCATGAAAGCCGGCTGATCCAGGTACGGCTCGAATATGAACATATCCCAAAACTCCCTGGGCAAATATTGACTAAGGAATTCCCAACCCTTTGACCTAATGAACTCGCTCAACACAGGGTCATTTAGTAGTTCCTCCTTACTTGGTGGATTCAATCTGTATAGATATTTACGTAATGCCCTATGAAAGTCCATAATCTTGTTCCACATGGCCCTTAGGTTATCGCCGAGACCCCACCTATTAAATTCGCGAATCCTATCCTCAAGGCTTCTCCACCATCTGACCAACTCACTGCCCTTAACATATACCGCAATTGGCTCAGGCTTATACTGCTCAATACCTATTCCCAACTCACTCATTAGGTCATTGGGTATTAGACCAAGTACGTACGCGCCAATGGGCACCTCAATACCACTAATCACGTGATAGCCAGCCATACCTCCTGGCCATGTTACATGGTCTATCACCAGTACGTCTAATCCTGCCTTAGCCAATACTATACTAGCAATTAATCCATTATGCCCTGCGCCAATTACTATAACATCAACCACAATTTGTAGTAATTAGGATTTTTAATTAACTTAACTAAGGAATTCCTCATAATGCCTCACATACATTCTTAATGACTCGGGTACCTTTATTGCAAGTGCTGCGGCGCCTATTATGCCAATGTCATCGCCGAATTTCGTGAAATCAATACGCGCTGGCTTAACTGCCACGTACTCCCTTAGATACTTTTCAATTCCTATTCTAAATAAATCCACATTATTAAGAGCCATAGAACCGCCTAGTACTATTAATTCCGGGTCATATGCATTCATTACATTAGCCAAACCAACTGCATGGACTCTCATTAAGTAATTATCGATGAAATCCCTAGCAAGTTCATCACCATCATAGTATGCTTGGAATATCTCCTCAGTACTTACATGCTCACCTCTAACGAGTTTTTCATAAATTCTTGACTTGTAGGACTTATTCTTAATGAATTCATTAATAACCCTCGGTATATTAGCGCCCGAGCCAAGGCCTTCCCAATGGCCATATCCACCACAACCGCATTGAATCCTTGAGTTTATGTCAATAACTATATGCCCGACTTCGTGGGCATTACCATCTTTACCAACGAGTAGATGCCCATCAACTATTACGCCAGCACCAATTCCAGTGCTAAAGGTTATGTAAACCAGGTTATTAATGCCCTTCCCAATACCGAATAGGTATTCACCCCAAACAGCGGCCATAGCATCATTACCTAGAATCACCGTTACCTTAAACTCCCTAATTATTGGTTCCACAAGCTTAAACCTCTTGATGGGCGCATTGGGTGCCCAGGGAACAATGCCCTTACTTAGATCTAAAGGTCCAATTGAGCCAATGCCTATACCATCAATATGAATACCATTAGTTAGCTCCTTTATTGACTTTATAATTACGTTTGCTACAGTATTCTCATCGCCACTCACAGGTTGTCTAATCTTTACCTTATTAATGACGCTACCATCCTCGCGTATTAAACCAATTCTTATGTACGTTGCGCCAACATCAACTCCCACATAAACCATATAAGTTCTTCGATAAAAATCTCCGTTTTTAAGTTATTATATGGATCATAATTGATGGGTTTATAAAGGGTGATTAATTAATTCCTTAAATATTTATGGTTAAATTAGTCATAAGGCCCATAGCAGATGTCGTAAGTGAAGACGAGATTAGGAGAAAAATGGAGGAGCACATAAACGAAATGTTGAGGAGTGCCCAGGCCATTGGTGATGACTTATTTCTCATAGACAGAGCCACAGGCAGGGCTACACCCTCCTTCTTCAGTAATGATTGCTTTGTTAAGTCATTAATAAAGTTGAGGTTTGGAACCATAACCAATATGGAAGGTATAAGGAATTTGGCGAGAGGTAAAGCAATTCATGATCTTTATCAGGAGTGGTTTAAGATTGCTAATCCCAGGGTTCATGTGGAAGTTGAAAGTGGTATAGAGACCGTGGATACATCAGGTAGGGCTGACATTGTGTATATGAGGGAGTTTGATGGTGAGGAGATTTGGGGATTAATTGAGTTAAAGAGTTCGTGGAATCTAAATGAGGATAGAGAAAAAAGGTATCTTAAGCAAATAGTTTCCTATGCATTAATGCTTGAGGAGGCGGGCATAACCATTAGGGAGGCGTACCTGGTGACCATGAAGGATGTCAAGTCACTACCTATAAATAAAATAAGGAAGGAGAACCAAAATGTCTTGGTGGAACTCAAGACAATGGAAACATACCAGGGTTGGCCTATGGAACCTCCAGATCCATTATTATGTACTAAGTGCGAGCTAAGACCCATATGTATTACATATGCCATCTATAGGGGTAATAAAGTCATTATAGGTTCAGGTAATATTAATAATAATGTTGACCGATAATATTTATTAATAATCATTAAGTGAGTAAAACCAATGTCACTAATAACAAAGATATTGGTGGGCTTTGATGGATCGAAGGCTGGAGAAAAGGCACTGGACTACGCAATAAATATCGCGAAGACCTTCAATGCTAAGCTTTACATACTTCATGTTATTGAGGAGGGAAAAATCGCCGTAGCACCTGATTCTTCGATGTACCCTGCTTTAATAGAAACAATGGAGAGACAGGGCAGAGATTTACTAAGTAAGGCTGTTGATCGCGCTAAAAGTCTCGGTGTTAATGCAGAGGGACTACTTGAGGTAGGTACTGATGCTGCTGACACTATAATAAGCATTGCTAATAATCTAAATGTGGATCTTATTATTGTTGGTTCGAGAGGATTAAAGGGATTGACTAGGTTCCTACTCGGCTCTGTATCTGAAAAAGTAGTTAGGTACGCCAATAAACCTGTTCTTGTTATTCATTGAAATAAGGTTAGGCTTAAATGCGTAATTAACACAGTGATATTGTAATTATGGCAATAATAATTAATGCAGTCAATGTAAGCAATATAGGCAGTGGAGTAAGTAGGGTGGGTGGTTTAGTCCCAACTTGGGTTTGGGATACTATTGTAGTTATTGTGGTTGCTGTAGCCATATACTTCGTACTTGATTACGTATTTGATAAGTTGGTTAGAGCTGTTGTGAAACTCTCGAGAAAGGGTGATGTTGAGAACGCGAGATTTATTTTTAGAATAATGCTGATAGTGACTATACTATCGGCCATAGCCTACGTCTATAAGCAATACCTAATAGTTGGTTCATTACTCATTGTTGTCGCGGTAATCCTAATACTAGGCACTAGGCCAATCATTGAGGAGTACTTCACGGGTAAGCTCAGTAGGCTTATTAAGGATTATTCATTAGATGTTGGGGATCACGTCGAGGTCATGGGAATTAAGGGTTATATAATTAAGCAGACATCAATGGGCTTTATAGTTAGGAGTTCACGTAACGAGTTAATATACGTACCATACACACTCGTACTAAAGAACGTAATTAGAAAGGTACCACCTGCTGAGGGTATTGAGGTTAGGATACCATTTAAGGCCCCTAAGGATGGATTGCTCATTGATGATCTACGCAAGGAACTCACCGATTACATGGAGGAACTGGGTATTGAAGATCCTCATGTTGATGTTGCTGCAATTGAGGATAAGTACGTGGAGTTAATGGCTAGGGGCACCTATAAGGACTTGAGGACTATAGATGATGTTAGGTATTCCATACTTAATAAAGCATTTGAATTATCAATGGAATTGAGAAAGAGATATAGCGTCAGAAGTAATGAATAACCTCTGGTCCTACTTACTCGATAGGTCATTTATTAATCTATTAACGTCCTCCAAAGAACCAACAATTACTAACTCATTATCCCCCTCAATAACATAGTCATTACTTGGCTTAATTAAGCCATTAAGCGTTATTATATATGGTATTGCAACACCGTAATTATTAACTATGTAACTAATGGATTTGCCTATTAATTGTGAATCGCCACTAACCCTAACTATTGTGAATGTAAGGTTTGTCGAAGTATCTGTAAATAGGGCTCTAGTTAGGCCTTTCATGATCAATGATTCCACGTTCTTCGTTATTAAATCCTCAACACTTAATGTCATGCTTATATTTAACTCCTTAAATAAATCCTCATTATCCTTATTATTAACCCTGGCAATTATTAATGGAACGCCCTTTCCCTTGGCAATACTACATGCTTTATAATTTAATTCATCATTATCTGACAAAGCCAGGAAAAGCTCAGCCTTATCAATACCAACCTCATTTAGGACATCCTCACTACTTGGATCACCTCTATATACTAACGCTGATGATTTAAGCGCCTTAAATGCCCTTGAGCAAGCATCATCGTTTGAATCAACGATCATCACTTCGTACTTATCCATGAGTGTTTTAGCCACGTTAATACTAACGTTGTTGGCTCCAATAATTATTGCAATCCTCAATATTAATCACCGACCACGTAACCTAAGCGAGAGCCATTTAAATTCATTATTACTTATCACAAACCGTGGTCTTAAGGGAGTGGGTGGAGCTTGTTAAGGATGGGTTGAAATACTCATACGCACCATACAGCGGGGTTAAGGTAAGTGCATTGGCCATAACACCAGATGGTAAGGTATATAGAGGGGTAAACGTTGAGAACGCATCTCTTGGACTCACGGTATGCGCAGAGAGGGTTGCCATATTCAATGCAGTGTCAAATGGCGAGAGGAAAATTAAGACGATAGTACTGACCTCAAACCTAGATAAGCCAATATATCCCTGCGGAGCTTGTCTCCAAGTAATGAGTGAGTTCGGTGTTGAGGAGGTGATTATTGTTCATGGAGATAAGGTGATAAGGCATAACCTCAGTGAGTTGTTCCCAAATCCATTTAGTGATTGGAGAAGGCGTGATTGAGTAATTAATTAAATATTTATGGACCCTCAAAACCACAGACCGGGCATTTGTATGGGTTTCCTGTTCTTCTGCAGTGTTCACATCTCCATATCTCGGCTTTACCGCAGTTAGGACATAGGAAGTGCGATGCTCTCTCGTAGGGTTTAATAGGCTTACCACATGAACTACATACTGGCACGGTCGGTCCATGAAGCGCTGGTCTTGGCCTCTCAACTCTAGGTATCGCCATTAAGTATTTCGTGGAATTACCACTAATTTAAATATTTCTATAACGTCATTAATGCGTGAGTAATCCTTAATAAATCCGGGTACTTATGACAACGAGATGGACATTAATAAGGCAATAGACATTGCAATACTTACGCTGGTGATTGTATTGGCCGCAGTACTGACGTACTTTATGCTAGTGAAAATAATAGCACCACCATCAAGGTTACATAGTGGGGTTACAATAATAACGTCAACCTATGAAGGTATAAATGCATGGCCACCATATTTTCAATTAATTAACTCATCAGTAGTTTATAACACGTTTAAGAATTACAGCCTAGTTTATGGACCTAACACAGCACCAATTAAGGTATTAATACTATATAATCCAGTCATGCCTCCTGCAACGAATTTCACAGTTACTAATGCTAATTATATAATTAATACCTCAGAGGAGGGGCTTGTTCAGTATGAGATTGCGTTTAACGTATATTCATATATGAGCGCTATGTCAGCATCACCATTAACCACTGCCGAGACCAACGTAGCATCCGTAGCTTACTGCCTATACTTTAATTCAACTAATAGTGATAATGCATTGCTTTTCCTTAGTGAGGTTGGCTCAATAATAGGTTCAAATACGAGTAATGTGGCTAATTTTACAAGTACAGCGTCAATACAGGAGATACTTAATAAACTAGGTATTAATATCAATGCCACTGAGTGCGTAAATAAGTATGAAACATATGTTATGAATTACCAAAGACTCATTGGTTACGTCCTTGTTCTATACTATGTACCTCCGTTTTTAACGCCAACGCCTCTTACGTATGAGATTCCCATAAACTCACCAGTACTATTCATGCTTGGTTATAATTCAATGACTGGTGCTTATGATGATACTATTAACAACATTCAATTACCAATATTCGTGCAAAACCTAATGACCCAGAAATTCATTTATCAGAACCTAAATGGTTAGCTAATAATCCTACTTATTAAGCCCTTCAATGTGATTATTTCGAAATACTCAACATTAGCTGCTATGTAAAGTAAAACCACTGAAATTAAGTAATAAATGATCAATGCCGTAATATCACCTCTACTAATGTGCCTTCCTCTACGTAGCGCATTAATGATGTCTCTTGTAAAGGTTAGTGACCCCGTTGTGGAGAAGGCATATGCAAGGAGCTCTATAATGCCGTGTGGAAAGAACATCGTAATGAATAGAGATAGGACGAGCCCTATTATGGAATTAATTGCATATGCAACGTAAACACCCAGTATGAAACCGGTCATTGCCAATGCAAGTACAAAGAAAAACGGACCAATCACGGGTATCGCCATTAACGTGTCTATTTCAAGATTATGAAGAAAAATATAATTCGGTCCCAAATCTACTGTGCTTATTAATTCATTCCTTAATGACCCAATTATCGACTGACCTATAAACAAGGGACCCACGTAAAAACCCATTATAGATAGAAATACTAATATTAGTAATTCAATTACATAGATCAAGACAACCCTCCTAATGCTTATTGCCACAAAACATCACTTTACTAAAATGTAAGAAGAGGCCAAAAATAAGGGTTTGGGTCTGTTTAGTGCTTACTGTTAATTAGCGGTGCTTGAAAATACCGTCCTCATCCCTTCATTTTTGTCTCTCCCCCTTGGGTTTAACTCAGGCATACTCGTATGTGCTTGGATGGCACGTATGTGAATATTCATTGCACAAACTGTGTCACTATTTGTAATGAATCCGCATTTTGGGTGGTGGGGCTAGTTTCATTATTCGCCTTACTTAATTCAGCATTGGCATAGAGCACCAATAAGCGTAAACTCAATAATCATAATCAGCTTAGTGCTTCCTAGCCATGAATTATTAGTTAAATTACGTAAAGGAGGGAGGGTCTATTAAAATCTGCGTTCAAATCCCTCGTCATCGTTCAGTACATCCCTCCTGTCTTCATTACATGATAAATGCCATGTATAATACTTAAGCCTTACTTATCAAATTTAACGTCTGCCCAATGTCTCAAGAAGCCTACTAATCACTATTCTTCTAACAAACTCCTCACGTTCATCCTCATCAAGCTTGAGTCTGACGAATTTAGAACTCTCGACTATTCTGGGCAATAGTACATTATCTATTGCATTTACCATTCTCTGGTACTCCCTAACCCTAGCAAGTAATGTGTAGAATAGGCTCTCTAGGTTCATCATATCTGAAATAACCTTGAAATTACTGTAAATGCCGTATAAGGCACTATCAAGTTCAGGCGGTATTGCGAAGATTCCATAATTAGGACTTGATACACCCCTGAACTCAAGACCTCTGAATTTAAGACCCTCCATCACGATATCCATGAACTCCACATCGACTGATGGCTTTATGACCTCACTTAACTTGCCATAATCCTCAATGCTCATTTTCGATATAGCCGCCCTAAGCATTAATGACACCTTACTCAGCTCATCGTAAACACTTTTCCTAGAACTCTCGAGCTTAGGTATTATCGCCCTAATCCTCTGTATTGTTGCATTCCTCGCATCCTCCACAGTCTTCTTAATACCCCTGTACAGTCTCTCTTGATTTCTAAGTCTCAATAGGGTTAGCCTTGATGGTATTGGTCTCTCAAAGGCCACGTAATTAGGGAACGTTTTATATTTTTAAACATTATTACATAGGCGTTAAGGTTTAGTAGATGAGCAGGGTGAGCTGGAGCGAAGCGTGGAGGAGAGTTAGGAATGTCTTGGAAATGAGCGATTTAGTACTTGAGGTTATTGATTCTAGAGATCCCATAGAAACCAGGAATAAAAAACTCGAGAAATTACTGGACAGGTTGGGCAAACCATTAATAATTGTGATTAATAAGGCGGACTTAATTCCAATGGATATACTTAAGGAGTGGAAGAAATACCTAGAGAGGGAGTATCCCACAGTATTCATAAGTGCCAAGAATAGGTTAGGCACTAGGAAACTCATTGTCAGTATTAAGCAATATGCACCTAGACTCCCAGTCAGGGTCTCTGTGGTTGGTTATCCGAACGTGGGTAAATCAACAATAATTAATTACCTAAAGGGTAGGCACGTGGCTGAAACGAGCCCAGTACCTGGCTGGACCATCGGCGAACAAATTGTTAAGGCTAAGCAATGGTTAATTGTCATTGACACGCCAGGTGTCATACCACCGGAGGAGGTTAAGGACGAAGCTTTGCTAATTATTAAGGGTGCCATAGATCCATCGAAACTTGAGGATCCTGTCTTACCAGCGGTAAAGTTAATAATGAGAATTAAGTCGTTCAACCCCAAGGCATTTATGGATAGGTATGGTGTTGATTCTGAGGATCCAATGGAACTCCTGGAATTAGTTGGTAGAAGGAGGGGATTATTATTAAAGGGTGGTAAGGTAAACATTAGGGGCGCCGCTATTGCCTTAATTAAGGATTGGATACTTGGCAAACTTATTTATTATTATAAACCTGGGGTGATTAGTAATGCCTAAGAAGTTAATACCCATGGTACTTAAACCATCTGTTAGACCTCTTAAGTACTATGATGTTATTGGTGATTTAATGATCAATTTCTTAACAGGTAGAAAGGCGACAATTATTAGGCAAGTTGGTGATACGGCGACATTAATGACCAGAGCCAGGCATGAGGATGGGAGTAAATTACCAATTATTATTAATAGTAAGGATGAGTTAATTAGGTATGTTAAAATGGGTGGTATTGATTTCATGGCTTCAGTAAGTACCGCGTTGTCTAAGGGCATTGATACAGTAATAATTGATGTTAAAGGAGGCAGGAAGGTTTGGATGCTTGATAGAGGATTAGAGCTCATGGATTTAATAGTCAGTGCTATACGTGTTACCTTTGAGTACGTAGGCTTAACGAATAATGCCATTGTATTTGATGGCATGAATGGGTTTAAGGTAATTGCATCATTGTCTAGGGAAGTTGGGAATGAGGAAATGAAAGCTTTCATAAACCTAATAAACGAAGTCATAAATAGGAGCATGAAACCCCTTGATTTATTCCAGGCATATGGTAATGATATAATAATTGGCGGTAATACAATGCTCAAGGTTAAAATGTATAGAGTACCATTATCATTGCATTGGTCAACCAAGCTCTCCGCAATACCAATCGCTAGAGTCTACGATTTTCTAACATTGTATGCTGACCCATCAAACGTAATAAGGCGATTAGAAACTAATAGAAAATTGCTTGAACCGTTATTTATGAAGAACCCTGTCGATTCATTACTTGATAATGTGAGCAGGTGGATTAATAATGATTATTCAATAATTTACTATATCAAGGGTGTTATTAGAAATAGGATTAAAGGCGATGATACAGGTATGAGATTAGAAATTGATAGAGAAAACCTTAAAATAGAGTAATGCCTTATTAATCGATAAGCGATGAGGAAAGTCATAATTGCGTTCATTGCTATTGGTATAATAATACTCATAATGTCAAACATAAGGATTACATTACCAATAATAGTTAGCGCATCAATACCTAGTTTAAGTGAGGTTGTTAATGTAACACCAGGATTGAAATTAATCATTAGTGATACTAACGGCTCACTAGCACTAATACCCATTAAGGGTTATTCAGCATTCATAAACATGGTTGATTATTTATCCCCAATATTCGTTTTCGTGGGAATAATAATCTCAATAGCACTCCTAGTAATTAAGAAAAATCAGAAAATCGATATCTCAGATCCATTATTCTTCGGCATATTACTAATGCTCATAATATCATTAATATTTGCATTCCCAATACCAACACAGGTATATCTAAGTGAAGGATCATTAACAAAGACAATTCTTATCGGCATTAATGCGTACGTAGGCTTCTCATCAATAATGTACTTAATAAGCACAGTACTGCTAGTAATGAGTACCTGGCTTTACCGGGAACAAACCATCATGGAAAACCTGTACTCAGATATTGACCAGTTAATGAGCATGACCGTTATGCTTAAGAGTGAGGAAGAAACAGAGCAATCAGAGAGTAATGAAGAAGGTCAGTAATAAGGGCGTGATCTGCTTCTTCTGTCTAAGAAGGGTTAAGGAGTACTACATAGTTGACTATGAGGTTAAGGAGCTAGGCATAGTATTCAAGGTCTATGCATGCCCTGAGTGCTACGCCAAAATCACATCACGCAGGGAAAAGTAGAGCACCAGGAAAAGTTAATAATCATTCATTAATATCATAAACGTCTCCAGGAAACACTAAATGACCTTATACCGTCAATTATACCGTCAAACTCATTAATGAATGAATTAACCTGGTAAATACTGACCACTGGTACACCCTCGATTAACTCCGTGGATGCCCTATGCCATGTAATAACCACGGGTATTAACAATGCCTCACCCCAATTAACACCAATCCTACTCATCAAAACCTCAGGCTCCCTGGCAACCGACCCAACCTTCTCTAGGTGTCTACCCACTATTTGCCGTATCGATGATGAAACCCTCCTCCAATGCTTAGCCTCTATCAGTAATACCCAAGGCCTCCTATAGGCTATTACATCGAATTCAACCCTAGAACCAGCCACGGGAACCCTAAGCCTACTAACAACCCTAAACCCCCACTCCTCAAACAATAGCCTTATCAAAGCCTCAAATTCATCCCACGGTAAATACCTCGATATCGACTCAAGATCAACATAAACACCCCTATCCACAAAGTACCTAATCAACCTATGAGGCGGTATGACAGACTTATAGCCATCACCAATCCTAACCAAAATCCCCTCATTAATTAACGAATTTATAAAATCATCAATCATAAAATCGCCAAGACCAGACTCTCTCTTAAGTGATTCACGTGTGAAGACTCCATCCTTAGAGACCATTATCAACGCCTTAACAAGCCTCTCCCTTAAGCTCATTCTCAATAAATGTATTTTAACACCCACTTATAGCATTTTGCGGTGATGAAACTTCAGCGGCGGATGAATACCAATGAATGGTGGGTCAGGGACTGATTACTTATACGTCATGACTATAGTCTTCAGCTCAGTAACATCCTCCACACTAAATCCAACCCCCTCACGCCCGAATCCAGACTCCTTTACGCCACCGAAGGGGAATAGACCGAGTCCATGCCTTGGGAAGTCGTTTATTGTGACCTCACCCACTTCCAGAGACCTCGCTACTTTCCATAACGTGTTTAAGTCACGGCCGAATACTGCTGCGTCAAGGCCATAAACAACCTCGTTAGCTACCTCAATAGCCTCATCAATTGACATAACCCTTATAATGGGTATCACAGGTCCGAAAGTCTCCTCAAGCGCCAGCCTAGACTTCCTACTTACGTTATCAACTACGGTAGGCTCATGATAGGTGAGCCAGTACTTACCGCCATACATTAACTTACCGCCTTTCATCAATGCATCATCAACCATTGAATGAACTCTCTCAACAGCATTGGTATCTATTAATGGACCAACCTTAACCTTTGGATCACGTGGATCACCAACAACCCACCCATTCATCTCCTTAATTATGTAATTAATTAATTCATCAGCAATACTGCTCATGGCTATAACTCTACTAATGGCATCACAACGTTGCCCAGAGAGCCTTAATGAACCAATAACTATTTTCCTGGCCGCATCCTTCAGATCAGCATCCTCAAGAACTATGGCTGGAGCCTTACCACCGAGCTCAAGTTGCAGTTTCTTTAATCCAGCCATCCTCATAACCCTGAGTCCGGTCTCTGTACTACCAGTTAAGGTAATAGCTCTAACTAGTGGATGTGTAATCATTGCATCACCCACGGTAGCACCAGGGCCGGTAATCATTGCGAAGTAATTACCGAGTCCGGCATACTCAATAGCCTTAGCTATTAGCACGCCAGTTATTGGCGTATAACTTGATGGCTTAAAAATAACAGGATTACCTGCAAGTAAGGCTGTGGCTATCTTAACAATCGACGTGAATAATGGGTAATTAAATGGAGCAATAGCCGCCACTACACCGATAGGCTCCCTAACAACAATTGCATACTTATTCTCAGTACCCGCACTGTACTCACCGGGAATACCGACGTTTAATAACCTGCCAAGATCTTGGTGTATCATCCTTAACCTAGTTATTGCTGATTCAACTTCGCCCTCAGCCTCATCAATTGGCTTTCCACCTTCAATAACAAGAACATCCCTAAACAACTGCTTATATTCCTCTATGAAATCAGCTACCTTAATCAACATGTCAGCACGTTTATGCGCTGGTATTACCTTAAGTGACAACCATGAGTAATGAAGCCTCTCTATGGCTGAATTTACGTACTCAGCACCTAACTTATTAACTTGGGCAATTACCTCGCCATTTATTGGCGATTTAACAGGCATGTAATTACCAAAGTCAACCCATGAACCGGTAATGAAGACACGGAAAACACCGAACTTCGTCATAGTATCATGAAACTCTCTTGGTAATTCTGGAAGCATTACCGGGCCGAGTAGGTTTACGTTAATTACTTGCATTAACCATGTTTGGTAATTACCTCAAATAAATCTTGTGGGTTTAATCATCCTTACGGAATTTAACGATCAGAAATACTTATCTGTAAGTAAACATAGTATTATGTAATGATTGCACGTGAGTTAATGACAGGTAATGTAGTTGCAATTAATTCCCATGAGGAATTAATAACTGCGGTACAATTAATGATTGACCATGGATTTAGGCATGTACCTATCCTAGAAGGTGGTTCATTAAAGTCCATAATAACTGCATTAGGGGCTATTAATGGTATTATTAATAATGGTGTTAATGCCCTAAAGGAACCCGTAGCTAAGCATGGTAGTGATAAATTCATTATTGCATCTCCTGATGATGATGCAGTAATGGTGATTAAGAAAATGCTTAATAATAATGTTGATGCAGCATTAATACTCAGGGATAATGATTTAACCGGCATTATTACCGAGCGTGATGTGGTTTCTAAGATGCCCGAGCAATTATTTATCAAGTATAGAGTCCATGAAGTGGCAAATAAAAGCCCTATATGCATTAATGAGGAGGTTACATTAAGGACGGCGATGGAGACCATGATAAGCCATGGTATTCGGCACTTATTAATTACTGAACAGGATAAATTACTTGGAGTGATCTCCGTTAAGGACATACTTAAGCACGTGATTAAGTATTATAAACTCAGGGGCCAGGTTGATCTTAATATAACAATC
This sequence comes from Vulcanisaeta moutnovskia 768-28, assembly GCF_000190315.1. Taxonomy (NCBI): domain Archaea; kingdom Thermoproteati; phylum Thermoproteota; class Thermoprotei; order Thermoproteales; family Thermoproteaceae; genus Vulcanisaeta; species Vulcanisaeta moutnovskia. The sequence goes on from NC_015151.1 coordinate 571,679, forward strand.
TCCAAATTAATGAGCCACAATCCAGTAACGATCGATAGTGGCGCATCACTAATAGATGCTATTAAGCTTATGAGAAGAAATAACATTAGTTCATTACCAATTGTCGAGATGGGTAAATTAATGGGCCTTATTACGGAGCACGATATTGTTAAAAACATGATAAAATAAAATTAAGGAAACTAAACATTTAAGAAAGAGCCATCAGATCTTAATTGCATTCTTAATTACGTCCCTAACCTCCTCACTTAAGCCTGGGACCTTCTCTCTAACGTTTTTTCTTAAGTCCTCGTAATAATTATTGCCATATGAATCAATTATTACTGATAATGGCCCAAAATTCTCAACCTCAAGAACCCACATGGCCTCTGCAACACCTAAATCAAGCCAATGAACATCAATTACCCTCCTTATAGCCTGAGCCGCAAGAACTCCCGCACCTCCTGTGAATATCGCATATGCCGCCTTATACCTCTTCATAGCCTCTGTAGTCTTTGGACCCATGCCGCCCTTACCAATGACCAACTTAACACCTAATTTCTCAATGACCTCTGGTTCGAAATCATCCATCCTGGCACTCGTTGTTGGACCCATACTTACAATTCTCCAAGTATTGCCTTGCTTAAGCGCCACGGGACCTGCATGATAAATAACACCACCCTTAAGGTCTACAGGTAGTTTTTCACCCTTATGTAGTAATTCAACCATTCTCACATGCGCCGCATCCCTGGCACTAATTATGACCCCACTTACATATATTGTATCACCAACCCTTAATTTAGTAATGTCGTCATCCAGTATGGGCGTTTTAAGGTAGTAAGTCCCCATACGTATCAATTAAGTTCCCAAGTCGGGTGTAATTAAGTATTCCTCTAAGTATTTTCCATAAGCAAACATAGGTTTAAAGTTTTAATACAAGTAAAGCGATGTTCACCCATGCCGAGCCTTGAGGACGTAGTAAAGGAGGCAGCGAAGGCAATAGTGAGAATGGCTAGCGTATCCCCAGCTGAGGATGTGATTAATGCATTGAGGAACGCTGTTAAGATTGAGGTACACGAACCAAGTAAGGTTCAGTTAAACGCTATATTAACTAATATTGAATTGGCGCAGAAGTACACAGCCGCCGTGTGCCAGGATACTGGTGTTCCAACATTCTTCATAAAGTTGGGTGATGAGTTCCCAATCAGGAGTAAATTATTCTCTATCCTTACAGAAGCCGTGAGGGAGGTTACCAAGGAATTACCACTAAGGTCTAATTCTGTGGATCCATTAACGGAAAAGAATCCAGGAGATAATTCCGGGATTGGAATACCTGTCTTTGATGTCGAGTTATTTAATGGGAATTACCTGGAATTAATCTATACGCCAAAGGGTGGTGGTACCGAGTTACCCAGTAAGGCTTTCGTAGTGCCGCCAGGTAATGCCTGGGAAAGATTACCCGAGCTCGTACTTAACGCCGTAATAGATGCAGGACCGATGCCATGTCCACCAGTCATTGTTGGTATTGGTATAGGCCCTAACCTCGATGTTGCGGCTAAACTCGCCAAGAAGGCGGCGGTGCTAAGACCAGTTGGTTCTAGGAATAATAATCCTGATATTGCTAAGATTGAGGATGCATTACTAAATGCCATTAATAAGTTGGGCATTGGTGCTCATGGAACTGGCGGTAAAGTAACGGCACTCGATGTCCATATTGAGTACGCCTATAGACACCCAGCAACCTTCGCGATAGGCATAGTTTTCTCCTGCTGGGCAACCAGGAGGGCTAGAGCAATCGTTTATCCTGATGGTAAGTATGAAATTAAACCACTATAACAAGGAATCCAATTATAGCATGACGCTTCGTTAAATAATATTTCTTAACCCTATGGTTTTTCCTAATTAAATCCATGAAATTTACAAAGTGGAATAAACTTTAAGATTAAACTCATTAATAATCGCTTTGAGCTTTTATGAGTTATGGCTTATTTAGGCTTATTGAGTTATTTATCGCAGCATTGATTATATCATTTATAACATCCCAGGGAGGAATATCCGGCGCCTACTTATTACTGCCAATACAATCATATATCCTTAATACCGTAAACCCAGTAATAAGTAGTACAAACTTATTGTATAATCTAATCTCAATACCATTAAGCATTCATGCGTATATTCGTGAAAGAAGAATCGCAATGCCATTTGCGTTAATCCTAATCATGGGGGCGTCAGCAGGGACCGTGGTAGGGACATGGTTAAGAGAACATTACTTAACCGATGGTTATGCATTTTCCTGTTTCATGGGTTTCGTATTATTTTCATTAGCCGCGGAGCTTATCTTAAACTCCTTGTTTGTAAGGCAGATCCATACTTATGAATCAGTAATACGGTGTAGTCGTGATGGATCATCGCTGGTCATTATAACGAATAAGGGCAATGCCTATAGGGTCAACACTGCATTACTGGTGATTATTACGGTATTGGTAGGCATCGTAAGCGGTGCCTATGGTATAGGCGGTGCGTCAATACTATCACCAATATTAATAGGTCCCATGGGATTACCGACCTACATAATCTCGGGACCAACATTGGTGGTAACACTAGTCGTATCCCTTATCGGAATACTATCATATACATACCTTGGTTACCCGCCCGATATTATTAATGGGTTATCCATAGGTCTTGGAGGAATGATTGGTATTTACCTAGGTACAATTACCCAGAGAAGGCTTTCGGAGCGCTTTATCAAGCTCATAGTGGCTGCGGTCACGATAATCATGAGCCTCTGCTCCATGTTGTATGTGTCAAGAATTTGAAAACCGCCGCATACTACTTTAAATTAAGGCTGATTACGACGACATAATGCGTGCTGTAGTCTTTGATAGACCAGGCATGGAAAATGTGCGTATAATGGATATTGAGGCGCCAAGGCCTGGACTGAACGAGGTGCTAGTACGTGTTAAATATGCAGGTGTTAATCCAGTGGATTACTTCACGATCAATAGGGGCGGTAAACCAATGCCACACATACCAGGTGCGGAGTTTGCCGGCGTGATTGAGGAGGTTGGTTCCAACGTTAGGGGCGTCAGTGTTGGTGATGAGATCGTGATTTACAACAGGCTATTTGATGGCAGCTGCAGGTATTGCTTAATCGGGCATGAAGAATTATGCGTGAATGGTGGTTTAATAGGCGTTGTGACTAATGGCGGGTTTGCAGAGTACGTGGTTGTGCCTGCAACTAACGTGATAAGAATACCAAAGAGCGTCAGTCTCGAGGAGGCGGCGACACTACCCGTTGGCGCATTAACCGCCTGGCACATGGTCTTTGACAGGGCTGGCGTAAAGTCGGGAGAGTTGGTCGTTGTTTTTGGAGCTACGGGTAACGTGGGTAGTTATGCCGTTCAATTCACAAAACTAGCCGGCGCCACCGTAGTCGCGATAAGCCGTAAGGCAAGCAAGGTCAGGGACGCATTAATGGGGCTAGGCGCCGATTACGTAGTGACACCAGAGGAGGCTCAAGTACTGGTGAATGAGTTAAGCAATGGGCTTGGCGCTGACTTGGTAGTTGATGCCGTTGGTCAAGCAACCTGGAACCTAAGCTTCCAATTAGTTGCGCGCTATGGTAGGTGGGTAACCGCAGGCGCACTGACTGGTGGAGATGCCACGCTTAGCTTACCGTCACTTTACTCAAGGGAGATTGCCGTAATAGGCTCAACAGGCGGCACCAGGGCTGAGCTCATTAAGCTACTTGACTTACTCAGTAAACGTAGGATCAAGGCACCAATCTACTCAAAAATGAGCCTTGACAGGGTTAAGGAGGCATTTGATACCATGTTCAGGTCAGAGGATAGAGTGGGTAAGGTGTTACTCACGCCATAGTAGGCTTTAGGTAATGTTATTTTATAATAAAGTAAAAAATCTAACGAGAATAATAGTATTTCTTCTTTGTTAATGATCGCGTTAATCAATATAAATTTTATTGGCATACTCCATCTTAAATTATAAGTACTACACCTAGGCTTACTAAGTTCTTTAAGCGCCATGCTATAATTCTTTGATTATGGTTCTTAATCTTTTAACTAGTTCCAGGGCTGACCACCTATGTACTTCTAACTCCTCCCTACTCATGAAGTTGTGGTAGAAGTTAGCGTATAGTCTCTCGACCATGCTGAAGTTTGTTAGGATCGATTTACCATTAGTTTCCTTATAAGTAAACACTTAAAAACCGCGTTTGCAGCAAGCCACTGATGGTTGACGTTAAGAAATTGGCTGCCGAGGTGCTTGGTGTTGGTGAGTCACGGGTTAGGATTAGCCCTGAGGCTATTGATAGGCTTGGTGAAGTTACTACGAAGGCTGATATTAGGGCTTTGATTAAGGAGGGGTTGATATATGCTGAGTATGCCAGGGGCGTTAGTAGGGGTAGGTGGCGTGAGTTGCATGAGAAGAGGAGGAAGGGTAGGAGGAGAAATGTTGGTAGGAGGAGGGGTAGTAAGTACGCGAGGCTTGATCCTAAGGAGGCTTGGATTGGAAGAATTAGAGCTTTGAGGAGGTATTTGAATTCGCTTAAGAGGAGGGGATTAATTGATGTAAGGACTTGGAGAGAGCTTTACCTGCAGGTTAAGGGTGGTAGGTTTGATAGTGTGGCGTCGCTCAGGGCTTATTTAATTAGCAATAACATCATCAAGCAGCAGTAAAAATGCTCATACCTCTATCCTAGAAATACTTATTAAGTAATTATCTTTTGGCTTTACGAGCATGGCAAGGACCGGTCGTTATAAGGTTAAGTTTAGGCGTAGGAGGATTGGTAAGACTAATTACTACAGGCGTAGGGAGATGATTAAGAGTGGTTTGCCTAGGCTTGTTGTTAGGAGGACCAATAGGTACATAATTGCCCAGGTTATTGTGCCTAAGGTTATGGGTGATGAAGTTATTGTAAGCGCCACATCTAAGGAATTACTTAATTTTGGTTGGAAAGGTGGTACAAAGAACACAGCGAGTGCTTACCTTGTGGGCTTAATAATCGGTTATAAGGCGCTACTGAAGGGTGTTAAGAAGGCAATACTTGATATAGGACTTCATAGGCCCACCAATGGTGCTCGTATCTTTGCTGTACTTAAGGGGGCACTTGATGCTGGGCTTGAAATACCACATGGTGAGGATGTACTTCCTGATGATGATAGAATAGAGGGTAAACACATTGCTGAATATGCCGAGAAACTTAAGAACGAGAATGAGACATTATACAAAGTCCATTTCTCGCAATATCTTGCGAAGAGTTTAGAACCAACAGAACTGCCGAAGCATTTTGAGGAGATTAGGGATAAAATTAAGAACTATTATGTTAATTGGTTTAAGAAATTGAATATAGAATTACCACAAGAGACCGCTGAGGAATAATATAAGGATTAAGATAATGATCATAATTAATGATAACTACGAAAATATCATTCTCTAGGAAAATCTCTCCGTAAATTATTTATTCGCAGATTGTGCATGCAGTTAAGAATCTCGAGTAATCTTTAAATATAAATTTGTTATTGATTAATAATAACAAAGTGATTGATATGAATAAATCATCAAGAGGCCCTGGATTATCAGGGACTCATTATGTAATGTTTATGAGTTATTCCTTAACATTCTTGATATGGGGATTCGTGACTACAAGCGGTGTAATGACCCTTTACTATTTCTCCAACCACATACCCAGATTTCTGGTACCTCTATCGGCAGCGCTCGGCCCTATATTCCTAATGATTGGTAATGTTTTCATGGGCAGATTAGCGGATATCGTTGGTAGGAGAGGTATATATGTATATACTATGGCACTATATACCATTGGATTAATTGGTATGGGTTCATCAATACTTTTAATGAATATTATATCTGTATCAAAGGCATTCATACTATTCATAATATCATACATACTGGCAGAGATTGGCGTTGGTGGTGAAGAACCTCCTGCGCTGGCTGCTACCACTGAGTTAATACCGCCTAATTATAGGGGTGCCATGCTCGTCTTAATAACGAATTTCGACAATATTGGTGCAACGATAGCATCGGCAATTTTATTATTGGCCTTGATGAGGGGTACGCAATTATCAGCTACCTGGACCATGATCAGCGCGGCTATTGTTGTTTTAATTGTGGCGATAATAATTAGGTTATTAACCCCTGAATCTGTGAGGTGGTTAGTTACTAAGGGTAAGGTTCATGAAGCTGAACGAATAGCTAAGGAGTATGGATTATCCTATGCCCTTACGGAAAGTCCTGGTCAACTCATTAAGTTTCCATCATTATGGTTTAGGACCTTAGTGCTTTCGCTCCTTGGCGTGTCCCAATTGGTCACGTATGGATTAATGGCATATTACATAGTGTACTTGCCGTCATTACCCTTCTCAAGTGATGAAACCCTAGCAACTCAAGTATTACTATGGGCTAATCTAGGTGCATCCATGGCAGGTCTAATTGGGTTTATTGTTGATAGGTTAAGCAGGAAAACATTCACATTATTCTCATACTTAGGCGGATTACTAACTATGATCCCTATATTCATAATATATGGCCTAATGACCAATAGCCATCTAGGCTCGTCATTAACCATATTCTATACACTATTATTTCTGAACATGGTATTTAGTGAATTTGGATGGGCCGTTAGAACACTTCTTGAGCCCGAACTATACCCAACAAAGAACAGAGCAACTTGGGTTGGTATGGTTAGGCTCATTGCATGGACGATATACGTATTACTCATCTATTACCTACTTGCCTCAACCAACGCCTTCACATATTTACTATCTAACTTAATACTTTACGTCATAGGCTTCTCCGCTGCGCTGGCGTGGTTTATACACGGAACTGAAACTAGAGGATTACCAATAAATGTCCTTGATAAAGCCGCAGATAAGAGTAACTAAGGAACTATTATTTATGAATTGAATTATGATCATTTATATGATTCGTGAAAATAATTAAATTAATAAATGTATTAGTTGTGAAAAATATACTAAAACATTAACGCACTTTCTGAGAAATTAATTTAGAAAGGTTTTTAATTACTAAGTGCGGTGAAAGTTTTGCTCTCATCAATAACTCAACTCCTTGGTGATTTCTATGACCAAGCGCTACCTAGTACTGGCGATACTTGCCTCGGCCTTATGGGGAATATCATATCCAATTACTTACGTAGCCCTTAGATTCTTTGGTGCTGATGAATTAATAGCAACGAGCTATCTATTCTCCATTTTATTATTAACGGCATTATTGTATTATAATTATGACACTGAGTCAATAATTAAGGGCTTATTATTGTCACCAATAAATTACATAATTACGTATTTATATGTGGAGTTATCGAATAATGTTGGTGGCTTAACGGCTCTTGTAAGCTCAAGTTATATAATACCGTTGATAATCATTAATTACATAAATAACGAGGGAATCAACATTAGGCACATAATATCTGCAATCACACTGCTTAGTGCATTATACTTATTATTTCAGGGCTATGGTGATCCTATATACATAGCATTACTACTCATGGTTATGAATCTTATTTACACAATAGTTTTGGCTAAGATTAATAATATTGATATAATAAATTTCGTATTTGGACAATCATTGGGTACGTTAGTAATAGCATACTTAACAATGCGAAAGTTCATTATGTTATCACTTATTTTTGAATTGAATTACTTCTATTATCCGTTGTTACTTGCCCTAATCGGTAATGTAATACCCTATACACTATATGCGGTGGCGATTAGGCACGTAGGACCTGTTGAAGTATCATTAACATCCTCAGTTGAAACTATAAGTTCATTAATAACCTCAATACCAATGCAACAACTACCGGCTAATCCAGTGGCTTGGACATTATTAATAATATCAATACTATCATTAAATATTGAGTTAAGAGAATTTGAAATGAAAGGAAGATCAATACTAATAAGCGACTATACGCCTAGCCATCAACCAATTAAGGAAGTTTCACTATGGAGTGGGAGATTCAAGGATAGTTTAGGGTTTGTTGGTTCATGTATAATAACGAAAATACCTCGAAAGAAAAAGGTGATATAGCTACGGCTCGAGCCTATATCTATCCCTTGGATAGAGTACGACTTCTCGAATATTACTCCTCTTTAATAACACCATTAATAATCTATAAAGCCCCATACCCCATCCTGCATGTGGTGGCATGCCATAGTCGTAAATCATTAAGTGATTCTCGAAACTCTCCGGATTAAGACCTTTCTTCTTTAATGCATCCATTAATTGCTCCTTAATGTGAATTCTACTGCTTCCCGATGCTATTTCCAAACCATCTATTACTAGATCAAATGATTCACTTATCTTGGGATCCGAGTCAAGAGGCTTTGTATAGAAAGCCCTTAAGTCCGTTGGGAAGTGTATTATAAAGAATGGTTCTACGATCTCTTCGCTTAGGATCTCCATGCCATTTTTCGGCACATCTTCACCCCAATTAATCCTTAAACCTCTCTTACTTAGTATATCCAACGCTTCATCGTATGTAATCTTCCTAAATGGTCTCTTTGGGACCTTAACCTCTATTCCATATTTAGCTAGCTCATTACCATATAACCTACTGACTCTATCATAAACATTAACAATTACATCCTCGAGAATCTCCATAACATCCATATAATCGGCAAAGGCCTCCTCAATGTCTACGGATATGAACTCATTAAGATGATAATTAGTATTATGCTTTTCAGCCCTATATGCAGGTGCTATCTCAAATATCCTCTCAAGGCTCGCTGTCAATTCCTCCTTATAAAGCTGCGGACTCTGGGCTAAATAGGCAATCCTCTCAAAATACTGTACAGTGAATAATTCAGCGCCTCCCTCAGTGCTTGTTACGATTATTTTCGGCGTAAACACCTCTATGAAATCACGGCCATACAGCGTCTCTCGAATGGCACGAACAGTTTCACTTTCTACCCTAAATATTAACAAATTAAATGGCCTCTTAAGATCTATTGACCTGAACTTTAATCGAGTATCTAGATCAGTCTCCACGGAACCCCATATATCTATGGGCAAGGCTTTCGACTTAGCAATAACCTGTATTTCACTTGGAAAAACCTCAATACCAGCCTTAACTATCTTACTCGCTCTAACAACGCCCTTAACCGCTATAGCATCCTCCCTATTTAATGATGGTATCATTGACCAAACACTATCTGGAGCAACACCCCTCTTTATTGTTAATTGAATAAAGCCCTCCCTATCCCTAATTAATATGAATTTTATATTACCGAGATCTCTAATGTCCCAAACCCAACCAGTCAGTATGACCTCCTTACCATCCAGTTCAGGCGTTAAGTCTTTAGTCCAGTGAGTTTTTCTTAAAGGACCCACGATCCACTTACAGATTTGGGGATTTAAAAATTATGATCACTTAGTAATCTCAACCCTTATATTTGTACCACTAATCTGACTAAGAACCTTAGCCAACTCACTCGGTCTAAATGGCAATCTCCTAAGCTCGTTCTTAGTTATCCTGACAACAGTTTCTGTGGTACCATCAGGCAGCCAGGACGTTGATACAGTGAGTATTCGGGCGGGCGATGCCAATTGCGTAGCTAATTCATTCACATTAACACCCTTCTCAACAACCTTAACTCTCTTATTCAATGTCCTCTCAATATCATGTTCAATCTGCTGCACTATAGACCGAGGAAGCGTCTTTACACCCTTAAGTACTACAATTACCAAATCACCAACTTCATAGGACTTAACATACTCAACATTCTTCAAAATCTCATCCATCTTGCCGGTGGCTATGTTTAGCAATGCATCGCTGACATCAACATCAAGCATAGAATATTCCCCACTATCAAGCAAAGATTGGCACTTCTGGCAGAACACCCTAGTCTTAACGCAGAATGTACAAAACGGTATTTTCATTCGACACTCATAAAAATACCTGGCTTAATAAACCTTATGCCTTAAGATAATATGAATAGTTAATCTTCCAAAGGAGAACGCGACAAAACCTTATTATCTGGGATTGCTGCATTAAGGATTGTGTGAATGATGCAATAATAGCCTTAAATCTCAGGAAGAAATTCGTTAGTTATGAGCGTATTGGCTTCATAAGAAGGAGAAAAATCATAGTTGAAGCGCTGAAGGGCGTGTCCTTCAATGTTAAGTGGGGTGAGGTATATGGGTTACTGGGGCCAAATGGAGCGGGTAAGACAACAACCGTCAAGATACTGGCCACCCTATTAATTCCTGATGATGGTTATGCCATGATTAATGGGCATGATGTAGTTAAGGAAGCAAACATTGTTAGGAGCATTATAGGCTTGATTCTTTACCCAGACAAGGGCTTTTACTCAAGACTTAGTGGGTATGAAAACCTCGTCTACTTTGGTAAGCTCTATGGGTTAAGTAAATCCATGGTCGAGACAAGGGCTAGGGAGTTAATGAGACTCGTTGGCCTTGAGAATGCAATGAATAGGCCCTATGAGGAGTACTCACTTGGTATGAGGGCTAGATTGGCCATAGCTAGGGCGTTAATTCATGATCCGCCTGTGTTATTTCTCGATGAGCCAACCATTGGTTTAGACCCAATCTCTGCGAGGGAGGTAAGGGAATTGGTAAGGAAACTAAGAAACGAGGGCAAGGCGATACTCTTCACAAGCCATAACCTTTGGGAGGTGGAGGAGATTTGCGATAGAGTTGGTATAATAAATAATGGGAAAATGATCATTGAAGGATCACCAAGGGATATCAAGGATATGCTTGGATTAAAATACACAATTGAGATCGAGACTCAGATTAATGGACGTGTAGAAATCATACGTGAAGAAACTACGAATCCTATTGATACACTTCGTAAAATAATAAATGAAGCTGAATCAAGGGGCTTAAGAATAGGTAAGGTAAGGATTAATGAACCATCGTTAGAGGAAGCTTTTGTCAGGGTGGTTGAGAATGAAGGTAAGTAGACTAAGTATACTCTATGCAGTAATGATAAATGAGCTGAAGATAATAAGTAGGGAGCCGGGTGGCTTAGCGTTGCTAATAATACTTCCATACTTTGTTGCTGGTGGTATGGCCTTCATAGCCTCGTTTTTCGTGAAGATAACCAGTGGTGTTTTCCTTAGGCAATTTATTGGGTTCGAGGTACTAATGCTATCAATGATAATGATGCAAACAGGGGCTCGATTTCTATGGGAGGAAAAGAGGGGTGGACGGCTTGAGTTTTTGCTTGCAACGCCAACAAGTATGTACATAGTGTTATTTGGTACGTCTATGGTAATGATAATAATGAACATAGGTGCCTTCACAATAGCTTCCTTGCCATTGTTCTATGCAGAGTATGGATTGGTCGGAACCATAAAATTAGCATTGGCGTTGCTCTTATTATTCATTGGGTTATTGCCTCTTTACGGGCTTGGCTTATTAATAGCGGGGCTTGTTATGAAATTGAATGACGCCGATACAGTAATGAACATCTTAACACCAATATTAACAATACTCTCTGGAACTACGTATCCAATATATGTATTGCCATGGTGGATCAAGGAACTTATCTACGTATTACCTATGTATATTACTTTCCACTCTATGTACCTGGAGAGTGCTAGTCATGAAAGTATCACCTTTATTGTATATTTAATAATTGCGACAATAATTTACCTATTACTCGGTGTGACTTCGTATGCCAAGCTTGAAAGAAGCTTTAGGAGCAGGGGTATTTAGGGAACTAGGTGTTGAGGTATGGAGAGGCTTACGTCTGTTGTTCTCTAAGCCATCATCGATAATGATAAATATTGTAACGGCACCATTATGGCTCGCATTCTTCATACTAACCCTCAGGGGGTTTGGAGTGCTTACCTTAGGCATGCAGATTCTTCAATTATTTTTATGGGCGGCATATGCCTTCGCCTTATACTCAAGTTGGTTATGGGGGTTTGGTAATGGAATAATTGAGGAAGGTTATGAAGGGATCCTTGAAAACGTCATGTCCACTGTAAACAACATACTAATTCACGTAATTGGTTGGGGTATTGCATACTCCATATATACATTGCTTGATCTTGTTGCACTCGTGGTTAGCTTCTACATAATATTTGGTTTAATAATTAGTATTAGGGATCCCATACTCCTCATTATATCCATAGTGCTTGCATCTTTACAATTACTCTTTATATCAACCATATATGCAATGCTCGTGATTAAGCTTAGGTCTAATTGGGTTATTACAGACATAATGCAATTCCTAATGCCCACATTGGGTGGATTAATACCGAGTGAGACGAGTAGGTACGTAACGATGATAAACGAATATTCACCAATAGCTTACCCATTCATACTAATGCGTGAGTCAGCCCTGGGATACTTGGAGTTACCCATACCAATTATTTACCAGATAATTTACTCAATAATCACAGTGACATCTCTATTCATCATAACGGCGATACTCGTAAGGATATTCGATAGGCGTTTAAGGGAGGAGGGTAAGTTAGGTCTTACGTGACCTAGCCCTACTTACTCTGTATACCATCACTATTATCAGTATTATTATTAATAGGAATGCTGCATAAATTATGAATTCATACTTAAGTATGGTGCTTACGAGACTTATCTTACTAATATCACCATTCATTATGGCCTGCACTAATAGGTATCTCGATAATTGAGCCAGTGGGTCGTATTGCCTTGATGATTCTTGATACTCATTAACGATCTTATTAATTAAGCCCCAATTACCGCTTGTTATTGCGTTACCTATTGTTGAGTTTAGGAATGGTGGATTCCCCAATTCATTAAGTATCTCCTCAGCTTCAAAGTACGTTGGTGGCACAACAAAGACGTTGAGTAAGGACTCATTAGTAACGCCAAGATAATTAATACTTAGTATTAGGGTGGTTGATCCTAGGTATTCTGGTGTGAATGTACTTGTTCCATTAATGAGCACCGTAGCTGGCACTTTCGAGTTATTTAGGAAGGTGGCGTATGCCGTTACCGTTTCATTCAGTATTAGTGGTATTCCCTCGTAATAACCAATAATGTTGCCAAGCCACATGTTTAAGTAATCCCAGTAACTAATGGCTTCACTGGTTAATGTATATGATGATGCATTAATGTATAGGGCGCATTCATTATTAAACCCTAGACTTAGTGAGGTATTAGCCATAACCGTGGTTGTTTCATTCAAACAACCTTGAAGCGTAAGGTTCACTGGCAATTCTATCGGAGGATTATCAATTATCGTTATGTTTATTAATTCGGCACGACCAATAATCACTAAAGGTTTCACCTGTACACTTAATCCATTTATCTCCACACTTGCTGCTGTGATGTTGCTCGAAGACCATATACCGAGTTTAACGTTTATTGTGAATATACTTGGTATTGCGGGTTTAACGATTATACTTATTAACGTTGATTTGCCTGGTGGTAAATTAACCGTCATTGATGAGTATAAAGAACCATTTAAGTAAGTGTTTAGTAGCCCTCGGTAAGTAAGTGTTGGTGGCATTGTTACATTTACGACTACATTAAGTGTTTGCGGATAAATGATTATTGCTGGTGATTCAAGACTTATTATTGGTGTTGGTCTTAAAATTGTTATGTTACCGAAACCAGTATTTATGGTTAATACAGTATAATTCATAGGTAAGGTATACATTACCTGTAATGTTGAGTTGCTTATCTCATGGCCAAGGACCACATACTTATATGGACCATATACACTTAGATTTGCAAACACATATTCATTAGTACCCGTTATATTCCATAAGTAATTAATCACGTTTATTAATGGATACACTATACTAATCCCTGTATTAATTGTAGTATTCGTGATGGAAAGTACGATATAGTACTTTGTATAAGTCATGTTTAATAAACCCCATGTAATGCTCTCGCTATTACATGGCACCAGTACGCTGCCTACATACGTATTATTCACATAAAGTACACCCTTATAAAATACTGGATAATTAGGGCAGGACTTCGGTGTCATTAATTCGATTGTTGCATTTATTAAGGCCCAGTGTGGCGCTAACACTGTAATCCTTGGTAATAACTTTATCGTTGGGCTTGTTATATTTACTTTAATTACGGTTATTGTGTATGTACTATAATTAACGTAGACCGAACCAGCAAGACCTCTTATCATTGACTGTAATACCCCTACATTAATAATGTAGGTATTAATCACTGTATAGTTATCATTTAAGTAATACGTAGCGTTAGTGATACCTACCTGTACAGGCACTACATTATACCCAAGGGTTATTGCAGTGCTTGGACTGTTGTATAGGTAAATATCACCTTGACTACTTGATACCGTGGCGTTTGTGAAGAAATAGACCCTAACTGTTGATGCACCTGGACTTAGCGTTAATGTTTCATTAGATGGCTCAAAATAAATCATTGGTTTATACATATTTGTTGGGCTTGGTGGTGATGTAATCATCACATTCGTGATTAACGTCATATTATTTGGATTGTTTACCGAAAATACTAGGTAACCAAGACTATTACTTGTTAAGTATAACGTGGATGATGTTATTAACGACATTGTTGGCTGCATTAATGTAACGTAGGCAAGTGCTGTTGAGTTTTCATACGTCACGTTTATTGCATAGGTGCCCCAGGTAATTCCCGTAAATGCTATACTTACATAACCATTATTTGCACTTACCGATGTGCCATTAACGTATATTGTGCCTGTGATCGGCGTCGTTCCATACGTGACGTATAACTCCAGCGTTAGTGATTGCTTCATTACGTTGTACGTGCCATTGACTATCCTAGCCATTACGCCTGGGGTATAACCAATCGTTAATGTGGCGGTTTCACTGTTGGTTGTTGGGTTGACCACTGCCATGTATAGTGTCGTGTTTGTTATCGAGAATGCGGAATTGAGTTCAATGTTACTAACAACCGAACCACCACTTGCCGTGATTTCTATGGTGCCTGTGGCAGGTAGCTGAACCTCGTAATACTGGGCACCGAGACCTTGGAGACTAACGCTAAATGAGTAAGTACTGCCGCTCATACTTATTGTTTGGAAGCTTGGGTAGTAGGTTGAACCGCATAAGTCCTGCCCATGAACTATTGAGGTTAGATATTGAACATAGTAATTATCTAGCCATGAATTAACAACACTATTACTACTGAACACGTTTTGCTCAATCTCTGCTGGTCTAATGCTATTTGCAATCAGCCAGTATATGAAGGCTGAGTAATAGTACATGTTTATTATTGGCTTCCCTGAGTAGTCATATGGGTCATACTCATACTGATTATATTGGAAGTAGTCCTGGGCCAACGGGCATTGATTCGTGTAGTAGCTCGCCGTGCCCTCAGCATCAGCCTCTATGTACCACGGGTAATTCTGGGGTATTGTTATGTATTGTATGTATGCCCATTGAGATACATGGACAAGCTCATGATAAGCCGTATGCTCAAGCCATTGACTCGATAAGCCAGCACTTATATTTATATATTCTATACAAGTACTAGTTATTTGCCCGGTACTTGTATAGGTGTACTCCCACTCAGTTATGCCTGCCTCTGACCCTGAGAGAAAAGGTACTACGTACACTATGTATTGGCTTCCATTACATGGTGGCGCCATTTTCATGCCCAAAGTAGTGGTATATAGTGAGTATGCCTGCTCGAGGTAGTTATCTAGGGCTTGGTCATATAATGAACCTGCATTTGCTAAGTCATAAACTAGGAAGTGCGTACTATCCACGGAAGGCGTTAATGCCCTAGTGCTAATTGACATGAGAATCAAGGCAATTAACGCAATAAGTAAGAACCTTCCACTTAATGAAACCATGAAACCATTCTTGCGGCTCACATTTATATTTAATAATTACCTTTATATTAAAGTTATTAAAAACTTTCAATTTTGTAATAAAAATAATACTTTTTAAATCGCAGTATAATCACCGAAATTAGTGCATGATGTGAGAGGCAGTATCATGAGAATTACGGATGCATTAAGGAATTCATTCAATGACGTACTGATAACAGGCTCTTACTTAATAAATAAGGTATTTAGTATTAAAACAAGTCCTGAGAACACGATTAATGAAGCCGAGGCTCTCTCAGGCATGTTTAGAGATGTAGCAGTGTTAATTGATGATATTGGCTTCCTAAACTCCCTAGGCTCCCTAGGTGTTGCTAAGGTTAGGGGCTCACTTACAGTATTCGTTTATGACATTCATGACGTGAGACCATTCTGTAATTTAATGAACTTGCCATGTCTAGAGCCCTGGGATCAAGAGAGCCTAAGTAAGGCTATTAAGGAGAGCCGAGACTATAGTGAAGCTTTTGAATTGCCGTATGTTGTGAGACTAGGGCCTTGGTTAAGTATAGGTGAGAGTGTTAGTGGCATTGGTGTTAGGCATAGAGAACCTACGTTCAATAAGAATTGGGGTGAGACTATGCGTTGGGGTCTTAATCGATTATTGGATGGTGTCCGTAGAGACATGCCTGAGGAGGTTAGGGTTAGGTCCCGTGATAACATTACTATCATTAATAAAGGCGATGGTGTACTTGTTTCGGGTTCTGCATGGCCGTTCATTAAGGACCATATTGATAGAGTCAGTAATTACTCAATAGTACTGTCATTATACGTAAATCCACTGCCTAAGAATTCAATTAATGCTAAGTATGTGGTTGATCCTGGTGATTACCTAGTGAGAGAATTGAGCGTTAATAAGCTTATGAGCGAAGATATCGATAAGTGGTATAATGATTTAATCAATAATATAATCCAGCAATTCTTTTTTCGAGAACCAGGAGACCCATTAATGATCATTGAATGGCTCTTTTCAAAATATAGGAGGCAGGGTGAGGTACCGATCATTGCAATTGATCCAGCATATGCACATTTAATTGATATTGAGGGATTAACACCGAGCTATGACATGCTTCCCACATTCTTTGAACCAAGAAGTTTTGATCAAATAATCGATATCGTGATAAACCCATTAATGGCAGTTCTAGCATTTCTAAAGTCTGGGTATAACTATGGTAGGCTAATAGCTGTGGCTAATCCATGCACATTGATGAACCAGGAAAAAATTATACGGGAAATCATCGACATTAAGAATGAATACCTCATTATAATTCCGTTGATTAAGGATGAATGTAAGGACGCTATTAATGTTCTTTCCCAGATAGGCGTTAATTACAAGGTCATAAACTATGACCCAAGTACTCCCTTAGCCTCGTTATCAGGTCTTTTAAGCATAATTAATTCACGGGGTATAGTCATTGTAAATATCATAACTAATTCCATGGGTAAATACATGTTTAAGATTGATGATGAGTATTGCGATAACTGTGGTGATTGTTTACGAATTAAATGCCCTGCAATTCAATTAAGTAGGAAGCCAATAATTGATACTAAGATATGTATTGGCTGTGGCATTTGCCAGTTGGTATGTTCGAGAGGTGCTATAGTCAAGATTCCATGAAAAATATTAAATAACGTGTACTTGAATCTACGTAAAATATATATTATATATAGTAATTTTTTCACTATTCTTGATATATAGCAAGTGTACTCTCCCCACCTCATAAGTATTTAAACCCTTCATAATGATTGAAAAATGTATGATGAACATAAAGTCAATAATTAGAAGTATACGAGCATTTCCAATCCAGTTAAGGAAAGATACGATTACTAGCAGTTACTCGGAAAATATTGAGATTAATGCAGCCCAGTATGGTCGAAACACTGAGCATTTAATGATAATACCAACGCCATATGCATTACCAATAATAATGCCCATATACGTAAATGAGAGAGTTGCTAGAGAATTAATTAAGGATCGTTATTACATACTACCGTAACAAAATCATAATGCAAGTCTTTTAAAGCCTGTTACACATTGCTTTCTTGTGATGAGACGACGGTCTCTTGAACTGTGATGATGGGTAAGTAACTGAATTTCCTGCGTTCATAACCTTTAAAAGAAGTCACGTTTATATCCATGAATGAGAAGGGATCATTGTTGCGCAATATAAGAAATAACATTAGGTATTACGTAACAGGTAACGTGGGAATTCTATTACTTACTTGGTTCCTTTATGCAATTGGTAATGCATTAACAATACCTTATTTTTCAATTTACTTAAAGATGCTTGGTGCTAATGCCATAGATATTGGATTAACATATTCCATTTCAATAATTGCTCAGTTAATCACTGTGATACCAGGTGGGTACTTAACGGATACATTGGGCCGCAGATTATCAATAATAATAGGGACTTGGTTAATAACCATAACTTCGTTCCTAATGGTTATTGCACCCAATTGGCAATTGCTCGCAGTCTTTTATGCCATAAACATGGCCGCTGCGTTTTATCAACCCGCACTACTTGCAATCTTGATAGATTCATTACCACGGGATAGGTACGCCAGCGGAATCTTAATCACATCAATACTACCTCAAATACCCTGGTTAGTATTACCACCAATTGGCGGCTTTCTAATTAATAAATATGGATTGCTTGGTATTAGGTTTGCGTATTTAATCTCATCAATAATATCGACAATCGTAGCAGTAATTAGGCAATTAGCCATTAAAGAAACCTTAAACAATAAATTAAGCAAAGCATCCCTTAGGGAGTTCCTGCATTCCTATTATCTTTTAAGGAATATCATTAATTTACCTAGTGACTTGTTGATCACTTATATCTCAGCCTTAATAATAGCAATTGCGGTGATGCCCGTTAATACATTACTATCTATATACGTTGTTTATAAACTAGGACTAAGTACAGTTTATTGGGGTTACTTAGTATCGATTTCATACGCAGCATACATAATAATAGGCATTTTCTTAATGTTTTATGTCGATAAGTATAGAAATAAGTTGCTTATTTCAGGGATTATAATAAATACGGTGGGTAGCGCAATAGGATTACTTGAAAATGCATACTCAACCATAGGATACCTACTCCTACTTCAGATCGGTACTCAGTTAGCCATGACAGCAATACAGAGCAAGTTGGGTAGCAGTATTAGTATTGATAGGAGGGGTTACGGAATGAGCATGTTAATAGTGTTTCAATTGGTTGGACAAACAATCGGTAGTTATGTAACAGGTGAATTGTATAAAGTAAGTACAGGGTCCATATTCTTAATACCGCTTATTCTCTCACTTAGTTCGATAATGATGATTAGCCTGTATAGGATGAAACTTAATAGGTAGTGATTGTATTACGATTTTAATGAATCATTAGTATTTAATTATAGATTTAACGAAAAAATTATTTTCCCAGTAATTATCATTATTCTACATGATTACCATCAGAGCACCAGGTAAGGTAATATTGTATGGAGAACATGCGGTGGTTTATGGCGAGCCAGCCCTGGCAATGGC
This sequence comes from Vulcanisaeta moutnovskia 768-28, assembly GCF_000190315.1. Taxonomy (NCBI): domain Archaea; kingdom Thermoproteati; phylum Thermoproteota; class Thermoprotei; order Thermoproteales; family Thermoproteaceae; genus Vulcanisaeta; species Vulcanisaeta moutnovskia. The sequence continues at coordinate 591,049 of NC_015151.1, forward strand.
TATAAATAAGTACTTATACGTAACTGCAAGGGCTAGAGATGATAATAAGATAAACATAAATGCAAGGGATCTAAGATTGGCAGGTATTTCAGTAACAATTAGTGAGGGTGGCGACGTTGTTGCTAAGACAGATTATGGGGCTGTTATTTCCGCATTAAGTTATGTTAAGAGAGCCATTGAATTAGCCATGGAGTACTTAGATAAGAAAGTGGGTATTGACTTAGAAATACGGTCAGAAATGCCCGTAGGCGCTGGTTTAGGCACATCAGCTGCTGTGGCTGTTGCAACAATATTGGCATACGCTAAAGAACTAGGTTATGATATTGATAAACGTGAATTATCGCGATTGGCTTGGCAAGTCGAAAAAGATGTCCAGGGTTCCGCAAGCCCCACAGACACCACCATGGCCACCTTTGGCGGGATCATGTACATAAAACCCGAGGGTAATAATACGGTGATGGAGCCCGTAAAACCTGGGGCTAATGTTCCATTGATTATTGGTTATGTACCAAGAATTAGTACTACCAAGGATTTGGTTGCTATGGTTAGGAGAAAGTATGAGATTATGAGAAACATTATTGAACCTATAATAAAATCGATAGGCTTAATCACCAAGAAGGGCAGGGAAGCCCTGGAGATGGGTGATCTAGAATTAATGGGCACTTTAATGAATATTAATCACGGGTTATTAGATGCCCTGGGTGTATCGACTAGGCAACTGAACGATATGGTCTACGCAGCGAGACATGCAGGAGCCCTTGGCTCTAAATTAACTGGTGCAGGTGGTGGTGGATGCATGATTGCCTTATCTGATAGGATCGAGGTTGAGAAGGCTATAGAGCTTACCGGCGGCTCCGTGTTAAGGGCTGGTTTAGATACTAATGGCGCCACGATTGTTAGTAATGATTAATCACACGTCTCAAGAGCAAAAGTGTTTATTAAGGGTACTTAGTATCGATTACTTAGCGATAAGTGGAATGCAGGTAAGCACTATTTACATACCTGATACATCAGTGTTTTTGGATGGTAGTTTAAAGGAGGCAATATTAAGGGGCAATATTAGGGGTAGGTTACTAATACATACCGAAGTCATTAGAAGGTTTGAGAATGAAGCTAGAGCTGGAGGTGCATTGGGATGGTTAGGTATTAGGGAATTGAATTATATAATGGATTCAATAAATAAACTTGGCCTTGAGGATGTAAAGGTAGAGTATGTATCAATATTTCCTAAGTCGATTTCAAGGCCGGATCAGCATTCTGTTGATGAAATCGTTAGAGAATTAGCTAGAGAATTAGGTGCAATTTTAGTAACTAGTGATGAGATGAACTTTGAGATCTCGCGAGCAATGGGCATTGAGACGTTGTTCATAGGTCAGCATAAGGATAGATTAGAGATAGAGAGGTTCTTCGATAATGATACTATGTCTGTGCATCTAAAGGAGGGTTCAATACCCTATGCCAAGAAGGGTAGGCCGGGAAATTGGCAATTAGTGCCTCTTGGTAATGAACCACTCGGTAGGGAGTACCTTGAGAGAGTAGTTAGGGAGTTGATATCAGCATCGTTAATGGCCGATAGTAATACTAGAGTTGAGATTAGGAGGGAGAATTCATTAATAATACAACATGGTGAGTATAGGATTGTCATTGCGCTACCCCCTGTATCTGACGGCATTGAGATAACTGCCGTAAAACCATTAATTAAGAGAAAACTTGAGGAATACGCACTTCATCCAAGGGTTCTTGACAGGTTGAGCAAACAAGCCGAGGGAATATTAATAGCCGGTCCACCTGGCGCAGGTAAGACAACCTTCGCTCAAGCATTAGCTGAGTATTACATGAGCCTTGGTAAGGTAGTTAAGACAGTTGAATCCCCAAGAGACATGATACTGCCTAATGAGATAACGCAAATATCAAAAACCTATGCCTCATCTGAGGAAGTTCATGATTTATTATTACTATCTAGGCCTGATTTCACAATATTTGATGAAATGAGGGATACGGCTGACTTTCAATTATACATAGACCTTAGACTCGCCGGTGTCGGTATGGTTGGTGTTGTACATGCAACAAGTCCCATTGATGCCATACAGAGGTTCATAGGTAGGACAGAGCTTGGCATGCTTCCATCGATAATAGACACGGTATTGTTTATGAAGGACGGTGAGGTTCAGAAGGTCTATAGCCTTGAACTCACCGTTAAGGTTCCTGAGGGTATGAGCGAGGAAGATTTAGCAAGACCTGTGGTTATTGTTAAGGACTTCATAAATGATGTTGTCGAGTATGAGATCTATGTATTTGGTGAGGAGATTTTTGTAACACCAATTACTAAGTCACGTAGAGTAGGCCAGGCAGTTGGTGATAAGAGATTGATTAGTAGAATTGTTAGGGTTTTGAGGAAGTACGTACCTCCTGAGGAAATATCAATAATTAAGGGCGATGATGGTTCAGTGATTATCCAAGTCCCCGATGCATACATAGGCGCTGTTATTTCTAAGGGTCTACCTAAGCTTGAGAATATTAGGAGAAAGTTCAATGTTCAACTTAAGGTAAGACCAAAAGAACAGTAATGAAACGCAACATATATAAGCACTTTTATAACTATTGACAGGTAATATGAATTCAATAAGGAAGTCAGTGACCACTGAATCGGATGCTTATTCGAATTATAATAATTATAATTACTATGGAAATTATCAAACAGGTAATTACTATAATGATACAATGACCTATTACCAATATCCATACAATACGCAGACAATGCAGTATCCACAGGATCAATATCCATATTACTACTATTATTATGAGGATAAGGCATTAACAGGTATTAATTATTTAGATGCGTATATACTTGGTGGCGGGCTTAAAAGGGGCGAGGTTTATCTAATCGCTGGTGAGGCAGGTACAGGAAAAACAATATTCAGCCTGACATTCCTGAGGACGGGTGCTGATCTTGGTGAAGTTGGCATGTACGTAACGGTAGATGAACCATCAGAGGATGTTAAGAAGGGTGTTCGTGATGCCCTTGGTTGGGACCTTGACTCTTATGAAAGAGGAGGCAAGTTAATAGTGGCGGACTTCAGGACCTATTTTAGAATTTATGCACGTGATGAGAAGATAACCCTTGATCCGAGGGATTTGGCTAAGATGATTATCGAGCAGGTTAAGAAGTATGATGTTAAGAGACTCGTTATCGATCCAATAGCACCATTGATAATAATGAGCCATCAAGATGTCATTTGGATAAGGGAGTACCTTAGGGAACTCGTTTTCCAGCTTAAGAGGATGAAGGACGTGACCACAATAATGACGTCAGAGATACCTACTGGTGAGGAAAATAAGCTTAGTAGATTTGGCGTCGAGGAGTACTTAGCGAGTGGTGTAATAATGCTGTCTCTCAGAGAGATATCGATGGCTAACAGTGACTTTGGGTGTCTAGCGAGGATTATGTTCATTAGGAAGATGAGATGGATGCCCATTAGGCCAATAAAGTTAATATATGAAATAGGGCCTGGTGGTATTTACGTAATAGGCCCCTTAAATGATGAAAATACACTTAATTATTACAAGGGTTATTACTGCGGACAGCAATATTCACAGGGCTATTATTACTATCCACAGCAGCAATATTATACGTCCCAGTACTACGAGACGCAACAATACCCGCAATAAATTATTTATAGGGATTAAGAAAGGACTGAACTGCAGTGGCGCCAAATCCATTGGTTGAGGCATTCACGAACCTGGTTAATAGGATTAGGGGATTGAACTACATAGATGAAGCAACACTGAAGGAGATATTAAGGGAGATACAGAGGATATTATTGAGGGCTGACGTTAGTGCTGATGTCGTTTCCTCAATAACGAAAACCATTGAGGAAAGATTTAGACAAGAGAAGCCTCCACAAGGTATTACATCCAAGGAATTCTTACTATACCTTCTTTACCAAGAATTGGTTAAGGCCTTGGGTGGTGAGGAAGTACCGAGTGTTAACATTAGTAAGAGACCATATAAGTTAATGCTAATTGGCATTGAGGGTAGTGGTAAAACCACAACAGCGGCTAAACTCGCCAGGTTCTATATCAAGAGAAATCTGAAGGTTGGTCTCATTGAAACTGACACCTATAGACCTGGCGCGTACTACCAACTTAAGCAGTTAGCTGAGAAGGTTAATGCGTTGTTTTATGGAGAGGAGGATTCGAAGGATCCTATAGCCATACTTAGGCATGGTCTTGAGTACATGCAACGAAATAAGGTTGATTTAATAATAATTGATACTGCAGGTAGGCATAGGAATGAAGAGGAATTGCTGAAGGAGGCTAAGGCAATTTATGATGAGGCTAAGCCTGATGAGGTAATGCTCGTGATCGATGCAACAATTGGTAGGCAGGCTGCTGCTCAAACCGAAGCGTTCATGAAGTATGTGCCAATACATAGCGTATTTTTGACGAAGATGGATAGTACAGCAAAGGCTGGCGGTGCATTAACATCAGTAATAAGAAGTGGCGCGAGGATTAAGTTCATCGGTATCGGTGAGGATATTGATGAGGTAGAGATTTTCGATGCTAATAAATTCGTTTCAAGACTACTAGGCATGGGCGATCTTGAGGCATTGATTGAGAAGGTAAGGGCTATTGAGGAGGAGGATAAAATAATGGAGGAGATTGAGGAGGGTAAGATAAATCTACTAACCATTAAGAAGCAGATTGATTCCATAATGAAGCTAGGCCCTCTAAGTAAGATAATGGAGTTACTACCAGCAAGTATGCTACCAATGCAGTATAGGACTGTTATGCTTGATGAGGAGAAGGTAAGCAATGCCCAGGAGATGCTTAGGAGATGGAGACACATACTTGATTCAATGACTAAGGAGGAATTATTAAACCCAGAAATAATTAATGCCTCTAGAATACGTAGAATAGCCAAGGGCGCTGGTGTAACTTCCAAGGACGTTAAGGAATTACTGAATTACTACCAATTAATGAGGAAGATGGTTAACCAAATAAAGAAGTCACGTAGAAGACTAGGCAGATTAACCAGTGAGTAAGTTATAATTGAATTAATGGGATGTACAATTCCCTTTCAGTTAAGCCACCATGTTGTCCTCTGAAAGTTAATAACTCCTCATTATCAGGCCTATACAGGTAAATAAAGGCTGAACCGCTATTTGGTATGAAAATCACGTCACTAATCCTATCAGCAATATCACTTGAGACCTCACCAAATAAGCCCATACTCATTGCCTCATCCTTACTGAGAAAATGCCCATTTATATTATACTTATTAAGTAACGTTATTAATTCATTAGTATTTGATCCATCATTTAGCCTTAAGTAAATAGCCCTTGCATCGCCATAAGGTGGTGTATCTAACAACTTCATTAGGCCCTGTATATCATTAGCCTTAATATTGTTCTTAATTTCATCATGACCGTGATCTGCGGTTATTAAGACCGTGAAATTAACCATGTACTTCTTAGCCATTTTAATTACTGAATCAACCGTCTCCCTAATTACAGCACCACATTCCTCAGAGTTAGGGCCATACTTATGTGATGCAGAATCTACGGTAGTTATATAGATATGCACGAAACTCGTTTCGTATTCATTAAGGAATTTAGATGCGTTTATTATTGCGTCGTATGGTGTCGCGTACTCCACAATTTCAGCACCAGTATAGGTGATTCTTGATAAGCCACCAGATAAACCCTTAGGTACGTAAACCCTACTCCTTATACCCATATTACTCAATTCCTCAAATATTGTCGATTTCACTGGAAAGAACTTTTTCAAGTCATAACCCATTTTATGAAGACCGTCCCTCTCACCAATTATTGGACCCATAGATAACGTGTTAATTATAGCACCAAGCTCCTTAACATATAAGTTAGGGCCTAAGACACCGTGTTGCCCGGGGCTTAGACCAGTGAATAATGTTGTTAATACCGTGGATGTTGTTGTGGGAAATACCGTGGTTATTCTATATAGCCTACTCACAGGTAATGAATCACCCATGGTGTTTACTAAATCCTGGTAACTAAGCCCATCGATTAGTATTAGGACTACGTGGTTGTTAAGATCAAGGTCAAGCCTTAACTTAGGGCCTCTAGGCACCGCGCCGAAGTGTGACAATAACGTATTTGCCAAGTTTTGAATACTAAGACCTGCGTAATTAGGTACTGCAAACTCATCCATCAATCCTAATAATATAATTTATTTTTTAACAATTCCCATGAGATAATAGCTCAAATACTAACCTTGATCCTATACCTAGTCCTGCCCCTAACCACTGTTAATTCAAACGCCCTATTACCCTCAATGAATTTCCTGGCTAAATGTACCTTTAGCTGAATAATGCTTGATAATTCCTCGTCGTCTATTGCCGTAATTACATCACCCTGCCTAATACCAGCATCATCAGCTGGTGAGCCAGGTAAAACACCAACCACAAGCACGCCCTTTTCCGTGGGTATCCTGAAGTACTTCGCCATGGGCTTACTCAAATCAATACCATATATACCTAACCTAGGTCTAACAACCCTACCAAACCTTAGTATTTCATCGATAGTTAACTTAACCAGGTTTATAGGTACGGCAAATCCTATTCCCTGGGCACCGGCTATTATTGCGGTGTTCATACCGACAACCTCACCATCAAGATCAAGTAAAGGACCTCCAGAGTTTCCTGGATTAATTGCGGCATCCGTCTGTATTAAACCCTCAAGTACACCCACAGGAGTTCTTATGCTTCTACTAATTGCTGAGATTACGCCTAAGGTTACCGTGGGTTCTCCAAGCAAGCCAAGCGGATAGCCAATGGCAATCACCATTTGCCCTACCTTAAGCTTATCAGAATCACCAAGTTTAACGGACTTAATTGATTTAGCACCCTCAACCCTTATTAATGCTGCATCAAACTCGGGATCTCTACCTAATAATTCGCCCTCGTATTCATCACCCTCTGGTGTAACTATGATTAATTCCGCAGCGTCCTGCACGACATGATTTGCCGTGACCACATGCTTGTCATCAATGAAGAAGCCCGTACCAAGCCCCCTAACTGGTGCTGCGTTTAACCATTCATCAACCATTAACCTTGTCGTTATTATACTGACAACTGACGATTTCATCTCATTAACGATATCTATAATCCTCGATTCTATATCCTTACTCACAAGTACTTTGCGCCCTTAATATATTAAGTATTATGGTAATGAAAAATATGATTTATTTATCCCCTCTTTGAGGATGCTATGGGAAAATGCGTAAAATATGTGCATTATGCGGTAGGGAGACTGACATATTAATTGAGGGATTATGCCCAGACTGCTATAGAAGGACTCATCCATTGGCAAGTGTAAAGAGGGAGATTGTTGGTATCGTGAGATGCCCAAGTTGTGGTGCAATCCTTTATAAGGGAAGGTGGGTGAAGGATCCGAAGATTATTGAGAAACTGATACTAGAGTCCATAGAGTATCAAGGTAAGGTCACAAGCGTTTCTATTGAAAGCCTTGGATTAAGGCATGGATTAAACAATGCCACGGTTAAGATTAGGGGCTCTGTTCATGAACTTATTAATGACTATGATGAGTATGTACAGGTTAAGATTAGGTATAGTGAGGAATTATGCCCAAGGTGTAGAGATATGATTAATGAGAAGGAGAAGGCCATTATTCAGGTCAGGAGTGTAATCCCCATGGATGGACAATTAAAGAGGATAATTATTGATATTGTGAGGAAAGAAACTATTAAGGATGAAAGAAGTGGCTTCTTAAAGATTGAGGATGCGTGGGAAGGACTTGATATTAAGCTCTCAGATCAGGGTCTTGCAAGATCCATAGCCTACAAAATACATAAAACAATACCAAGCAGGGTAATTGAGAGCCAAAGTGTGGTTAGAGGTCGTGGAGATAAGGTAATCACGAAATTAAGCATTAGTGTGGTCTTGGTTCCTTTAAACCGTGGTTCAATAATCATGTACTCAAATAAGCCTTACTATGTTCTCGCCTACTCACAGAATACTATTAAGTTAATGGAATTAGCTAGTAAAGAGATCGTGAATATTAAATTAAATGATATTATTAAGAGCGAGATCTCGATACCGAACTATGAAACCAAGTGCATTGAGAACAAAAACTCAAAGAATTTAGAGATCACTATTGATAATGATAAGTACGTACTTAGTGGCATGTGTTAATTACAAAGGTTGGGTTTATAAAGACATGAAATTAATTATCGTAAATGCCCAAAGAGAATCAACAAGGAAGTAAGGTTCGCCTACCGGAGGAGGGTGAAATGCTTGCTAAGGTAATAGAACTTGTCGGTGATGATAGGGCAAAGGCCGTTTGCCAAGATGGTAAGATTAGACTCGTGAGAATACCAGGTAAGTATAGAAAGAAGATGTGGCTTCGAATTGGTGATTACATCCTGGTTGCACCATGGGACTTTGAACCGAATAGGGCCGACTTAATCTATAAGTATGAAAAGGGTGAGGTCAATGAGTTAAGACAAAGTGGTTATGCCGATATTTTAAACCAATTAGACGAACTAGCGGGTTAATTTATTTTAAACCAAGCCTCTTAATGAGCTCCTTAGCTATATCCTCGGGACTCCCTTCAATGAATTGGCGTAAACGTTCACGAGGCCTTAACTCCCTTAGCTCCGTCACGGCAGTTAATGAACCCTTAAAGCCAACCTCATCCTCAGTAAGGCTTAGGTCCTTAATACCCCATACTGTTGTCTTGAACTGGCTCTGGGCCCACTGCAACCTCTCAAAATCTGGAAATCTAGGTGTATTTACACCGAGTTCTACTGATATTACGGTAGGCATCTTAACCTTAACAATCTCGTATCCTCCCTTAATAGTCCTCTTGACAATTATTGAATCTTCGGTTACATCAATGACCTGAGAAACATATGTAACTGCTGGAATACCCAACCACTCAGCTATGCCAGGAGGTACTTGCCCCGTTGAACCATCCTCACTCTCCTCACCAGTAATAATAACCGAATAATCACCTATCTTTTTAATAGCGGCCGCAAGGACTCTAGAGGTTACAAAGGCATCGGAGCCACCCAATGCTTTATCACTTATTAATACCGCGTCATCGGCGCCCATGGCTATGCCCATCTTAAGGAATTGATCCCAGAATTGCGGACCCATGGACAGTATGATCACCCTACCTCCGAACTTCTCCTTTAATTGTAGGGCTAGCTCCAGGGCATTCTTATCCGCTGGATTTATCTCATTAGTCGCCTTTGATCTGTCGACAGTCTTAGTGACTGGATCAAACCTTATCTCCTCGGGCTTTGGCGTTACCTTCATTGTAACTATTATGTTCCTGAGAGAGACCATCACTTACCACCCCTCAACTCCTTTATCAATGCCTTAAGCAAATCGAATAAGTCAGCCACAATACAGTAATCACAGTTCTCAAATATTGGTGCCTCCCTATCGGTATTAACCGCAACTATTGTGCCGCAATCCCTGATACCATAGATAAAGTGTGGGGCACCGCTGGCGCCAAATACGAATACTGTCTTAGCTCTTAACGAAATACCTGTAGTGCCTATTTGATAATCCCTAGGTATTATACCCATGTCTGCAAGTGGTCTCGTTACACCAACAGCAGCACCAATTAGGTTTGCGAATTCCCTAATTAACTCTAGATCACCACCAGTTCCAAGCCCAGCCACAACAACCTTCTCGGCCCTTGATAAGTCTGGCATTGGTGAGGTCTTCTTCTCTACAAGCTCTATTCTGTGACCCTTCAATACATCCTCAGGAACCGCTTCCTCGATTACGGTAGCCTCCTTATCACTTAACCTGGCTTCATAGGTTCCTGGACTTACAGTGGCCATTTCAGGCTTACCACCTGTACAAACCACAGTAGCGACTATATTACCGCCAAAACCAGGTACTGCAGTGACCAACTTCCTATCCTTTTCATCAATATCAACCATAATTACATGAGCACTCAAACAAGCTCTAAACCTAACGGCCAGTCTACCCGCGAGATCCCTCGAATTCCTAGTAGCTGGTAATAATAAGTATCTAGGCCTGTACTTATTAACTAAGTAAGTCATGACCTCAGTATAGGCATCACTATTGTAATGCCTTAAGTCAGGGTGATCAACAATGATGAGCTTATCGGCACCATACCTAGAGGATTCCTTGGCCATGTCCCTTAATTCATGGCCTAATAATACGCCGAGAACATCCTCATTAAATCTTCTACCCAGTTCACCTGCTCTCGTCAAAACCTCAAGTGAAGCCCTCTCCAGCTCACCGTTGTCCTGCTCAATAAATACGAATATTCCTCTCCACTCGCTCATGTTAATCACCCATAATACTGTCTAGGAACTCAACTAGGTCCATAACCTTCATGTTAGTTTTCACGACCTTATTCGCATCCTCAAGCATCCTAAAGCAATAGGTGCATGCTGTAAGCACGATGGATGCACCAGTATCGATGGCCTCCTTCAACCTGCGCTTCGATAAATCAGTGGATACTCTAGTCTCAAGGGTTATACCCCCACCACCAGCACCGCAGCAAAGGGATTTCTCCCTTGAGTGAGCCATTTCAACAAGCCTAACACCAGGTACTGATGTGATTACTCTCCTGGGCTCCTCAATAATTCTCTGATGCTTAGATAAGTAACACGGATCATGATAAGTCACGGTAATGTCTGCCTTCTTATCAATCTTTAACTTACCACTACGTATAAGTTCATCAAGCAATTCAACGTAATGAACAACCTTAACACCCTTAAGATACTTCTTAAGTGAGTACTCACAGTGTGGTGATAATGTCACTATTACTGGAGCCTTAACACTACTCATTATTGAGTCCCTCAACTTTGCTGTGTACTCCTCGTAGAATACTTTGTTACCTGTATGCTCAATAATGTCACCACAGCAAGATAAACCAGTGTACATGCCTACCTTGAGGCCGGCCTTGGTCAATACCCTAATCAAGGCCTTAATGTGCTTCTGAACTCTTGGATCTCCAATTGATAAACAGCATGGATAAATAACCACATCTGGGTTTTCATTATTAATTAGACCACTGAATTGAGCTAAGAATCTTCTTTTATCAGTGACTGTGTAACCCCAGGGATTCTGGTTCTCATAAATCTTCCAAAGTATCTCATTAATCTTTGTTGGGAATACCTTGGACTTCATCGCCATTGTTCTAATTACCTCCACAAGATTCACAATTTCAACGTTGTTAGGGCATAGGGTTTGGCAGGTGCCACAGGTTACGCAGTCCCAAATGACCTTGTAATCCTTTGGATCAACGATACCAAGCTGAGCCTTCTTAACAATTAGCCTAATATTATATGACTCATCAGTTATTGGGCAGTAAGTACTACATGTACCGCATTGATAGCAAAGGCTTAATGTGGGTACTATCTTAAGGAGCTCCTCCCTAAGACCAAAGTTAACGGTTACTGGCATGTCTATCACCTCAATTGCTTTATTCTTTGTTTCGTCTGCTCAATCTCCTCCTTAGTCACAGTCTTAACAACCTTCTCAGCCTCCTTCATAGTTTCGACAAGGTCAACTACATCCGGAGCACCAAATAGTCTTAATTGGAACCTCTCTTCCCTCACACCTATGTTCTTTAATCTCTTCTTCCAGTTTTCGAATCTCTTGACCGTGTTGTAGTTCGCGGTTATGTAGTGGCAGTCACCGAGCCTACAACCAGTCACGAAAACTCCAGCAGCACCAAGCTCAAAGGCATGCTTAACATGTTTCCAAGACAACCTAGAACTGCACTGAAGTCTAATAATCCTAGCATATGGTGGGTATTGCATCTTAAATATGCCAGCATTATCGGCGGCCCAGTAGGAACAGTAGGCGCATGTGAACATGACAACCTTCTTCTCAGGCTCCTCAGCCAGGGCAGCATCAATCTGAGCCATAATAGCATCATCACTTAAAGCCTCAAGTGTTATGGCGTCCTGTGGACACTCGGCCACGCATGAACCACAGCCCTGACAAGCGGCTGGTATGTGCTCAATCCATTTACCCGGTACACCCCTAATGGCACCATATGGACAAGCCTTAATACAGAGACCGCACTTAGTGCATTTAGACCAATCAAACTTTGGAATAAATGGCTCTTTAGTGACATAGCCCTGGGCAAGCATCATCAACGCCCTTGATGCAGCTGCGTAACCCTCAGCTATTGTCTCAGCCACGTTCTTTGGACCCCTGGCAGCACCTGCTATGAATATTCCAGGCGTCATCGTATCCACGGGGCCAAGTTTCGGATGAGCCTCCATTAAGAAGCCCTCCTGATCCTTGGAAAGTCTCAGTACCTTAGAGACCTCGTCCGTATCCTCACTTGGTACTAAGCCTATGTTAAGGACAATATTGTCAAATGGTACCTCAACATCATCCCCTAACTCAACATCATTAACTATCAACTTATCATTATCCATCTTTATAGCCTCGGTTAATTCCGCCTTTCTTGGTATTCTAATGAAGAGAACGCCAGCATCCCTAGCTTTCTTGTATAGATCTTCGACCTCGGGATCAACACCCATTATATCCCTATAAATTAGGACTACATTCTTACCCTGGTTCCTTAGTTCAATTGCCTTACTCAAACCCACGGCACAACAATACTTTGAACATCCCCTACCACTGGTCCTAGAACCAACGCAGTTTATTACTGCCACATTCTTGCCATCAACGGTCTTCCCATTCTCAAGATCTAATGTTGTTAATACCCTGGGATCCTTACCATAATTAAATTCACTTGGTATGTAAGGCTTAGCACCCGTAGTAACTACTATCGCACCAACATCAAATTCTGCACCATTGCTAAGAACTACATGGAAGCTTCCTGTGAATCCAGAGACATCCTTAATCGTTGCCCCAAGCATGAACTTAACACCGACCTCCTTAGCCTCCTCAACCATTTTATCGAGTAACTTCCTAGCCTCAATACCCTCAGGCTCAAGCCTATTTAGATGCCTAAGCATGCCACCGCACTCATCAGCCTTCTCGACAAGTATTGTCTCAATACCTGCACCGGCTAATCCAGTAGCTGCCGCGAGACCAGCTGGCCCACAACCAACAACCAATGCCCTCTTAATTACTGGCAGTTTTATCGTATTTAATGGTACCATGTGATGAGTCTTGGCTACCGCCATCCTTATCATGTCCTTCGCCTTCTCTGTGGCCGCCTTCCTATCGTTGTGCACCCAAGTGTCTAGGTTCCTAATGTTAGTCATCTCCACGAGGTATGGATTAAGGCCAGCCCTCTTGGCGGAGTCTTGGAAAAATCTGAGATGCGTAACTGGGGAACATGAAGCAATGACCACTCTATTCAGTTTCTTCTCCTTTATTACCTCTGTTATTCTGTCTAGTGATGACTTTGCACATGCGAATTGGAGATCCTCAGCATGGACAACGCCAGGCATTTGCTTAGCTGCTTCAACCAAGGCTGGTACGTCGGCTACACCGGCTATATTTGTGCCGCAGTGGCATACAAATACACCTACCCTGATTGGGTATGGCTCTATAGTTTCCTCATACTTCTCCTCCTCAATCATACCAGGACCTGCATACCTAATTGCCTGTATTGCAGCGGCTAATCCAGTGACCACTGATTCGGAGATATCCCTAGGTTTACTAACTGAACCGGCAACAAAAATACCTGGTCTTGTGGTTAATGTGGGATTTGTTGACTCTGCTCTTACAAAGCCAGCCCTATTCAATGAAATGCTTAATATTTTACTTAACTTATTCATGTCGCTAACAGGTTTTATGGAAGGTGCGAGAACAACCATGTCATACTCCTTCATAGTAACTTTTTTATTCCTGGTATCCTCAAACCTAACGATTATCTTACCATTCCTCTCACCAACTATCTCCGGTCTACCCCAAACAATGTTTACCCCTTCCTTGAGGGCTCTATCGAAGAAACTCTCGAATCCCTTACCGTACGTCCTAACATCATTCATGTACATTATAGTCACATTTTTAATGCCATGAAGTACCTTGGCGTATATACCTTGTTTAAGCAAGTATGTGCAGCAAAAACCTGAACAATAATCATTATACTTATTATTTCTTGAGCCAACACAGGACACAAGCAATACGTTCTCTGGCTCCTCGCCGGTGCTCGGTTTAACAACGACACCACTTGATGGTCCTGACGCATTAACAAGCCTCTCAAATTCAAGTGAGGTTACAACATCCATATGCTTGCCATATCCATACTCTCCAAGGATGTCACTCCTTTCAAGTTCGAAACCGGTTGACACGATCACGGCAGCCACGTCGCGCTCTATGACCTTTGGCATCATTGTGTATATTATGGCATTCCTATCACATGCCTTGGCGCACCTATCACATGGAAAGTAATTTGGTGGTTTATTGAGACAATGATCTATATCCAGCATGTATATACCTGGTTCCGCCTGTGGGAATGGTAGTGGTTCCGCCTGTGGGAATGGTAGGTATATGGCCTTCCTCGCGCCAATACCTGCCTCAAACTCACTAGGAACAACCACCGGACATACATCTTCACACTGGCCACATTTGGTGCAATCATCAGTTACGTATCTGGGTTTAACGAGTATCCTAGCCTTAAAGTCGCCTGGAGATCCTGATAAATCAAGTAGTTCGGCTGGCGATAATAACTCGATGTATGGATGCCTAGCAACATCACTTATTAATGGACCCTCTATACATATGCTACAATCCAGTGTTGGAAATGTCTTATCGAGCATCGCCATCTTACCGCCAATAGCTGGGGACTTCTCAACAAGCGTAACCCTATAACCCATGTTGGCTAAAGCCAGGGCAGCTTCAATACCAGCAATACCACCACCTAGAATAAGAATCCTGTTTGTGGGCATGCAATCACCTTAACCCCTGTAGGAATTTACGACCATAATCAAATCCCGCCTGGAACGCCTTTATGTTCATTTCCTGGATGGAAGTATCGAGCTTACCAGCCCTCCTCGTCACATTCCTTATTGCATTAATTATATAATCCTCCTTTAATAGTGGTTCGAGAATTGCCGTAATAACACCAACAAGGACTACGTTCATTGTTAATCTCCTGCCCGTTACACTTTCCGCTATTTCCGTTGCTGGTACAGGAATTATTACGTAATCATTAGTATTTGAAATTGCTGGTTTATATATTGTACTTTCATAAATAAATATACCACCCTTACGGAGACTCTTAAACTCAAGACTAAATGCCTGTTGATTAGTTGCAAGGAATACGTCAGCTTCATCAATAAGCGGATAATCAACCATCTCCTTAGCTATTATAAGATCAGCTCTAGACCAACCACCTCTCTGTTCAGGACTATACGTTATTGTTAGTATTGAGTCAAGACCACCCATTGCAGCTGCCATACCCAGAAGTCTGCCGGCAAAGACTATGCCATGACCGCCAAGCCCCATAAGCCTAATACGTATCTGATCGAGCTGTTGTTGCATATTTTTCTATTGATAAATAATTATGAAACCTTAATAAATTTTATTCTAGTTTGACAAAAATTATTTTAAACTATACGTAACAACAAGAAGAAAGTTTAAATTTTATGATCACTATCCATATGAAATAGGTCTCTCTCTTTTCACAAAATTTCCCAGGATTACCTTCTTCATGCTAAAGTCTATTTCTAAATCAGCCAAGTTCGCATTATGATCTATTACCGGTCTCTCCTTCAAAACCTTCATTAAGTCGACAGCATCACCCATGGCATTTCTATCAGTATAGATTATGCAGGGCGATAAGACCTCAACAACAGCAAAGCCCTTAACCTTAAACATATCAAGGAGGGATTGATAAAGCTCATTCTGGTGTAGGACAGTCCACCTAGCCACATATGAAGCCCCTGCTGCATATGCTAGTAATGGTACATTGAATGGATTCTCGTAATGACCATACGGTGATGTCGTCGTCTTAGCACCCTTAGGTGTAGTTGGGCTGTATTGCCCACCAGTCATTCCATAGATAAAATTGTTTACTATTATGACATTAATATCATCATTCCTCCTAGCAGCGTGTATGAAGTGGTTACCACCAATGGCCAGTATGTCACCATCACCGCCGACTACCGTCACCTCGAGTTCTGGATTAGCCATTTTTAGACCCACGGCAAATGGTATAGCCCTACCATGAGTTACGTGATATGCATCTAACTTTAAATACCCACCAAGCCTACCCGTGCAGCCTATGCCTGTGACTATCACGTGCTTCTCAATTGGTATGCCAGAGTTCTTTATAGCCCTCGCTAATAGCTTAAGTAGTATCCCTAATCCACATCCTGGGCACCATATATGCGGTAATCTATCAATCCTTATTAAGTCCTTAATATCCTCATAGGACTTGGGAAGCTCTACCTTAACTCCCGTGGTTGTTACTTCAGCCTCTACACTCATTTCTCGATCACCTTTCTCACATTATTTATTACATAATCAGGATCAGGAATATAACCAGGGGCATACGGTATATGCTCCACAGGAACCCCCTTAGAAAACTCCCTAACTACATGGTACATCTTGCCCATATTGACCTCAACAGTTATGAGCTTCTGAATGCCCCTCGAAACCAAGTTCTCCACAACCCAACCAGGGAATGGCCAAGCCGTCTTCGGCCTAAGCATACCAACCCTATAGCCCTGTGCCCTCAATACCTTTATTGCTCTCCTTACAGAGCCTGAGGTCGAGCCATAGGAAACAATGACATACTCAGCATCATCAAGTAAGTACTCCTCCCACTCCGCTATTTCCTTCTCATTCTCCCTAATCTTACGGACGAGCCTCATGACGAGCTTAAACGAAGAATCCCTATCAGTGGTTGGATATCCCTTGTCAGTATGTGTTAATGATTCATTATTAGCCCTATAGCCAGTACCGGCAATAGCCATGGGCGGTACTAAATACCTACTATCATAGGGTAGATATTGATCTGGCGGTACCGTTGGCTTTGGTCTCTCAACGATCTCAATCTCATCAAACTCAGGAACCCTGACCTTACCATACATATGCCCAATTAATTGATCAGAAAGCACTATTGCTACTACCCTATATTTCTCAGCCATATTGAAGGCCTTTATCGTGAAGTCAAAGGCCTCCTGAGGATTAGCCGGCAGGTAAGCCACTATTTCATAATCGCCATGAGAACCATACTTAGCCTGAAGAATGTCACCCTGCCCTAGTAATGTTGGTATTCCTGTTGATGGACCTGCCCTCATAACATTAACAATCACAGCTGGAATCTCAAGCATTGAGCCAAGCCCAATCTCCTCCTGCATTAGGGAGAAGCCAGGACCTGATGTTGCTGTCATCGACTTAACCCCAGCAGCCGATGCGCCTAATACAGACATTATGCTACCTATCTCATCCTCCATCTGTATGAACTTACCATTAACCTGAGGTAACCTATACGACATATACTCAGCAATCTCATTTGACGGAGTTATTGGGTAACCACCGTAAAATCTACAACCGGCCGTTACCGCACCCTCAGCAACCGCAGTATTACCATCTAGAAAGTGAATACCAGGCCTCAATAATTTATCCAGATCCTTTTTATAAAGCTCAGCCACTGTGGGCATGCCTACTCACCCCATAGTATTTATCATAAGTTATGTATTCCTCTGAAACAACGGTAATGGCGAAGTCAGGGCAAACCTTCTCGCACATTCTACAAGCAACACAGTCAAGTTCCTTACCTGGTTTAACAACTGGGTAGTGATAACCCTTGATGTTGACGTCCTTAGATTCTTCAAGAACGTCATTAGGGCAAAACTCAATACAGAACCTGCAATCCTTGCAAAGATCAGGGTTAACGATAATCTTACCAATTGGTCGTTTCATCTTATGGAGATTAACGAGCCTACGCATGGACCAAACCTCGTCATGTTGAGCTAAAATCATATTTGCTTAATTATTTTCATTAGAAATGTTTTTAAATCTTTTTTCTTCTTCAATCGTACAATACCTATTGATACTAACCTTTTGCATGCATTTTTATTTATTCTTATATATTGAATTCATTAGAATATTTCTCATGAAAGTAAGCAAAATGATCTTTACGGACTGCACTGGTATATAAAATGCTACTTTCATTAATTAATTTCAGTGAGTGTTCACGATAATATAGATAGAATTATTCGGAATAGAGTAGAGAGTAGGAGGTTTAGAATAAAGGATATTGATCAGTTAAAGACTGTTGACGACGTATTTAATCAATACACAATAGATGCCCTAAGGGAATTAATGAATAAACACATCGTTCAGGAGGTTTACGGACCAGTTGCGCAGGGTAAAGAGGCTAAGGTGATATGGGCTAAGGCGTCTGACGGCACGGATATTGCACTGAAGATATTCTACACATCTACAGCACAATTCATTAGGGGTAGGTATAAGTACCTGCTTGGTGATCCACGATTTGCCAATGCAAGGATCACGAATACGAGAAAGCTTATTGAGTATTGGTGCAAGAAGGAGTTTAGCAATTTAAGCGATGCATATAATGCAGGGGTTAGGGTACCTAAGCCGATAACCTTCAATAGGAATATCCTGGTCATGGAATTCATAAGCTATGAGGGATATAGTGGCGTGCCAGCACCATTAATTAAGGATGCACCGCCTAAAGACCCTGAAATAGCCTATCTCACAATTATTAGGTATATCGAGAGAGCGTTTATTCTGGGTAAAATAATTCATTCAGACTTAAGTGAATTCAATATTGTAAACACAGGAAATGAGTTAGTAATAATTGATTGGGGTAGCGCCGTAAAGGCTAATCACCCTAACGCGACTGAGTTCCTGCTTAGAGACATTGAAAATGTAAGTAGGTACTTTAGTAAGGAATTTCGCCTTAAGGTGTTTGATGGTAAGGCATTGCTCGGTGCCTTACTACGTAGATATGAAATTAAGGGTGAAGTAATAGGCGATAGGGAGGGTTGGTTATTAATAAACGGTAAGAGATTAATCGATGATTTGACCTAGCATTTCACAACTACATGGAGGAACCTAGTATATTACCTAGGCGGTAGCTTAATATAATACTTCAGGGTATTTTACTTGTAATGTTACCAATACCACCTGAACCTAAGGACATTAAGGATAGAATAGTAAAAAGGAGGAGTGTGTGTAATGGCCCTAGTTGTGACTCATTCTCTGTATGGTTTGGTAATGAAATTGCAAAGTACCTATGGAACCACTGGAACCGGGAATTAGCCAGGGCAGGTATTAATTGGCAGAAATTCCTTTCGATACTTAGTAATCATACCCAGGAATTAATTGATTGGGCCATTAAAGACACACTTACCTGGAATGACTTAATAAGGATATTAACAAATGATGTGCTACCTGGTACGACGGCCATGACCGTAAGCAGAAAAGGCGGGATTTTGGACTATTTATAATATGCTGAAATTAATGATCCCGCACCTTAATTACTTTGTGTTAGCTTCTACATTTCTTGCATTACGGTTAGGTTATTGGGCTTTAGTGCTCTTTTCACCATGTTTTATCAATGACTCGCTGATTATACGAATTAATGCACATATCTCTTCACAAATACTTGATGGCTTTATACCTGCGTTTATATACTCGATTATCATTATTGGCGTTGCATATGTACTAATCCAAAATTCAGCAAAAAGTCTCTCACCTCTATCCACTAAATGAACCTCCATGTTATTATTATCACTAAACCTAATCATGTACCTAGAGCCATCCATGAATGACTGCCTCTCCACTGAACTAGCATTGCAAGTCCTCATGAGCAAATCAGCGACTAAACCAGCAACTCGCATACTCATTATTTCTTCCCTTACAGTGTCTGCTTTAAAATCAGTTGTTTCATACACATGCTATTAAATTACGCTATAAACTAAGGGTAATATTATTTAATGGTTATGGTACCATCGTCATCATCATTTCCATGAGACTTAAACATCATAATGAAAAACTTGTATAATGATGATAGTTTATTATTTAATAAATCCTCAACTAATTGCCATGATGTTGTTAGTAACCCCGCATCATAAAGCGCAAGTCCAAAGCCCAGGTAATGATCTCCAGTTAATTGTGGGTCTGAAATCGTAAGTCCTAGGCCAGCGTAATGAATTATTGATATGTATGTGAAGTATATGAGAGCTATCATGAAGAATGTAATGTAGGTAATCATTAATGCCTTAGCCTTAGAGGACATCTTACCAAAGTTACCCTTTAACTGCTTGATCATTGTTATTGATGATATCACGAGCATAGAGAACATGAACATGAACACAGGCGTTATCACAAGTATTGTTAAGTCAGCAGCACCATATATCCACAACTCAGTCAATACGTAGTCCACAGCGATAGCCATTGCTAGGGCAGACACCAATGACATTATGTATACGTATCGCACATAATCCTGAATGCCACCCGTATTAACCGACATACTACTCAAGCAATACCAATGTAATATCAATATTTAATACTAACAATTAAGAAACCGCGTTGGCGACGAATATTTATTAAGGGGTTTCTCATAATGTGAGAAGATTAAATGGAGAAACAACCAATAGTAATATATCGAAAAGCATGCCCAAACTGTGGGGGAGACATAACATCGGATAGATTGGGCGCTGGATTACCATGTTATAAGTGCTTACCTGAGGTGGCAAAGAAGGTGGCAAACACAATTGAGGTATTAAATACATTAGAGAAGCTCGGTACAATTAACAGGCTTAAATCATTGTCGAACTTAATCAATGAATATAACGAATTCATGAACATGTTTAAGAAAGTAGTTGGAACAAATATGTGGGGTGCCCAAAGACTATGGACAAGGAGACTCATTAAAGGCAAGAGCTTCGCAATAGTTGCACCAACGGGTAGTGGAAAGACAACATTTGGTATGATGGCATCACTATACATTGCCTTAAGAAAAAGGAGTAAGGTATTAATAGTCGTTCCAACATCAACACTGGCTTACGACGTCCATAGAAGGTTAAGTGAATATTCAGGGAAAATGAATAGCAACATAAGGATTATTATGGCTTCATCTATACTATACAAACAGGAGTTGATAGATGCAATGAACGCCATTGAAAATGGCGACTTCGATATATTGATAATAACAAACGCCTTTTTACCAAGACACATGGATTTACTCAGAAAGTATAGGTTTTCGCTGATTTTCGTTGATGATGTAGATAGCGTATTAAAAGCATCCAGCAAAAACATTGATAGATTATTACTACTGCTTGGTATTAATGAGGAGGCCCTCCATAAGGCCTTGACCGTTGTTGATTTAATGAAGAAGCTTAGGAAGGCTATTAGATTCAGGGCAAGTGATGAGGAAATTAATAAACTTAAGGAAGATATTAAGAAACTAAGTACTGAACTAAGTAATTATGTAAAGAGCAATAATATAGGCATATTGATAGCCTCAGGAGCATTAACAAGAATTAGAAGAACGGCTAGGTTGTTCCTGTTTAGGGAATTCCTTGGTTTCGAAACTGGTGGCAGAGCCGAGGGATTAAGAAATGTAGTTGATGCTTATACTAGACCTAAGGACTCCTTGGTGAGTGCAGCGGTTGAGATAGTAAAGAGACTAGGCGGTGGAGGAATAATATATGTACCACCCGATCTGAGGGAAATTATCGATGAATTAAGTGAAAAATTGAATAATAATGGAATAAAGGCTGCAGCATACCTTAAGCCAAGTAAGTCATTACTTAATGATTTTGTTGATGGAAAGATCGACGTACTCATTGGTCTTGCAACATCTAGGTCCTCCTTGGTTAGGGGTATTGATTTACCTCAGAGAATAGCTTATGTGGTTTTTGTCGGGGTTCCGCGCATGAAGTTTAGGATAAAACTTGAGGAGTTCACACCAATGAGATATTTAATGTTTCTATTTAATATTAGAAATATTGTGCCTCAATACTTGAGGAACGATGTTGATAGAGTCATTGCAAGACTTAGAAATTTAACGGCACTTAATCAGGAGCAGGTGAATAATTTATTGATGGCAATTGAGGAAAATAGAGAATTGAGTGGATTTGATAAATACGCGGCTGATGTGATTAAGGATGCTGTCGATCTTGTGAATAAGTTATTAAGTGATCCAGGTATTAGAAGAGCAATTGAACAATCTAATGAGGTTGGTCTTGAGTATAGGGGTAATGATCTTTACGTAATTATTCCTGACCTAACAACGTATATTCAGGGAAGTGGTAGAACATCAAGGTTATACGTTGGTGGCGTATCCCTAGGATTATCAGTATTAATAGTAGACAATGAGAAGGTATTCAACGGCTTAGTTAGAAATCTTAGGTATAGGCTTGAGGATGTTAAGGTCCAGGACATTAATGAGATAAATATTGATGAGCTAATGAAGAAGATTAGGAATGAGAGAGAATTAATAAGGAATATAATGCTTGGGAGAATCCCCAATCAATTCCTTGAGAAAGATCCACTAAGAACCGCATTTGTTATTGTGGAATCACCAACGAAAGCAAGAACCATTGCGAACTTCTTTGGTGTACCTACAAGGAGGGAGACAGGCCCATTAGTTATTTATGAAGCCACTTTAGGTAACCTATACCTATTAATAACCGCCACTAAGGGCCATATGTGGGATTTAATACCCGCTGCTCCAGCAGACGTTAAGAGCTTCTCTTCATTTTTAAGGTCAGAAAAACTCCTTGATTATTATGGAATACTTAGAGCTGGTAATAATTTCGTACCAATTTATGGCACGATAAAGAGATGCCCCGTTGGTGGTGAGACGTATACTGAGGATATCAATGTTTGCAAGATACATGGTGCTGAGCTCATTGACGCCATGGACATAGTTAACGCGGTAAGGGATATCGCTACTGAGGTTGATCAAGTAATGATTGGCACTGATCCTGACGCCGAAGGTGAGAAAATAGCCTGGGATGTATATATGATGTTGAGACCCTATGTGGGTAATATTGCTAGGATTGAGTTCCATGAGGTCACTAAGAAAGCCATTATTGATGCGATAATGAACCCAAGAACCATAAGCCTCAGTATGGTTGGTGCTCAGTTAGTAAGGAGGATTGAGGATAGGTGGATAGGATTCGGACTTAGCCAAATAGTCCAGGAAAAGTTCGGTAGGAGGACCCTATCGGCAGGTAGGGTTCAAACACCAGTCCTTGGCTGGATAATAGAAAGATATGATGAGAGCAGGAAAGATAAGATTTACACGGTTACCATGACATTAAGCAACGGCATAAAGATAAGGCTAGGTATACCACCTGATAAGGAGGAGTTGGTAAAGACCCTCAAGGCTCTGCATAGAAATAAAGCCGTTGATGCGGTGATTAAGGTTGCAGTAACAAAGGTCGGGGAAACTGAGGAAGAATTGAACCCACCACCACCATATACCACGGATGCCCTATTAAGGGATTCGGCGAATATACTTGGTTTAAGCGTTGAACAAACAATGGCAATTGCGCAGGAATTATTTGAGTCAGGTCTCATAACATATCATAGAACCGACAGCACCAGAGTATCTAGTGTGGGTATTGGCATTGCTAAGGAGTACATAAGCGAGAAAGTCAGTTCTGATTACTTCGTAGGCAGGACTTGGGGTGGTAAGGAAATTGGCGCCCACGAGTGCATAAGACCAACGAGACCCATTGATAGTGATGATTTAAGGAACCTACTTAATACTGGGTTACTTCAGTTAGCAATTAAGGTTACAGCAAATCACTTAAGGGTTTACGACTTAATATTTAAGAGATTCATCGCAAGCCAGATGAAGAGTGCTAAAGTTATGAAGGAGAAGTTAAGAATAAGTGTTTATTTTAATGGTGTTGATACTCATGACGAGGAAATTGAGAGAATCTCAAAAATACTAGAGCCAGGCTTTACGAGATTTTGGGGCTATCTTGAGGGTAAGGAATACCAAGAACTTACACCAGGTGAATATAACGTGACTAGTATTGATTACATTAAGAAGGTGAGTAGAACATTACCACTTAGGGAGGGTGATATAATCGCCATGATGAAGGAGAGAGGTATTGGTAGACCAAGCACCTATGCCAAGATTGTTGATGTAATACTGAAGAGACGTTATGCCTTAGTTGTCGGCAGGAGGACTAGGTATGTTGTACCTACGAATCTTGGCCGTCAAGTCTATAAGTTCTTGACTGAGGATAATAAGGAATTCAGCGACTTAGTTAGTGAGGAGAGGACTAGGATGGTTGAGAAGCATATGGATGATGTTGAGGTTGGTGAAAGGGATTACATGGATGTGCTTAATGAGTTATTTAACGAGGCGATAAGTAAGGGAATACTTAAGGAGAACGTTATTAGTTAAACTTAACCGCATGACCCTGTCTTGCAGTATGGATCATCAGTCTCCCCAAGTTCCTCCTGCATCTCCTCCTCAATACTCTCGCCGCCATTACCCTTAATTCTAATCAATTTATCCTTAAGCGCAGATAGGGACGTGTAACTAGCCTTGGCCTCAACCTTAGGTTTTGTCTCTACCTTAACCTCCTTAACTTCTACAGACGGCTTAGCCTCAGCACCCTTAACACCTGTGTATATCACCTGAACGGACTTACTCTTATCCCTATACACCGTTATTCCAAAGGCATTAAGCAGCCAAGCTAATCTATAGGCTTGCTCAACATCCTCGATAGGGGTATCGCTCGGCATATTTATCGTCTTACTAACACCTGAGTCATTCCATCTAGCCCAAGTCACTTGCATGTAGACGTGCCACTTCCAGTGAATCTCATGCGCAGTCCTAAGCAGATTGGCTAATGGATGGTCTCTTGGTAATATTCCGTACTCCTCGACAAAACTCCTCGTCGCCTCATCAAGTGCCTTTGTCTGCATTAACAGTTTAAGTGCTGTATAGTTATACTCAATGAGCTTACCAATTGATAAATTCCTAATATAAGCGATAGCGAAGAGGGGCTCAATACTCGAGTTCACACCAGCAATGAGACTTCTCGATCCCTCAGGCGCTATGCTCATTATTGAACCATTCCTAATGCCTATAGTACTTACATCTATTGACAGGTCACTATCTGAGGCCTTATACCCCCTAAGTACTGTTGTTGCTCCATCAATTATTGCCTTAACCTTGATATCGCCATAACCAACATCCAGCGTCTTTAAGTATTCATCAACTGCATCCTTATCGATAGCACTTGAGAACTTCTCAAGCCTTTCCCTATGTTTTGTCCACGGCAATACCCCCTCAGCCCAATCACTATGCTTATACGCTGGGTAAACACCCTTCTCCTTAGCCAACTCAATACTTGCTCTAACAGCCATCCTAGCAATGAAGCTAGCCAACTCATTAGAGACGGCAAGCGCCTGCGGTGAGTCATACTTAAGACCAAGGGCTATTAAAGTATCAGCAAGTCCATTAGCACCAAGTCCAATTCTTCTAGTCTCAAGAACCCTCTTCCTAAGCCTATCATGCGGTAACTTATTAACATCAATAACATCATCTAGGAACCTAACGGCTAACTGAACATCCCTAGCCAGGGAATCCCAATCAATCCTTCCATCATAAACATATTTCACTAAATTAATGCTACCTAAATTACAACTCTCAAAATCATAAAGCGACTCCTCAGAACAATTGTGGCTTACAAACCCGCCAGCCACATAGTAGTGATAACCAGGTACTGTGGTATCAAAAACCTCCTCCTCACCCATGTACTCTATGTCCTTAACCGTTACTAATGGCGGATCCACCTTAACCTTCTTAAGAGAAACCCTAGCGCTTTTGGCAGGGTCAGCAAACCCTATCTTTTCCATGAACAACTTCCTGCTATAATTCTTAATCACTAATTCGTGGAAGGTATTCGATCTGTAAACTCTGACATCGCCAGACTTAGTTACGTATACGAAGCCACGTTCGGCCTTTGACGTTTCGGTCCTAGCCCTATCCTCGTATATTGTAGACATTATTCCAAATAACAGGAGTAACTCCTGAACCTGCTTGAGTAGTCTTAAAGATGCTGATGCTAATCTTATTGCTGAGTCGCGATCTACCGTACCATCTGCCGTGAACAATCCCCTAAGGAACGCCCTAATCTCACTTGGCTTTAGTGTATAGACTATCTCTGGCACAACCCTCATCGTAGAATCTGCATTTACTAATTCAGACGCTATTCTCTTGAAGTATGTTCGTACATCCTTGGACGTGGCCATGACCTTTATCTCATTTCCTTCATAGTAAACATGGATTATTGCACGTGGGAATCTATTCCTTAAGATATCGATGACCATCTGTGCAATACCCTCCTCCTTCTCAGCATTGAAGTACCACGCAACATACCCATTATGTCTCTCCTTATTTTCACGTAAGAATCCATCACCGACCAATAAGCCCAGTAAGAATGCCATGTCCTCACCAATGCTATTACTGCCAAAGTCCTTGCTGAATCTGTCTATGTCCATCCTGGACATGTATATCAAGTCACCGGGCTTTAATTGATCAACTCTCTTCCAGACAATCCAGTAATCATATGCTTTATTGCCTAACGAAGCCCTGATTACCTGCTGTACCTCAAGTGGTGCATCGTCGCATTCCTCACATGGATCTTTAGTTGCAACGATTAACCTATGGTCAGGGGTTGCCTTTAATTCATAGCCCTCCTTAGTAATCACCTTATATACAGGCTTAACGCCTTGGCTAAAGACCTTGGACCTCATTACGACAGGTTCACTAACCTTAACTGCTTTGTATCCATGACTGGTAACTGCATGCAATACTACTGCTTTGCCAGGCACTACTAAATCAACCTCGTTAATTCCCTGCTTAACTAATCTCCCAATCTGTAAATACCCATACTTAGTGAGTATCCTCGTATCACCAGTAACACATGGGTTAGTGGCATTTATGACCTCGCCTGGTATTTTTTCATTATTTATGTAATTAGCTAGGTCCCTATTCCATAGCCCTGGATCACCGCTGTCCCATGCTGATTTGACTATCTTGTCCCAAAGCTCCTTGGCGTTAATTCTTCTCCAAATCCTTATCTTACCAGCCTTTATTGCCTCAATACAGCCCTCATAGCATTTAATGAATTCCTCACCCCAGGTCTTATATAGGCATGGACACTCCCTTGGGTTTACTAGGTAAATGTCCTCTCCCTTAAGTGCCTTCTGCATGAAGTGGTCGTCTATGGCAACGCTAATGTTGAAGTTCTGGAGCTGAATGTCCTTAAGCTCACCGCTCTTTGAGGTTATGAACTTCTCAATGTCAGGGTGCCACCAGAAGAGCATGCCCATCTGGGCACCACGCCTCTTACCACCCTGCTTAATTGTGTCCACCAACGTATCAAAGAGCTTCATGAAGCTAAGCGGCCCAGAGGCAATACCAGTCGTACTCCTAACTATATCACCCTCAGGCCTTAACTTACCGAAGTTATAACCAACACCACCACCTGACTGGAATATTAACGCGGCGAGCCTTAGGGCATCCATTATTCCGAAGTTGCACTCTGGATCCTCCCTATTCGTGTCGCTCTCTCTGGATAGGCAGTCATCAATGGGTACAACGAAGCATGCAGAAAGTTGTCCAAGCCTTGTCATTGCGTTATAAAGCGTTGGTGAGTTGGGCATTAATTTCAATTGACTCATTAGGTCGTAAAACCTCCTCGTCCACGTTATTGGATCACCACCGTACTTAAGCTCCGCATAGGCTACGCCCATTGCCGTCCTCATCCATAGGTACTGGGGCGCTTCGAAAAATGAACCGTCAAGTCTCTTTAACAGATACCTACTCATTAGCGTTCTAACTCCATTGTAGGTAAGTAGTAAATCCCTACTTGGGTCAAGGTATTTAGCCAACTCATCAATGTGCTGGGCATACCAGGCACTCATCTCTGAGTCCCAAATCCTAAGCTCAAGCCCTGTCCTAAACCAAGCCCTAAAGCCCTCCCTATACGCATCCTCGAATCTAGTTCTTCCATCATTAATTGCCTTAACAACGTCCTTACCCCAAACCTGCTTATACATGCTCCAAAGTAGGTAGTTCCTAGCCGCATCATGCCACTTCAAGTCATCAGTGACCATGTTAAGCATGATTAATTGAACTCTATCTGACAATTCACTGCTAGGCAGTGTGCCCTTAATATCGAGGGCATTAATTACTAGGTCAGGGTCTGGGACACCCGCAAGTTTAAGAGAGCGGACTAACTTCTCCCTTGAGAAGTCCTCAGTGTTCCCATTCCTCTTTAATATCCTTATTCTAACCACCTTACTTATTGCTTCAGTACTTAATTGCACACAGGAAATTTAAATTACTTTTATTAGGGGGCAGCGGACAAAATAAGTTAACACGAACCTAAGTGAAGAGAATATATATTGCTTTCACTCACCTCAACTGTAATTGCTGAAACCCAAAAAGCAATTTATTCCCTGTAATATATAGCATAGGACTATGTATCTAGTCGTGGCATGCCCTAAGTGTGGGAATTACTCAATTACCCGCGATACTACTAAAACGCATCAATGTCCATACTGCGGCTATGTAATGCGTATTGAGGAAGTAACAATAATTGCGCGAGCCAAGAATGGCAAAGAAGCCAGAGAAATAATTTTGAAGCTAAAGACTCCCAAGGAATTAAGAAGACCTTAATGCACTAGTTCTGGTATAATTAACCACTTAATGACCCAATTACAATGTACATAAAGCCTCGTCCTTTAGGGCAGGGAAGAGGTCAACGTACCGAACAAGGTATAAATTGACCATGCTAATATTTAATATGGCATAGCCCAGTTTTAATCCTAAATGCAACATTACCTAATTAACTCATACATTAATGGACATTAGGATGACGTAAACGATCATGACAATAATATACGGTTAATTTAATTATTGATTAGTGCGGCCGCCGGGATTCGAACCCGGGTTCTGCGGCTCTCTACGTTCATTGCTCGGAAGGCCGCCATCCTAGACCAGGCTAGACTACGGCCGCGGGTTCTGTTTATTCATTGCTTATTTAAAAGCGTTTTCCGTCATTCATGACGCATCAATGAACGCCATAAGAACTAGGAAGTATGTACTAAACCTTGATAAAAAACTGAATAGTACCCGGAGAGAAACAATGCTTTGAGACCAAGCAAACTTGTTTTAGATATACTTAGTAAGTTGTTATTTTAAACTTCGAAGCTATTAAGAAGAAAGTTGATTTATGCCCTTTGAATTATTATTGCATAGCCCTGTCCACCACCAACACATGCCGTTGCTAATCCATACTCCTTACCCATTAACTGCAATTGCCTGGCCAATGTACCGGTGAGCCTGGCTCCAGTTGCGCCGAGTGGGTGACCTATTGCCACGGCACCTCCTTTAATGTTTACCTTATTTTCATCAATGCCTAACTCCTTAATTGCATTTAATGTGACCACTGCAAATGCCTCATTTATCTCCCATAGGTCTATATCATCAACCTTAAGTCCTGCCTTAGCCAATGCCTTCTTTGATGCTGGTACTGGGCCTTCACCCATTATTGACGGGTCAACAGCAGCCCAGCCAAGAGATACGACCCTAGCCAATGGCTTCAAACCGAGTTCCTTAACCATCTTACCTGACATTAGTACGACTAGTGATGCGCCAGAGTTGAGGGGTGCTGAATTACCAGCCGTTATTATACCACCAGGTTTAAAGGCAGGCGGTAACTTAGCTAATGCCTCTATTGACGTATTGGGTCTAACGCTTAGATCCTTGTCAACCACAGTCTTCTGACCATCCTTAACAACCTCTATTGGAAGTATCTCATCCCTGAAGTAACCCTCCTCATAGGCCTTAGTAGCAAGCATATGGCTTCTGTAGG
Source organism: Vulcanisaeta moutnovskia 768-28 (assembly GCF_000190315.1). Taxonomy (NCBI): domain Archaea; kingdom Thermoproteati; phylum Thermoproteota; class Thermoprotei; order Thermoproteales; family Thermoproteaceae; genus Vulcanisaeta; species Vulcanisaeta moutnovskia. The sequence goes on from NC_015151.1 coordinate 620,881, forward strand.
ACCACCTATCCATTTCCTCCCTGCTTATTTTCTTGAGAGTAGCTAACTTCTCGGCGGTTAATCCCATTACGTATCCCGTAGCCATGTCATACATGGCGTATTCAGGATTTGTGGCTAATTCAAGGTGTGGAACTATGTATGGATTATTGTACATTGGTACTCTCGATAGGTGCTCATAACCACCGGCAAACACTATGTCAGCCTGTCCCGTCCATATTTCCATTGCACCGATACCTATTGCATCGAAGGAAGAGGCACACTGCATATCCACAGCCATGGCCGGTATGGTGACCGGAAACTTCGCTAAGAACACGGGTATTCTACCACCCATGCTCCAATTATCACCGCCCTGAAGTGCATTACCAACTATTACATGGTCTATCTGCTCAGGCTTTATGCCAATATCCTGAACTGCCTTGACAAGTAACTTCGAGAATAGTGTTGGCCCACTTATTTCATAAAATACATCGAACTTTGGATCCTCCCTCTTAACCCTGGAGAATGCAGTCCTCTTAAAGTAAACCATGTATACTTCCTTGTCCTCGCCCATTCTAATCGGGCTTTAGTACTCTCAGCGTATTAATATTGCTTATTCACATATAAACTATATAGGGTTTAGCCAGGACGTGAGTTCAGAAAGATTTTTATCCAGAAATAATTATTATCTCGAAATGAATGAAACAGATGAAATAGTAAGATTACTAAGGAGTAGGGGGCTTAAGGTAACGCCGCAAAGAATTGCAATACTAAGATTACTGAAGAACGGTGGGCATTTTAATATTGAACAGGTGCTTAATGAGTTAAGGAAGATTGAACCTAACATTAGCATATCTACCGTGTACAATGCATTAAATACCTTCGTAGAGCTGGGCATACTGAGATCCTTCGAGGTTGATGGTAAGACTTGGTATGAGATTCGTAAGAAACCGCATATTAATGTTGTCTGTGAAGATACAGGTCAGATAATTGATGTTAATGTTGATGTTTCCACAATAGAGAGGAAGATAAGGAGTATGGGTATAATGATTAGGGATCTTACCATTGTAGTTCGCGGCAATTGTATAAGTCCCTCTCTTTCAGGTGGTAATTCTCAGAAGTAAGTTCTAACTCGAAATATTTATAAATTAGAGCACAAAGCATTACTTAGATCAGGAATGAGCACAAAAAGGATCCCAAAGGGTACGAAAACCTATGAAAACCTGAAGATTGCGTTTCAAGGTGAATCAATGGCAAATAGGAGATATCTATACTATGCAAGGATGGCTAGGCAGCTAGGGCTTAATGACATAGCCGAGGCCTTTGAGAAGACAGCGAATGCTGAGACAGGGCATGCCTTTGGACACCTAATGTTCCTAGGTGTTGATCCTGTTGCAGAGATTGAAATAAATACAATAGAGGACGCACTTAGGGCTTCAATATATGGAGAGACCTATGAGTGGACACAGATGTATCCAGGTTTTGCCAAGATAGCTAGGGAGGAGGGATTCCTGGAGGTTGCCGAGTGGCTTGAGGCCGTGGCTAAGGTAGAGAGACTACATGCAAATAGATTCAATGAGGTACTTGAGAAGTACTATAGGGGTAAAGGAGTTAAAACTGAGGTAGAGGACGAAACACTGGGTAAGTTATAAGGCGTTAATCATGGCAAGTGACCTACTTAAAATCATAAGCCATATATACCCACCATCACAATACTTAGGCATCAGAGAGAGGGTTTACGAATTAGTGAGTAACTATAAGGCGAATAGGTACGTTAAGGTTGATGATAGATTAACCATACTCTTTGAGGACACTGTAACGGTATGGTTCCAGATAGAGGAGACAGTATTTCTTGAGGGTGTTGATGATGAGAAAATACTAAATGAGGCTGTAAGGACGTACTTGCCCATGATACCTAGTGATAATGAGGTAAGCATGACGCTATTTGTGTATATTTATAACGATAATGAATTACGAAACTTACTACCACTGTACAGAGGTATCGAGAAGTCGGTCTTTCTGGAAATCGATGGACAAAGAATTAATGCTACACCAATATATCCCGAGGATTATGGTCCCAACGCACAGCCGAGGAGCATACACTATTTGAAGTTCCGTGAAGATGGTCTTGACAGAAAGATAAACAATGCCAATGAGGTAAGGCTTGTGGTGACTCACAACATGGTTAATAAATCCGTGAAATTAACCATAAAGCAAATAAACGCCCTAAGGAGCTCAATAAAAAGATCGCAAATTTCCTGGGCCATTTAGAGAAATCATCCTTTCAAATACTCATCAATAGCACGCAGTATGTCGTTTGGATCAGCCTTACCCCTTAGATCCTTCATTAATACCTTCAATAGCTTGTCCTTATCTTTAATATTCAATTCCTTAGCCCTCTCAAAAACAACCTTCTTGACCTCCTCGTAACTCATCCTTAATAAGCCAAGTTCCTTAATTACGATGTTAATATCCTTATTTGGTTCCTTAGACCAAGCCTTAATTATGTCAGGTACTGCCTCCTTAGTTATCATATTAATAGCCAACGCATTAAACAAGGACTTAAGATGCTCCTCCGTTATAAATGATAAATCAACACCATCCCTTTGAAGAGACTTAAGTGTATTAACTAGGGTATTGGCTATTAAGGTTGCCGAAACCTTTCCCTGAAACTCCTCAATTAGATAATCAATTAGGTCATAATACGGCGATCTAATGACTTGCATAGCCAATTCCCTACTCATGCCATAGCTAACGTACCTACTAACCCTCGACTCAATAGGTTCAGGTATTAATAACTTGGCCTTCTCTATCATCTCAGGCGTAACCCTAATAGGCCTTAAATCGGTCTCTGGATACATCCTCGCGGCGCCAGGTCTGGGTCTCATGAACTTATTGGTTCCATCGGGGTTAGCCGCCCTTGTCTCCTCGGGAACTCCATGAAGTGCCTCTTTAATCCTATCGATAATAACATCGACGGCATCGTTTAAATCCCTATCATTAATGCCAGCTAGAAGTATGAAAGAATCAATACCAAGCCTTGAAGATACCTTAGAAACCTCCTCAGCCGTTATTCCATAGCCTGGCAATTCATCACTATGAATAAGCCCGGATAGGCTCGTCCAAACCCTGACCCTATCAGCTAACTCCGTGCCAAACCTCCTATTCGGCTGAACCTCCCTACCTAGTATACCCCTTAGCCCCGGTGTCTTTATGGCTATGACCTTACCACCACCATCAAGGACCCTCCTAATCAAGTTAGATTTCGTTGATGAGAATATGTCAGTAACGTCGACAAAGTCCTTAATGAACCACTCCTCCTTAACACCCCTCTTGATTAATTCATCACGAATAGCCAGTAGGTTTAATTGACGCTGAACCTCATACTCAATGACCCTGGGTATCAGGCTAAGGTCTGGGACTCCCTTAATCTCCGTCTTAGCGCCACCCTCAATGGACACGTTCACGTCCTGCCTAACCGTACCAAGCCCCCTCTTCGCCTTCCCCGTCATCTTAATACTATGACCAATGTAGTAAGCCACCTCCATAACCTCCTGTGGGCTGTAGGTGAGTATTCCCGTGGAAATCTCAATAAGCGGTATACCAAGCCTATCAAGCCTATAAACAACCGTGTCACCCTTCTCCTCAATCTTCCTAGCCGCATCCTCCTCAAGGGCTATCGTCTGTATCGGGACCTTATAATCAAAGAACTTGGCCAAACCATCATGGGCTATTAACATGGTCCTTTGGAAACCCGAGGTGTTGGACCCATCAATCACGGTCTTTCTCATCACGTAAACCTCATCAAATATCTTGGCATTAAACATCATAGCAACGGCTAACGCAACCTCGAGAGACTCAGGGTCTGGGTCATGCGGAGGCTCCTCATCAAGCTCCACAAGACACGTGGTGTCGTAATAACCCTCATAAATGAACGTTCTATGCTTCCTAAACTCCCAAATGGCCGCTGGATCAACCTCACCAAGCTCACTCATGCTAGGTCTCAACCTCCTAACAACCCTGAAATGAGGCTCATCATTCCTAATGACCGGAGAGCAATTACAAAACAACTTCCTACCAGTATTCAATTGAACATGAATCTCCAAACCAACCTTAAGCCCAACAGCCCTATAATCAATCGGCATAATACCCATGACTAAAAACCATACCTATTTAATTACTTAACGCCGCCCATTGTCTTTAAGCATTAATAATTAATCTGTCAAGACCTTAAATCCTTAAAATCTTAATACTGATCGGCGAGTAAGCCCTGGGAAACTTAAATATTGAGAATGTTTTAGGCGATTGATTAAGCCCTTATTAGTCGTTAAACTAATTATTCATTTATCTTTTCATAAAATGGCATCACAATTCATAATGCGTAAGTCAATACATGGCTTATGGTCCGTAATACAATTATTAAGTATCATGTAAGGTTTAATCATAACTGGGGTTTATAGATCCGAAAAATCATGTTTTAAATACGTGATATTAACCCAACTGGATATTGAGTGAAGTTTTATTAACCCAATAATGAATTATGGCTTAATCATGGTACCACCGTTAAGGAAAATAAGTGATTATGTGTGGGAGATACCGAAGGGATATAAGCCGTGCATGAAGGTGCCAGCTAGAATATTCGCCGACGAGACACTGCTTGAGAAGATGAAGACGGACATGACACTGGAGCAGGCGGCTAATGTCACGTGCTTGCCCGGCATTTATAAGTATAGCATTGCACTGCCGGATGCCCATCAGGGCTATGGATTCCCAGTGGGTGGTGTGGCGGCCATGGACATAGAACAAGGTGTAGTAAGCCCAGGAGGAATTGGTTATGATATTAATTGTGGCGTGAGACTTCTTAGAACAAATTTAACAGAGAAGGATGTCAGGCCTAAATTAAGGGAGCTTGTGGATACTATATTCAAGTTAGTACCTGCTGGTGTTGGTGAGACTGGGTTGCTTAGGTTGTCCTTTGGTGACCTGGATAAGGTGCTTGATGATGGTGTTGATTGGGCATTGTCTAAGGGCTATGGTTGGAGTGATGATAAGAACTTCATTGAGGAGTTTGGGCATTATGAGGGTGCGGACTCGAGTAAGGTTAGTCAGAGGGCTAAGGAGAGGGGTAAGGATGAGCTTGGTACTACTGGCAGTGGTAACCACTTCATTGAGATTCAAGTCGTTAATAAGATATTCGATGCGAACCTAGCCAAGAGGCTTGGTATTGAGCAGGAGGGTCAGGTAATGGTTCTGATACATACTGGTAGTAGAGGTCTTGGTCACCAAGTCGCCACTGATTACATAAGGGTTGCGGAGAATAAGATGAAGCAGTGGGGCTTGTTCCTGCCGGATAGGGAGTTGGCAGCGATGCCCCTGAGCACCAAGGAGGCCCAGGACTACCTAGCTGCCATGAAGGCCGCGGCTAACTACGCATGGACGAATAGGCAAATAATAACGCACTGGGTTAGGGAAGCCTTCAGGAGGGCCTTTGGTAAGGACCCGGACAAGCTTGGTCTTGAGATTGTCTATGATGTCGCCCATAACATCGCTAAGATTGAGGATCACGTGATTGATGACGAGGGTCACGTTAGGAGGGTTCTCGTGCATAGGAAGGGAGCCACAAGGTCATTCCCAGCGGGTAGGCTGGAGATACCACCTAAGTATAGGGATATTGGACAGCCCGTCCTAATACCCGGTAGCATGGGCACGGCATCCTACGTATTGATTGGTTTACCAACGTCATTCCAGGTAACCTTTGGTACGGCACCTCACGGAGCTGGTAGAACGCTAAGTAGGTCGGCCGCGGTTAGGATGCTACCACCAAATAAGGTTAGGAGTACTCTGGAGAGTAGGGGCATTATCGTGAGATCTGCAGAGAGTGAGATAATATCTGAGGAGGCGCCTGAGGCTTATAAGAACGTTGATAAGGTAGCTGAGATTGCCGAGTTAACTGGTATGGCTAAGAGGGTCTCGAGGCATACACCCATTGGTGTTGTTAAGGGCTAAGGCTTTATTGCTTTAAACCATTCCCAGCTGGATAATAGTAAATCTTTAAAAAGGTGCCCGTTTCTTATCCTGCGTAATGAGTGATCGAGGAATTACACTGTCTAAGGAGACTGTTACTTATCAGGTTAGTGGTGTAACGATAATTGAGGAGTGTCCGAGGGATTTGAAGGCACTGGATGGTGAATCAATTAAGTTATTTGGTAAGTGGCCCTTTGATAACGTTATTGTTAAGGACCCAGGTCTTAGGAGATACCTATGCCTTAAGCCCATGTACTTACCGCACACGAGTGGTAGGTATCAGAAGAGAAAGTTTGGTAAGGCGAAGATACCAGCCATTGAGAGATTGATTAATCAATTAATGCACCCAGGTAGGAACGCTGGCAAGAAGCACAAGGCCTATAATATTGTTAAGAGAGCCTTCGACATGGTTTATCTAAAGGCAGGCCAGAATCCAATACAGATCTTTGTTGACGCCCTGGTTAATGCTGCACCAAGGGAGGAGATCACTAGGGTCGTATATGGCGGTATTGCATACCCAGTATCCGTTGATGTTTCGCCATTGCGAAGACTAGACCTAGCCATCAAGTGGATAATTGAGGGAGCTAGACAATGTTCCTTCAATAATCCTAAACCCATTGAAGAGTGCCTTGCTGATGAGATAATCGCTGCCGCACAGAATGACCAGAAGTCCTATGCCATTAGGAAGAAGGATGAGATGGAGAGAGTAGCCGCAAGCGCAAGATGACAATACCTAATTACTCTATATTCAACTACTCGCAATAACTTAATATTAACCTGCATGAAACAATACACCATGCACTTCTTAAATTTTAATATTATTTTACTGGCCACCCAGGAGGAATATTTATTTAACTAAGTAATTCAATAATTACTCGTAATGTCAATCGCAGAATTGATATGGGTTGAGAAGTATCGTCCTTCGAGGATTGATGACATTATTGACCAGGAGGAAGTTAAGGAAAGAGTGAAGCAGCTTCTTAAGACTGGTAACATGCCTCACATGCTTTTTTATGGTCCTCCTGGTACTGGTAAGACTACGATGGCTCTTGCCATAGCCCGTGAGCTGTATGGTGATGCTTGGCGTGAGAATGTCCTTGAACTAAACGCAAGCGACGAAAGAGGAATAACAACAATTAGGGAGAGGGTTAAGGAATTCGCAAGGACTGCCCCTATGGGTAAGGCACCGTATAAGTTGATAATACTTGATGAGGCTGATAACATGACATCCGATGCACAACAGGCCCTTAGGAGAATGATGGAGATGTATGCGAACGTGACCAGGTTCATACTGATTGCCAATTACGTGTCCAGGATCATCGATCCAATACAATCCCGCTGCGCCATGTTTAGATTCTCGCCGCTTCCTAAGGATGCTGTTCTTGGTAGGCTTAGGGATATTGCTTCGAGGGAGGGTGTTAAGGTTACTGATGAGGCCCTCGAGGCCATCTGGGACATAAGCCAGGGAGACATGAGAAAAGCAATAAACACACTACAGGCAGCGACTGCCACGGCCAGGGAAATAACGCCTGAGGTTGTTTATAAAACCGTGGGTTATATAGAACCTAAGGATATTGTTGACCTAGTAAATATTGCACTCAATGGCGACTTCATTAGAGCACGGGATAAGTTAAGGACTTTAATGTATGAGCATGGTGTATCCGGAACTGAAATACTGAGGGTAATACAGAGACAGATAATGAGCGGTGCCATTAATGTTCCTGATGAAGCTAAGGTTGAGATTGCTGAGACAGCGGCTGACATTGATTATAGACTCACTGAGGGTTCTGATGAGGAGATACAGCTTTCAGCTTTCCTGGCTAGGCTAATGTTGATTGGTAAGAAGTATGGGTTAGTAACTGGTAAGGAGACCAAGGCACCTGCCAAGAAGAGGTGACACTAATTGTCTAGGAAAATACCATGGATAGAAAAGTATAGGCCGCGTAAATTATCTGAGGTTGTTAATCAGGAGGAGGCTAAGAAGGCGTTACTTGATTGGATAAATAGCTGGGAGAAGGGTAAACCAAGTAGGAAGGCTGTGATGCTTGTAGGCTCACCTGGCACTGGTAAGACAACACTTGCCTATGCATTGGCCAATGAGAAGGGTTATGAAGTTCTCGAGCTTAATGCAAGTGATGTAAGGACCGGCGAGAGGATTAGGCAGATAATTGGTGGCTCGATGAAGATGGGCTCGCTCTTTGGCTTTAGGGGTAGGATTATACTATTTGATGAGGTTGATGGATTAAATGTCAGGGAGGATAGGGGTGGGTTGGCAGCAATTGTGGAATTAATTAGGGAATCTACATGGCCCATTATAATGACCGCAAATAATCCGTGGGATCCTAAGTTCAGGGAGTTGAGGGATGAAGCTGAAGTTATTCAGTTAAAGCCTTTACGTGAGAATGATATTTTAACAATATTAAGAAGAATATGTAATAACGAGGGTATTAAATGCGAGGAAGACGCCTTGAAGCTTATTGCAGAAGCTTCTGGTGGTGATGTTAGGGCTGCGATAAATGATTTACAAGCCGCTGCTGAGGGTAAGAAGGTCTTAACAAAGGATGACGTTACAGTAACAGAGAGGGCGCACCAATTTGATATGTTTAAGGTGCTTGATAAGGTATTTCATGCAAGGAGGTTTGATGAGGCCAGGTCTGTCACGTTCTTACCCAGTTTTGATTGGGAGAATTACTATCCATGGGCATTGGATAATATACCCTCTGTGTATGCTAAGTCCATAGAAGCTGTTAGTGATGCCTTCGATAATTTATCACTATCCGACGTAGTTAAAGGTAGGATTACAAAGACTCAGGAGTGGGAGTTGATGCCGTACATGCTTGAGTTAATGACGGCGGGGGTAGCGCTAGTGCGTAATAAACCTCCGCTTCCTAGATTCGCTAGGTTATCATTTCCTGAGAGGATTAGGCTAATGGCCAAGACAAAGGAAATTAGGCAACTAAGGGATGCATTGATTAATAGGCTTAGGGTTGAACTTCATGTTAGTAGTTCCGAGGTATCCTTATACTACATACCATTACTTAGGTTAATGGCAACAAGTGATACCTTCAAGAAGAAGCTACTTGAACGCCTAATGAAGATCATGGGTTACTCGCTGGAGAGTGTTGAGAAGACACTCGGCGTTGGAGGGGTGAACACCAGTGGTGAGGGTGAGGGGGATCAACGTAAGTCGCCGAAAAGACCCGGAGGGTAATTATGTCGTTGTCATGGACATCGAGACTTATGAATTATTAGAACCATCGTTAAGCAAGTTAGGCTTAAATGCTGAATTCATGGGTAATGTTGTAATAATTAGAGATAGATCGTGGAGCCGCATTAATAAGTTAATGAATATAGCCCGCGAATTGGGCATTAACTTGAACGAGGATTAACACCTCTTTGCTCGGTACTTTTTACATTCTCTGATTTACTATGGGTTGATAGATGCACCGTCACATACGCCTTATCAAGACCTTTCATTATTATTACGAACCTAGTAATTATTATTATAATCGCCGTAGCAAACACCGCAGTCTCACTACCTAGTAATGACCTAAACACTAGGTATATTATACCACCAAGCACTGCTACTGTTGCGTAAATATCGCGTCGGAAAATTGTAGGAATCTCACCGGCTAGCACGTCCCTAACAACACCACCACCTGTAGCAGTCACCGCAGCCATTAATATCACGCCAAGTATGTTAAGTCCATGCTCAGCGGCTATCTCAGCACCCACGGCAGAGAACGTGCCGAGACCAATCGCGTCTGCATACATGAGCGCATTCCTATATCTGGAGATGCATGGGTAGAATACATAGGCCATTAATGATGCGATTATCGCCATTATTGGATAGGGCAAGTAAACAATATTCGTTGGTGGAAACACACCAATGAGGATGTCCCTAATTATACCACCAGCAAGGGCAACTGATGAACCAAGTACAACACCGCCCAAAATATCTAGGTCTTTCTCATATGCCTTAAAAGCGCCGGATGCCGCGAACGCCATTATCCCAATATAATTAAATATGTTTATTAATAGATTTACGAAACCCACGGAAGACGAAGTACGTACTAGGTATTTAATCCTAACTATCCATTTTAATTACACACCTAAAAGCGAGCATCCCATTATCTTTGCCTAGTCTCTAAGACATGGAGAGTTTAAGTTCACTATTAATTTTAATGAGCCATACCTAAACCTATTAAAAGTAGCCTTGACTTAGTAAATCGTGATTAAAGCAATCGATGAAATCTTCAAGACCGCATTAAGTAGGCCATGTGATAAGTTAGTTTACAAACGTGAATTACCACCAAACCAGAAGATTATACCTCGCTTCATAATTTATGACGTTTATGACCCTCCTAAAGACCCTGATCTATTTAACTATAGGTTAAGGGTAACTGGGGTCGTTGAGAATAATATTGAAATACCGTACGTGGACCTACTCACAAAAGCACCTTGTATGGACCTAGTTGCTGATTTTCACTGTGTTACGGGATGGAGTGTGTTAAACGTAACATGGAGAGGCGTGCCTACTAGATACGTAATTGATATGGCAAAGCCTAAAGGCAATTATGTAATGGCCGTAGGCATTGATGGTTACACAACAAACCTACCACTGAGTACCCTGCTTGAAAAAACAACAATAATTGCCTACGCAATGAATGGGAAAATACTGCCTAGGGAGCATGGCTTTCCACTGAGGCTTGTTGTGCCGTCGCGCTACGGCTGGAAAAGTGCTAAGTACCTTAGTGAGTTAATTGTCATGGATAGTAATGAAGCTGGTTATTGGGAATTACTTGGTTATCATGATAATGGTGATCCATGGCTTGAAGAGAGGTTTAGTGAGGGTAATCCAGTAACGATGAGAAGGAGAGTTAGAGTGGTGAGGTGACGCTTATGCGTGGTCCATGGTATATAAGCATCAGTGACTGCTTGCTCTGTGTCCTTGAGTCCAGGTTCAGTGAGTTGAGAAGATTGGGCATTAATGACGCTAGATCCTTCACTGACCTGGGGAAAATCGTGATGGAATTAGCGCCTTTGGGTAGGGCAACCGTGTTTACTGAGACGTTTAACTACATGGCAAGATCCCTTAATAATGTGGATCCACATGCTGATGAGAAGTTAATGCTTGAAAGAACTGCGAGGGAATTAATAGGTAGGTTAAGCCTTAGTGATGATGTTATTGATTATGTAAAGCTCGCAGCTTCGGCAAACTCTGTTGACATACCAATGAGAGGTTACGATTTTAGTGTTGATGACTTCGTGAAGAACATACTTGAGGAACCAACTTGGTTAGGCACAAATCCCATAGATCTAAGGAATGAGCTTAATCATGCTAGGAAAATCGCGTATCTAGTTGATAATGCTGGTGAGTTTCAATTCGACTTATTACTCATTGAAAAGCTGGCTTCGATAGGTATTAATGTCGTGGTATACGCTAGAGATAAACCATATGAGGTTGATGTTACATACGATTACGTTATTAATAAAGCGAGAAACGCAGAGGTTAGGGAGCTACCAGGTAATTACTCGGCATTTTGGTATGATGAAGTAATTAGGGAATTGATGAATTACGATCTCGTTATCTCCAAGGGTCTTGATAACCTGGAGACATTTATGGAAAAAAGCCCAATACTTAAAAATGTACTATTCCTATTTAGAGCCAAGTGCCCATTAATAGCCAGGTTATTTAGTGTCGAGAGGAATAAACCAGTCATTTCAATGGGGCTAAATTATCACCAACCATAATTAATTAGTGTACTGGTTTCTGCACCCGTTACTATAAAGAACATTAATTGCTCATCATTGCTTAAGTATAACTTACCGTTTAACACCGCCGGTATATAGGTAATGGGTAAATGCCCGTTGCAATTTACCGTAGTACCCTGCGAAACCTCAACATTGCCTGATGCACTTAAACTCGACACACTCGTAATCCTATTATTGGTAATAGCTAGGCCTAATTCAAGGGCGCCCTGGGTATTTGCGCTTATTTCAACAGCCTTTGTGAAGGAGCATGTTAACCCTCCAACGCTGAATCCATTTATGTATAGGTTTTCCTGGGTTGGGTTTGTTATGTTTATTGTTAATTCAGCACTTCCATTAGTGCCAATTAATAACTCACCAGTGGCGCTGGGTGTAGTGGTTATCCAGGTGGATGTTGGTATATAGGAGTGCGGTGCTACGGGTATTCCTAAACAACCTGCGGCTAATGATGGTGTTGAATTAATGACTCTGCTTAGATATTCATTTATTAGGGTTTGAGCCTCCATGGGGCTTATCGTACCATTAAACACTGCCTTAATTATCGAGGTTATATTACTCATAATACTATTATTAAGTTCCACATAGCATAACATGGGTGTCACTCCGCTAATCCCATGTTGCCTTGCAAGGTTCTGGACAGTAGAGTTCACGTATGATAGGTAATTCCTCGTCATATTCACAGTCCAAATAGCGTAATGCACCTCGCCCTCATAATTATGAACCTTATAACTGCATTGATTTAGCACCTGCATTATCAGAGTCGTATTACCACTATTGAAGGCATTGATTAACTCGGACTTGCATTGGGAATACGTATTGATAATGTAGGGTGTTAAGTTCGATAACCCAACATTACTTAATTCCTTAGTAATATTCATGAATTTAATAATTATGACTTGTGTAGTGTTTGTTTCATTAATTAACGCCTTTATCTGCCCTAGGCAGGTGGTATAATTATTGATAAAATCGTTAGCCATGACATAAACCTCAGGTTCATTCAATGGCTTACTCATCAATAAGAATAATGTCTCATTTATTTTACCCATGCATTCCATTAATTGCGGTGGCGTGGGAATGGTCGTGTTTAATGACATTGATAGCCGATTAATAGCCCTTGAAGCATTCTCACTTAGTGTCATGAGGTATGGCGTGAGTACTCGTGATAGCACGTAAGTCCTCAGTCCTGGAGGAGTTAATAGTGAGATTGTTATTACCTCGATCTTTATAATAACTATCTGCCTAACTGTTGAGTTATAACCAGCGCTTAATAATGCGTTGTATGTCATGTTCAGTATATTCATAGTAGTATTTAGACCTATAAGAGCGTTAGGTGGCACGTAATGATGAAAACTCTTCTCCTCATTACCCAATATTGCCATGCTCATATTAATTATATACGTTGCATTATCACTCTTACTCAATACTGATAACGCCCTTAATGTGAAGTTCACTAGGCTTTCATTACTCAATAAATTACTAATTACAGTATTATTTACCGCTGATGTTAATGAGACGTAATTATTAATTACCGTCTGCGTTGAATTAACGTGCGCATTAGTCATTAAATGAGCAGCCAGATTAATCGCGTTATTCAACGTAATAATAGCACTTAAGTAATTACCTATATTGGCATAGGACTCAGCCTCGTTAATTAACTCAATTAAAGCCGTAGAATTAATACCACTGGCATTTAACGCCTCAATCCAATGCTCAGCTATGAATAAATGAACGTAATAAGATGCGACAAGACCCGTTACATTCACACCACTATTAAAATTAACGGAGGAATTAACACCCTGGGCATGCAAAACAGCAACACCCATAATAGCCAATAGGGCAATTCCTATAACGAGGAATACTAGGGATCTCATTGGGATAGAATTAGGAAATAGATATATTTAAGGAAGCGCTCGTGAAAAGACCGTGAAAAGCTAGAAATGCTATAACTGATTAATAACCTCGTATTTTACCCACAATGTAAGTACATCGCATTAAGCGGAGATATACTGGTGAAAAACCACAACCAATACCCTTTCAACATAAAGTATTTACGCAGTAAATGAACTGGAGCCCCGGCCGGGATTTGAACCTTATCCCAAGCTCAGCCCAGCTGGACCGGGCTAAGCTTGACGGGACCTCCCGCTTACGAGGCTTGCACGGGGCTACTGCCCCAGGGCGCTCCGACCAGGCTGAGCTACCGGGGCGAAACACTTGTTATGTTGCGTGGGTTTTAAGCTTTTCGTGATGTCTCTTATAGGAACTGACTATTGCTATTTAATTATGATAAAGCAATGATTATTATCTCAATAATTGAGAGATCTTTAAGTTGTAGATTGTACGTTACCTGCGCAGAGAAGAAATAATTAAGGGTATTGTACGATTCAGGTGTCTTCATATTGAATAGGTATTGAAGAGCTGCCAGAGAGTATAATGATCACGTGATCATCACAAATGATAAAAATGAGCAACTGAAATTATCCAAAGAGTACTTAGTGCCTTTCTAAGAAAACTGGAAGTATTATGAAGAAGATATTGTGGTTAGGAATCCAGGATTTTTAAGTACTCGCCTAAATGATGACAGAAGGTACTGCACTTAAGTACATTGGTCAGGGCAAGAAGATTGATAATACCGTGAATATAACTTATGAAACTTGATTATTAGATTTAGAATTCCTGGTTTGCCATTACATCCTCAACTGCTTGATTGAATAGGTAGCCTATTTCATGTACCTTGACTGTGTCCTCATGTCTGGGTCTTGTTACTGTGGCTACGTAAATCCCATAATCTGAGTGGCTTCCCTCCTCGGGCCCCTCAGGACTTCCATACGGTGAGAATAGTATTATGTGCGTTATGCCGCTCTTCATGATTAGAGCCCGTAATGCATTATCGAGTTGATTATAGATTTCACACTTAAGTTGCGGCTTTGTGTGTAGGAATCTGTCAAGCGCATTAATTGAGGCTATCACAGGCCTTGTCTGAGCCTCGGCTATTATGGCGCTTATTACATTGTTTATCTCCGTTGCTGGATCCACCTCCTGGTTCATCCTTATGCTATACTTACCGTATGTCGGGTCCGTAATTGGTATGTTTATTAGTGACGCTCTGGTCAACTTAACAAGTGGCGACTGCGTAGGGTCTATGTTCGGCTCCTCCTTTACTGGTTCCATCATTAACACAGACCACCACGACTTATTAGGGTATTGCGGTTTTCTATTCTCCGTAACACCCCTCTCTATTGAGTTCATTAGTGATAGTAGGAAGTTAGTCTCACACTCCATGAACCCTTGGTACTCAAGCCCCAAAACGCCCAATAATATTGGCTGCATCTTGTTGTGCCACTACTTTGTCTTTAATATTATTTCTTAGTCATAAATATGACTTAGTAATGAGATGATTTACGTGAAGTCAATCTCAGGTTGCTTACTCTTCATTAATTCTCTAAGGAGTGCCGTGGCATAATTGCCACGGGGTAGTCTGAAGACTATGTTTAATTCATTACCAACTAGGTTAATATTAATGATGATGGGTTTTACGGATAGTGACCTATAGCTACCCTTAATTGATAATTCAGGTATTGACTTAACCCTAAACATTGATAGATCAACACCTTCTCTCTTAAGCACATCAATCTCTATATCACTCTGAGGACCAGGTGGAAATTTGGTATTATAACCGACCAGGTGACCAATAGGAATCGCACGCCCCTTCACGATTAGCTCATTCACCTTATCAACCATGGACTCATTTACGTAAATAACATGCTTAGTTGGTAATCCATGCTCATCAAGTAGTGCAATCATATCACCAGGCAATGCCCTATTTATTGGTAAACCTCTACCGATTCGCTCACTCAGGGCTAAGTTGAATAGGTATGATTGATAGGATTCAACATAAAGGATTAATAATTCACGGGGTAATTTCCTGAGAGCATTCACGAAGTCCCTGGGATTACTGGATAACTGCCTAAGCACAGCCCTCTCTGGGTAATATCTGTATCCCCTGGGCATTAATTCAAGGGCCTTCGAGTAATCACCAGTCCTCGCAATGAACTCCCTGATTTCCCTTATCCTTGGAGGCTCCATTGGATATGCATGAGCCAATAACTCGCTGACAGCGCTCTCAAACTCACCGAGAATTATGTGCCTACCTATGACGTGGGAATTCGGCCTCTTTAAGCCAAATCTTTGATAACCATAGTAAGTGGGTAAACCTCGCTCCATTAATTGATTAACCACGCAGTTAATACTATCCCTCTTGGAAATATCAATGTTCCTAACCCTAATGGTGAATTCATTACCCCAAATATTGCCCGTAATGAAGGCCCTATCCATACCCACCGCACTAAGCACCTTAATATCCCTACCAAAGTCACTAGGTACGTCATTAATCGAGATCCCACGCACGGAGACTATTTGCGAGGTTACGGCCACCGCATCCTTAAAGCCACCGAAACTAATGTCACGAGGACTAACACCAAGCTTCCTACTTAGTATTAACGATAATGTTATTGCGTCAATGCCCCTCTTCTCAATAATCATCCAAACCCAGGGACCAGGCTTACCAACAATCCTGGGTAGTGGCTTACCCGTAATGCTGGTGGGCACGACTTGTCCATCAATTAAGACCTCCTCAACTATGAAATCCTCGAGGTTCTGCTTCACCTTACCGTCGATACCCTCGCAGTCAGTAATGTAGTAATTCATTCCAATATACCTATCTAACCAGGCCTCTGATGCTAGTGGCATTTTTATTGACTAGGTAGTACAAGGAAATTTATTATTTAAGAAGACATTGATTCGCGACCTCCGCAATAACTGAGTAAGTATTACTTAGGCATTCCTGGCATACAACTTTAATGACCTTATTACCCACTATCTCCACATAACCAAAATCCTCAGGCTTAATCCAACGACCACATATCGAGCACCTCCTGAGCCCAAGTAACCTATTTACCTCCCTAACTATTTCAGAAGTCTCATTGTTTACTAGGATATGCCTTTTATTGTTTATTACGGTTACGGCAATGACTAACTCCCTGACCCTCATTAGTGAAAGTTTTCTGAAGCTACTCATCAACTAAATACTCTCTCTGCGATTAATAAATTACTTCCAGACTTATGTATATAGCAAGTAACAGAGTTTACTGAAACTTTCACTTCACTTCCTGCTCACGACTCGATAGGCAATGCTCGATAAGCTCATCAACGCGGGTAAATGGTGACCTACGCACGTTATATCCCATACCCATTAACTTACCAATTAAGGATAGATAGTCACTAAGCCCCATACTCTGGGGCAGGGAGACGAATACATTACCAACGCAGTAATCAGCATCAGTCTTAACATCCATGGGCTTGGGTAAGGTTAGTATGAAGTCCTTACCAACAACCCTACTCACAGCCCTAACACCAAACCTGACAATAGCCGAGAAGACAGGGTCCGAAACCTCAACACCCTCAACCCTAGGTAACGCGAACTTACTATACGGTATTAAGCCGGGGTTAGACCAATCAACCACATAAATACTAGACTCATACTGCCTGGATAGGTAGACGGAGAACGACCTCTTAACAACCATACACTTAGCCTCCAGGTCTATAGTCAACTCCCTACTAACCAACTTATTCGGCACAAGGTCAGCCGGCTCCCTAACACCCGCTAATATCGACTCAGGGTTCTCGTAGAATACGGCAAGCCCAAGGTCTAGGACATTAATATCATTAACAAGCTTGAGGTAGTTATTCATCATTATCAAATCAACCAGGGAAAAACTCCTCCTACTAAGCAAATCAATCAACTCCCCAGCAAAATTCGCCTCCCTAATCAACCCCCTCCTATATTGAATAGCCAATGCATGAACATCCTCAATAAAACCGGCATTACCCGTCAACCCATTCCAAACCCTCAAAAACACGCTATTGATCGACTCATCATAACCACCGCCAACCATCACAACAAGCGAGAGGGCTTGCCTCATATTCCTCATCAGTAACTCATCTAACGTTGTGTAATCCTCAATCAAGCGGCGCCATTCGGGATAGTCAAGATAGGCAAACACGCAATATTCCTTATTAATGGCTTGTTAATAAGCCATTGCTGTGTATGTACTCGCCAGTAAGTGGGCTAGATCTATGATGGCTTGGCCACTTGGTATAGCGATTAGTAGGGAGGCGCCTGAGTCGATTGTTAGGGTAAGGAGTGAGTATGAGAGTTCCTTCCTAATAACGGTTGGTGATGTGGTCACAATGAACACGATTAAGTATTGGAGGGTGCCCAACCTGGCATTCATGGATTTAAAGACCAGGAGGACTATCGACATGGGTATGGAGATCACGGGCTTTGATAAGGTCATTAATATAATTAATAGACCGGCCACGCTAAGTATTGAGGTGATTAATGCCATAAGGGGAGCTATGAGAGAGGCAATGGGTGGATCGAGAGTGCTCATACAAGTTGATGGTGAGGAAGACTTGCTCGCTATACCTGCCGTGCTCCTGGCGCCGAAGGGTTCCCTGGTGCTGTATGGTCTCTATACCGGTTACTTAATCGCCATACCAGTGGTTGATGAGTATAAACTCGCCATGTTTAAATTATTCTTAATGATGAGACCAGGTAATGCCTAAGCCTTACGTTATTATTGTTTCAGCAGCCTCAATAGACGGTAGGATAGCCAGTAAGACTGGTTATTCAAGGCTTTCCTGCCCCTTCGACCTCAGGAGACTCCATGAGGTTAGGGCAAGCGTTGATGCAATAATGGTCGGTGCAAACACAGTGATTAATGATGATCCGTCACTAACGCCCAGGTACGTTAAGGCCATTAAGAACCCCATAAGGGTTATTATTGATGGGAAATTGAGAATACCACTAACGGCTAAGGTGATTACTAATAAGGAGGCACCAACAATAATAGTTACTACAGAACAGTCAGACCGTAATAAAACCGCTCAATTAATGAACATGGGCGTTGAGGTATGGGTAATGGGTAAGGAACGCGTTAACCTTAGAGACGTCCTTGAGAAACTATTCACGGAGAAGGGCGTTAAGAGAGTACTTGTGGAGGGTGGTGGGCACCTTAATTGGGAATTGATTAAGGAGGAGATTGCGGATGAGATTAGGCTTACGATATCGCCATACGTGTTCGGAGCAGGTACATCATTCATAGAAGGCGAGGGATACCCAACAACGATGGAAGGACCAAGGTTAAGGCTTAAATCCGTTAATATATGCGAGTGCGGTCAAGAGGTAGTGCTTGACTACACCATTGAAAAAGGCTAATTACCTTTCCTTAATAAAATCGCTGCGATTAAATCACATGCCATGTTGGAAACATGGCATGAATCACCGATTCCTATACCGCTAAACACGTAATTCATAATTACGTAAATTCTGTTAGACTTAACAATGCATCGACAAAATTACTAAGGATTTACTGCATGACTTTAAAGTAGAGCTATGGCTGCGGGTAAGATTGAGAGGGTAAAGATGATTCTTGATGATGTCGAGAGCTTCCTTACCAGGGACTCCGCGAGCTTGAGGAGGATATTAGACTTAATGACCAACTTAAGATCCGTGACGCTGCAAAGAAACTTTGGAACACCATTGTAAGTGCCACAAATGCCTTAATCCTTCATTACCTGGATGTCGTACCAGCTGATCATTGGGAAAGGAGGAAACTCCTTGAGAGGCTGGAGAATGGGGTGTCAAAAGTTGAAAGACTTGGTCTTAGGGATAGGTATGGGACCAGGGAGAGGTATTTGCACCAAATGACTTTCTACGATGGGATAATAGACCTTGAGATACTTAGGAAGGAGGTTGATAAGGTAAGGAAGTACATCAATGACGTGAAGAAGCCAATCATGACCTAAAGAACCGCCAATCCATACTGCCTCGAGTACTCTAATCGGCCAGTAGTTGAGTCAACACGGAGACCAAGGCCCTCAAATGTCACGACACCAAGTAATGGTTCTGGCGATTCCATAATAACCACTGGAAACACGCCATCCCTATCGAGAAACTTCATGTAGGCTAGCGATAAACCAGCAATGACCTCACGGTCATCATCAGCTAACCTTAATCTTATACTTGTTATCGGCTTAATTCCCAAGTCCTTAGCAAGGCTTGGACCTATTACCGTATAAAATGCGCCAGCGTCGACTAAGAATTCAACCTCCTTAACGATCAACCCATCCACATTACCTATAACCTCCCTAACCTTAACGTAACCCATATATGCAAATAACGACATAAAGGCGATTAAACCTTATGTAGATACCCATCAGCATTTTAGTATCATTAATAAATAACAATTCATGTATTAATGCTGAGAGTCAACGGCGTGAAAATAATGAGAAATAACTGTCTATAAAACCGAAATTAAGAAAAGCAATTAATGCAGCAATCGTAAAGATGGCCTAGCCCTGCTCGATTAACTTTTATGAACAGCCAGAGCAAAAAAAGCCTACTAGTAGATATAGGTGATTGGTATGGGCTTATCTAAACCATGGGCTCTAGCCTTATCAATACTCGCCTTAGTGATGGCAATAGCCCTTCTTCTCACAAACCAGTACTTCCTGGTGCTCAGGCATGGTAAACCTATTGAGAACCCATCAACGTACTTCTCACTACCCTCCAATGTCCATGTATTTATGATAGGTCCTAAATCATTGATTAACAATTTGACAAGTATGGGCATACCATCAAGCTCCATAAGTCTTATCACCCCCAATGAATTACCATCGATACTTAATGATTCTGTAGTAATTATTGATTGGAACTACGTAAATAAGACATTGCACATGAACTATGATGAACTAGCGAAGGCTTTAGAGAACTCAATGGGTAGGAATGACCTTATTGTAATCATTAGCGAAAACCCAAACGAGGTTTTAATGCTTGAGGAGACAATAGCCGTTGCCTGGGGTAACTATTACCGCAGTAAGGTCATAGGCTTCCCGGTATTCCCTGTCAATGGTCCCTCATATGTAGTTGGCTTTGGCAGTGCAGGTTTAATAATTAATGTAATACCCATCAACCAAACTCAACGATTAAAATTGGAAATAGAATATTGGTACAGCACGACACATAAAATACCGATGACAGTTGGTACGAACTTTGATTCCACAAATCAGGATCCATGTCTTTATATACAGACTAACTATGGTGGACAACTCAACGGACAGTACGGCTGGTTCTTCAGTACAGGTCTTCAATCTATAAAAGCGTATTATAATGGATTGCAATCTACGTATCAATTCGATTATTGTATTATAGTTGCTAATTCCATGAGTACGGGAACCATACCCGAGATCCCCATTGAATACCTTGGATTCATGACTTATCAACCTGGTTTTAGTGGTGGTTATTTTGCCTATTATAGGGCTGGCATTAATATGACAACTGCGTGGAATGACTATTACGGTGTACTCAACGGCATCAATTCATACATGGGGTACGCAGGTGGTACAGGCATAGAGCCAGGTACAATAACCTGCATGCCTGGCGTATTAAGCTACATTAGCATATCGGTACCCTTACCATTGGGGGTTACGCTGAACTTCCAGTTCCAATCAACGGCATCTGGCATAAGTACAACCGATAGGAACTTCATAACGGACAGTCAATGGACTCCCACGGTTGCGCTCAACGACATTGTTTGGTGGTTCGCATTCCTTAATCAATGGACCTGCCTACCACAAATAACCAGCGCTGGAGCTTGGTATCCAGTGGGTTTTGAGGTTGATAGTGGCGCGTGGGCGTTGGTCCAGGGTTCCAATAAACTTAATACCGCAGTTTCGCCGGTCTATTGGGAAAGAGGTGTGGTGTGCTACGGCTCTTACAAGAACTCATTCAGTAGCGTTGTATACTTCGTGCTTGAGTACCAACCAGGCACGCCCTGGACTGTTAAGCAATTATCAATTAACTACCCATATGGCGGTACATATAACGTGATTTACGGTACTAATACATGCCCATGATCATTAACAGGAGTAACCTATTCTAATTATTAAAAACGGTCTTATCTCATGTTCTTCTCAGGAATGATTATTCATATATAATAAATACGATAAAGCCGGAGATACTCCTTGAGCCAAGGGATTCGCTGGAAAGCTTTAAGAAGGGAATCGAGGCTATGACCAATGCGTTAACAAGGCAGGTAAAAGCCCTACTGACGGGTTCGATAGGCACGGCCTAGGAATTTTCAACCCCGCTCGAATCACTTTTTATGAATAGGCGAAGTAAAAAAAGTCCTGTGAATTAATGATTCCCGATGAACATGAAAACCGCCTCCCGTAAATGGTTGGTTGCAACCGCCTCGATTGTTGTTGCTGCTGTCGTCCTAGGCCTCGTCTTGTCAATTCATGTCATTCATAGGCCGTTGGTGAGGGTCGTCAATACAAACGGTCAGGAAGGCCCAGTAACAGTCAACACACCAGCACCAGTAAGCATAAACGTGCCAATCTACGTAGTCGGACTGGCAACGCTTGTTCAGAAACTCATCAACGCCGGCATAAACCAATCACTAATCAAGCCAGTAACAATCAATGAATTACCGAGTCTACCAAGCAATAGCTTAGTAATCATTGATTGGTCTGTTCTTGGTCCGAGTCTCGTTGTTAATAAGAGTGGTGTTGTTTTTGTCAATACCAACTCGACGGTGTTTGGTTTGATTGTGTTGTTGATTGAGCGTGGTGATTTCCTGATAATCCACGGAAACGCCAGTGATGTCTTGCTTATTGAGCGTGCCCTAGCCCTGGCGTGGTCTAGGGCATACAACACGAGCATAGTCGCAATGCCAGTACCGAAATACCTAAACGGCCTAAACTACGTGGTAGCCTACGGAAACGAGAAAGCCCTCATAATAGGACCACACACACTATCATCAGCACTGGAAACAACAAACAACCTATGGACACCAATAATAACAAAGCAGCCTTCAATTGATCCTAGTGATGATGTATGTGAGCAGGTTATCCAGGAGTACGGTGTGCCGGCCAATCAACCGGCCCAGGTTAATAATGCATACGTCATTGTCTATGGTGAGCAGACTTATAGTGATTCGTATGGTTTAGCTACAGTTGATTTCTGCGTCTCTTGGGCGGGGATAGTTGATACTCAGTATAACGGTTACTCAATCGGCTATGCCGAACTTTATAACTATATCTACTATGAACCGAACAGTGGGACTTATATTAATTATTTGAAGTCCTTCCAGGATGCCTATGCATCGTACATGGTCTATGAGTATGAGAATGGCGAGATCAGTGCATCTCAATTACCCCTGGATGTCACATACATAGCGGGCAGTGGTGGCGGCTACTACCCAGGCTACTGGACTAGCACGGCTGGGTTTAGTCCTCATGCTCAGCAGTGTTCAGTAAGCGGTAGTTACACCGTCTCTTTTGCGACTGGCTTCTCTATATCAGCCACAGGTCCGAGTGGAGGCATAACTGTGAGCAACTCCATAACCCAGGGGTATTCCTGTCCACAGGTTACCTTAAATGTTGTTGGGGATGGCAGTAACTCGACACCGATAGGCGGTGCTGTTAATACCACGTGGATTTACCAACCAACTACAACAAACACAGATATTAATGATCTTGCGACAGAGAGTGAAGGCAATACATACATGGGTCCTGCGTATAATCCGCAACCCTCGGCATATACAATACCTGCTGGTGCCTCGGTTGACGTGAGTGTTGGTGGTTGTGACCTCATAGGGACGGAGCATGAGCACATTGTCTATGACATTAACTGGGACGTTTGGGTTAACTCAAACGGTGCTATGAGCAGTTACAGTAATGGCGCATACATACCACCGCCAGCCTACTACTACAATGAGAACTCCTGGACAACAAACAACGGCTTCTATACAACCCAATACTGCACCTGATGATTGAGAACAAAACCCCCAATCTCAATCAATCCCCAACCCTCTTTAAACCCCCTTAAATCAATCATTAATCATTATTGATGAGAAACTTCCTTGAAGCATGAAGGCAATGATAAATGCCCCTAATAAGCAGGTAAAGGATGGCGGCGCCCGATATTACGGGCAGACGAGGATAGTGCCAATCAAATTACGTTAATGATGACCCCACACTAATTACCTTTTGATAGTGCTATATACTTTAATTATCGTCGGGACAATAACGAGGACAGTATTCTGGTTAATACCTAATCCTCATACCCTCAATAGATTGCGAAAATTACAAAAACACCATTAATTTCACCTTTATGATGAGAAACATCTTGGTGGGCACTTGCGGATTCCCCACGGCACGGTCTAGGTATTACTCGTTGTTTAGGGTTGTTGAGTTACAGGAGACCTTTTATGACCTGCCGACACAGGATAAGATGAGTAGTTTGAGGGGGGAGGCTCCCGCTGATTTTCAATTTGCAGTTAAGGTGCTTCAGGGATTGACCCATACCAGCGATTCACCGACTTGGCGTAAGATAAAGAGAGCTAGACTCACGGGTAACCTGAGTAATTACGGATTATTGAGACCCACGAGGGAGAATCTCGAGCTTTGGGATGAATTTGTCAACGTAACCAGGTCCCTTAACCCGGTGTTTTATGTCTTTCAGACGCCGCCTTACATGGAGGTGACTGAGGATAGTGTTAGGGATGTTATTGAATTCTTCCGCACGATAGGTAATGGCGATAGGATTGGTTGGGAGCCTAGGGGCCTTAGTTATAATAACGTTAACTTACTAAAGAAGATATTTGAGGAGACCGGTATTGTGCATGTTGTTGATCCCTTTAAGCACGAGGCACTAGTTACCCGCAGTATAGCCTACTTTAGGCTTCATGGGATTGGGAAGGGCGAGGTTAATTACTCATATAAGTACACTGATGATGACCTTGGGAGACTTAAGGCCATCATTGATGATACCGAGTCATCCACAGTGTACGTGATGTTTAATAACGTGCACATGCTCGATGATGCCATCAGGTTCATGAAGTTAATTGGGAAGTGATATGGTGAATAACTTCAGTAGGCAGGTCGCTGAGGGCGTCTTGAAACTGCTCGGCAATGATGATGTTAGGGTCCTTGACCAATGCAACTGCCTCAACTACACATACGTGCTCATAGGGACCAGGCTTGGGAAGTTCCTCGGTATTGCCTATACTCCACTTGAGGATTTAAGGGCTGGCGAGGTCGGTGTCGTTCCAAGGGTTGAGGAACTCCCTGAACTTGTCGTTAACCTGGATTCCCTGGTTAGGGCCTTAGGGATTGCACTAGTCAACGCCATATCCCATTACTTAGTCGTGCGTGAGAGGCTTAGGCTTATCCAGGGTGATTTGAAGAGAGAGATTTTAAAGTACGCTAGGCCCTTGTGCACTGCCTGCTTTGTTGGTAGTATTACACCGGTTGCCGAGACGCTTAGAGGTCAGTGCACCGTTTATCAACTTGAGAGAAGGAGTGATTTGAGGCATGATAGTTATCCAGATGTTGATGCGCCGTTCATAATACCGAGGTGTGACGTATTAGTGATAACGGGTTCCGCGATTATCAATAATACAATTAATCAATTATTAGCCATGAAGAAGGAGGGGGCGACCACCGTATTAAGCGGACCTTCTGCTGCTGCATATCCTACTGTACTTCATGAGTTAGGTATTGACGTTATTGGGAGTTCCCTGGTTAAGGAATCTCATTCAGTTATTGAGCTTTTAAAAGTTGGCGCAGGATATAGGTTACTTGATAGGAAGGGGTTATTGTTTAAGTACATATCTACGAGGAGTGTTCAATGAGTAAGAGTGTTCTCGTTATTGTTAATTGTAGTAAGAGGAAGTCAGTTAGGATGGAGTTAGTTAGGGAGAGACTTGGTTTGGTGCCTGGTTTTGATCTTGAGAGGGAAGATGAGTATAGGAAGGTGTTGAGCGATTTAATGAGACCAGCGATTGACATGTATGATGGACCTGAGTTCAGTGTTCTTAGGCGTTTTAGGAGCCGCATTGATGTCTTTATATTATCCGCTAGGTATGGCGTAATAAGTGGTGAGAGGTGGATAATACCTTACGATGCTTATTTAGGGAAGGCTGATGAGTCTGTATTGAATAAGTGGATGGTTTATGGTAATCCTGATCTGGAACGATTAATTAATGGTAGGTGGGATTACGTGATTATTAGGTTAACGAAGACGTATATTAAGTACTTCAGGAAATTAATAAGTGATCCCTGTAGGTTAGGGACTGAGATTCACGTAATTACTGGTAAGGATAATACCCTTAATTGTGACAATGTGATTTACCATTATGTGAGAGGACCTGGTGAATCTCAATCTATATTGAGGAGATTATTAGTTGAGAGGAATTCTTTCAGTTTCTAATAATTCTACATAGAAAAATTTTAAAAGCAATTAATTAAAGTATCGTTTATATACGGCATTTTAAACGAACATTTTAGTAAAAGACAGTTAGTTTTTTAAAGACTTCATTTCGTGTTATCACTAAAGCCATAGATATGAATAATAATTCAAGTAATAATGCACGTAATAGCACGAGCGAGGTAGGTTTACGTAGAGTGCTTGGATTTTGGGACGTATTCTTTGCAAGCCTAGGTGGGCAATCACCATTTCTCAGTGACTTGACCTATGCCTCTGTAGTTTTAGCCATAGCTGGCTTAGCGGGGCCTGTGGCAATAATAATTGGTACGATTGTTGCCTTCATTAATGGTTTTGTAGTTGCACGGTTAAGTAAGAGAATTACCGAAACTGGTGGTTATTATAGATACGCCACTAAGTACCTTGGTGGTACACCGACAGGTTTCTTCATTGGTTGGAATTACCTATTCTATGCTATTCTTTACGGTGACGCTTATGTAATTGGTGCGTCGTATATTTCCCAGTGGATTTTAGGCATTCCCTGGCAGATAAGTCTTCCCATATCGCTGGTAATAATAACAATATTAGCTTACCTAGGTGTTAGGATATCGGCAAGGTACGCTATTTTCGCCGGTTCATTAGAAATGACAACGCTTATTTTAATATCCGTGGTTCTATTATTAATTCCGCACGGGGTATTCTTTAATCCATTTAGTTATGTATCTTCAGTATCATTACCCACATTAATGGTTTCTGTGGTTTATGCAATAGCAATACCTACAGGATATGGAACAATTGCGCCACTGAGTGGTGAAGTTAAGAAAGCGAGAGAAACCATTAGTCGTGCTGTTGAGGCAGTAATAATCACGGGGGGCGCCTTAGCTGCATTAGCCATTTACTCAACAGCTGTTGCTGGATTATCTTACATGAATCTTCACGAGTTCGTGAAATTCCTAAATGAAGCAGCAGATAAGGGCTTATCACCTGTGGTGATAATACTACATCACTTCCTAGGTATATTGTTAGACCCAATAATTATTTTCGTAATGATAAATGATGGTGTACTTGGTGGTCTCGCATATGTATTAGCAGCATCAAGGACTCTCTACGCAATGGCTTATGATAATCAATTACCAAGCGCATTATCACTTGTTAATAGTAAGGGCAATCCCACAATCTCCGTATTAATTAGTGCACTATCGCTTGATACTATTGCGTTAATAACAACTTACTTACTTGGTCCATTTAACGCATTTTTACTCCTTGGTTTCTTATCAATGCTTGCTAACCTAATAGTTCACCTATCATCTAATCTTGCCCTGTTTAGAGCGGCGACTATGAAAATGAAGGCTGTACTGTATGGAGTTGATACCATGAGGGGTTTAGATAAGGCCATGTCTATTGCGGCGGTATTAATAACGATATTTACGGCAATAGAATCCACACTAGGTATAAACCCTGTTAAGTTGATGCCCTACTTCATTAGTCTAGTTATAATTATATCATACCTAATGATAAAGGCATTAATAACACGAAGAAGATTTTTCAAGGCTGGAATCCATAATTATAGAATGACCAAATAAATTATCTCAATAATAGAAGTAATGGGAGGAGAACCAGGGATATGATTATCATTAATATCCATGGTAATAAGTACGAAATAACCATAACCTCAGTAAATAATATACTAAGCCACATACCTATAGCCATATTCAATGCATTCAAAGTGGCCAGTGATAATGCTGGATTCTCATGTTTAGCAACCAATACGTATGCTGCAGTCAATGTTAACTCATTAGTATAACCCATTAATCCACCAGCGATTATTATAGCTGCTATATTAAGCGTAGGTATAGAAATAAGGGGTATTGTACCCAACACCGTCAATGCAACTATCAGCAAAACCTTATTCCTAATGACATCGATTATTCGTCCTGAAAGCCCTCCAAATATGCTTGAAAATAGCATAATCGATGTCAACAATGAGGACAAGTAAAGAGGTAAACCCCTGGCAACTGCGTACGTTGGTAGTAAATTACCGGCTGCGTAATAAGCGCCCCAGAAGCCGCTGGTTGCTATACCAATTATTACTGCATTATAGCTGAACCTAATACGTAATCTACGCATGTAACCACCCTGTATGAAAAATACGATAAATGCCAGTGGAATGCCAATAATACTAAGCAATAGTATGGATGATTTCCATCCAAGGAAGGTGTACATAACGCCCCATGCTAATCCTATTCCTGAACCAAGACCAAAGGCGGCATTATAAATGCCAAGCAATGTACCTACTCTATCAGGATACGTTGATGAGAGGATGGCAGCACCCGTTGAAAAGAAGAGGGCAGCACCAATTCCTGCAATTAATCTAAGGATCAGTATCTCATAGAAATTGCTACTGAATGGTATTAATGAACCTGTTATAGACATGATAAGTAAACCAAGACCTGCCGTCCTTGCATTGCCCATGTAGCTCGCGATAATACCCGCCGGTACTTGAAATGATGCAGCGCCAACAATGAACATTAGAGGAATTAAGCCAAGTAGCGCCTTACTTACCCTAAGCTCAATGCTAATTATCGGTAATGCCGGGGCCAGGTAAAACCAATAAACGCTATAGATTATTCTTGCTAATATTATGATTATGGCAATAGTACTTCTTCTCATTGGGATGAACTATGCAGTATCGCATTAATTTTTTATTATTTAAGAGCTATCCATGGTTTAATATATATTAATCTCTAGTTTATAGATAGTATAAATATAAAAAGTAAAACATATACTCTAATCTAAGTATTAACTATTCATTGTCTTGTATGAGTGCTATCTCTAGCATGGCTCTGGCGGCAACAGACCTTGTGTATATAGTTGGTGGTGCCATGTTAATAACAGTTGGCAGTGTTAATATGAATATTGGGAAGAAGAATGAACCTAGAGATCTCGGCATAGTTTTTATTAGTGGCGCCATTATGCTGTTAATAGGGACGCTATTTGATGTTCTTGCTGGCAGCGCATTGTCTGCTGCGGCCACGGCGGTTTTCGATGCGATCCTTTGGATGATTGGTATAGCAGCGACGGTGGGTAAAAGCAATTTATTTGCCATGAACCATGCATTACTTTATTCAGGGATATACTTTTTATTTGTTACAGTCTTGGCTGGATTAACGGGACAAGTACTATTAGCATTAGCGCTCCTTCTCTTAGCGTTCCAGGTATTGACAGCAGCAATAGCGGGTTATAGAGCAAGCGCTAGGCTGCATTGGACTTCAGGTCTCCTAGCAATTATTGATGGCGTATTATTCTTAATACTTGGCGCCATAGTATCACTAGGAATACCACCGCCACTTGGTATAATACCGCCATGAAGCCCAACGCCTTCTCAGAATCAAAATTATCATACCCCATTCTCTATTTCCTCATCTTCAGGATTTACATCAATGTCCTTTAGCAGGTAAATAGCATTATCAAATAATATCGATTCTAAATCATGCCTCGGTAATCCAGACAACTCTACACATCTTAGATTCATAATTACCTGCTTAAACCTTAAATAAGGATAACCACCACCGTAAATGATTCTATCCGTACCTACTGATCTTACAAAATTCCTACCCATTAATGTATTAAATAATATGCATGAAATACCAGTCGACTCTATGTAGACCCTATCATACCTCTTCATTAACTTAACTATTCTCTCAAGCCACGGATACGACATACCCTCAGATATGCCTAGAGCAGACAATACTAATTTAATGCTATATCTCTCGAGAAAATCATTGAGAATATCAGGCATAAGGCTTTCAAAGCATATATCCACACTATATGGACATGGATCCAAGTGCATTATGAGTAATATATCATTTCTTTCGACATATTCAAGGATTGCCTTAAAGGCTTTCGTCTTTATTGGATCAAATAATTGAAGCGTCGGTGATACTACAATACCTTTAACATTAAGTCCCTCTAATTCATTAAGTTTCTCATAAACATACTTAATACCTAAAGATGGATTAATGCTAGCTAATGGCACGAAGAAACCATTGTAATTACTCATCGCTTCATACCATAACTTTACATTGTCATACATCCTCGATGACCACATACTCGTTAATTTAGTGATGAATTTACTCCAAAGCAATGCTGAGTATTGATCTTCTGCTGATAATTTCTTGAGAAAATCATTAGGTAATATATGAAATAATGGCAAGGCATCTATTGGTTGTAAAATAGCCCTTGTAACTTTAATTGATGAAAGTCTATCCTTAATTAAGGATAAGTCTACGGACGGACATGCATGGAAATCAATTATCATATAGAATACATATAGTATCTGTGTTTTTAAATACTATTTAATATATACTCTATATACTTCATGTCATAAGCACGTTCTTATAAAGCTCCCTAAGAACCTTCTTATCCGCCTTAGCAGTACTCGTCTTAGGCAATTCCTTCTCACTAATTATTACCTTATCTGGTACCCACCATTTTGGTATTTCGCCCTTTTCCACGAACTTCATTAGGTAGTTCTTGATATCATCCTCCGTAACCCTCTGACCAGGTCTTGGAACCACGACCGCTATCGGCCTCTCACCCCACTTTGGATGAGGAATACCAATAACGGCAACCTCACCAACCGCTGGATGAGTACTAATTATGTCCTCCAGTTTCGTACTCACGATCCACTCACCACCACTCTTAATCACATCCTTAAGCCTATCCATAATCCATATATGGCCATCAGAATCCCAAACGGCCACATCGCCAGTATGTAGCCAACCACCGCGCCATAACTCCCTAGTCTTCTCAGGATCCTTGAAGTAGGCTGGTGTTAGCCAGGGTGATCTAACCACGATCTCACCAATGGTCTTACCATCCTTAGGCACATCCCTACCGTACTCATCGACAACTCTTATGAACGTTAATGGTATTTGCCTAAGTCCCTTCATTAGGTATGTTTCTTTCTTATCCTCAGGCCAGTTGAAGGATTGTGGCTTAAACAATGCCTGGGCAATCACTGGCGCCGTCTCCGATAAACCATAACCATTAATGACAATTATACCCCTAGACCTAGCCAACTTATAAAGACCCTCAGGCATTGCTGAACCTCCATTACCGTATTTAAGACCCCTCAGATCGTACTTTGTTGAATCAGGATGCGTAAGGAGTAGATATAGTATTACGGGAACCCCATAAATATACGTAACCTTTTCCTCACTAAGCGTCTTCAGTATATAGCCCCAATCCATACGCCCTGTAAAGACGTACTTTTGACCAGCAAGGAACATTGCATATGGACCTCCCCATGCATGCACATGATACATTGGTACAAGGGGCATTACAACATCTCTAATACTGAGTTCATAGGGTGGCGCAGCCGTTGAGATCGCGATGGCCGTTGCATGAAGCACTAATTGCCTATGGGTGAAGAATACGCCCTTCGGCGGTCCAGTAGTACCTGAGGTATAGAATAACGTGGCCACTGTTTTCTCATCAAGGTCCTTAAAGTCATAAGGACTTGAACTCTTTATTAAATCCTCATAGTTATAAACTTCAAT
This sequence comes from Vulcanisaeta moutnovskia 768-28, assembly GCF_000190315.1. Lineage (NCBI taxonomy): Archaea > Thermoproteati > Thermoproteota > Thermoprotei > Thermoproteales > Thermoproteaceae > Vulcanisaeta > Vulcanisaeta moutnovskia. The sequence goes on from NC_015151.1 coordinate 652,543, forward strand.
ACCTGGAAGCTTTACCTGAGGAGGTACTGGCATATCAGTCATTAATACCACCTTCTTAACGGTCTTAAGCTTCGGCATTATTGCCTGTATTAACGGTATGAACTCATCCTTAACAAATAGTATTTCATCACCAGCATGATTAATCGTGTAGACCAAGTCCTCTGGTGAATATCTAATGTTTACCGTGTGTAATACTGCACCAAGACCTGGAACAGCGTAATAAAGCTCTAAATATCTATGTGAATTCCACTCTAATGCGCCAACCCTGGTACCCAGTTTCTTAGGATCACCTGGCTTAACACCAAGCTGCTCAAGCGCTGCGGCGAGTCTCCTAACCCTATCCCAAACCTGAGCAAATGTGAGCCTTAACTTAGGTGCGTCAGGTGGCGCATAAATAATTTCCTGCTCAGGGAATGTATCGGCACCCCATTTTATTAGGTTAGTAAGTGTTAATGGGTAGTCATAAAATTCAGTAGCTCTTTCTACCAGTTCTTCAAGAGACATCCTAATTAATGACATAGTATGGCCCTTAGGTTTAATCCTTATCATTAATATATAATTCTATATAGGATTTTAATAAAGACAAAAGATAATAATGATAAATGACGATAATAATTATAGTGAAAATCAAGATAAATATTATATAAAGTTAGAGCTAAGAGCAAGTACTATAGTTTTAGCGTTATTAGGTTATGTATCATTGATGTTGATTAATGGTGTTGATACATATATAGGATATTTATTAACTAGGTTTAAGTTGTCTAGGGTTTAGGTTGTCCTTAATGACTGATGTTTTGGATTTGTTTCCGCAGTACGCTGAGGAGTTGAAATTGTTAAGAAAAACTGCTAGGGAATATGCCCAGAGGAACTTCTCGCCTGAACTTGCTAGGGAGTATGAGAAGAAGGAGGAGTTTCCATGGGATCTTTATAAGAAGGCTGGTGAACTCGGCTTACTGGCTCCATCAATACCCACTGATTATGGCGGTGGTGGTTTCACAACATACATAGCCGATATAGTCGTTACTGAGGAGTTAGTTAGGGCAGAACCAACACTAGGACTTGCAATAATGGCTGGTCCCTTCACATCTCACATGCTTTACTTCTTCGGCACCGAGGAGCAGAGGAAGAAGTACCTACCGCCTGTTTATAGGGGTGAGAATACATTTTTTGGCGCATATACCGAGCCTGAGCATGGTACCGACATTACCCAGTTAAATACGGTTGCAGAGAAGAAAGGTGACAAGTACATAATTAGGGGTATGAAGACCTTCATAACAAACGCGCCAACAGCAAAGTACGGCCTACTCCTTGCACAGACAGAACCCGAGAAGAGACATAGGGGTCAGACACTATTCATAATACACACTGATTGGCCTGGTATTACCATTAGGAGATTAACGGGAAAGATGGGACAGAGGACAATCCCGGTTGGTGAGATCTACCTCGACAATGTTGAAGTACCTGCCGAAAACGTATTAGGTGGTGAGGAGAAGGGCTTGAACCAGGGATTCTACTGGACACTGGCGTATTTTAACGTATCGAGAATCGGCGTGGCAACCTTAGGCCTTGGCATTGCATTAGCTGCCTTTGATAAGGCCCTTGAGTATGCCCAAAAGAGAAATCAATTTGGTCAACCACTAATAAACTTTGAAATGATTCAGGAAAAGTTAGCCAGAATGGCTATGCTAATTGAGGCAGCTAGGTCATTAATATATAGAGCTGCGTATTATGTTGATGATTACTTAAAGTTTAAGATCGACCCAAGAGCCATGGGGGCAATCGCAGGCGCCGCTAAGGTTTATGGAACTGAGGTTGCTAATTACGTGGTTGACGAGGCCATACAAATACATGGTGGTTATGGATACTTTGAGGAATTCGATGTGGAGAGGTATTGGAGGGATCACAGGGTTACGAGAATTTATGAGGGAACTAACGAAATAAACCTACTAACAATAAGTGATGCCTTAAGAAGAGGCGTGTGGAAGCCATAGGTTTGGCTATTTAAAATAATTTTCTTATACGTTCAATATTCACTGATGCTATATATAAGTTATATTTAATTAATCTCCCTTGGGAACTTTACCTATGCCTAGATCACCAATTGAGTACATGAACTCTGTTAAAGACGGCAGGGTTGTTTACTACAGGGGTAAGAGAGTTGATGATATAACAACACACCCAGTGATTAGTATAGCGGTTAGGCATGCATCGGATTTGTTTAGCGTTAAGGAGAGATTGTATGAAGATCCTAATTACGGTCTCGTAAGTAAATACTTTAGGATACCCAGGAACACGAATGATTTACTTGATAGGTATAAGTTGATTTACGAAGATACGCTTAGATTCGATGGTTTATTTAACATAGTACAGGCCATTGGTAGTGACGCACTCTTCTCATTAATGATAATTGCCAAGAAAGTTGATAGGAAGTACGGCACTAATTATTATGATAGAGTAATGAGGTATTACGAATATGCTGTTAAAAATGACCTCGCAATGGCTGTTGCACAGACTGATGTTAAGGGTAACAGGGCTAAGAGACCCCATGAACAGGAGGATAAGGACATGTACCTGAGGGTTATTGAGGTGCGTGATGATGGCATAGTGGTTAATGGAGCAAAGATACACACGACACAGGGACCGGTGGCAAACGAGATAATTGTACTGCCATATAGAGCCCTCGTTGAGGAAGATAAGGACTATGCAGTTGCCTTTGCAATACCAGCGAATACCAAGGGTCTTAAATTTATCGTTAGACCCGTGCTTGAGTACGATGGTAACTCCAATGCCGTTAATGCAGCGAGTAGATTTGAAGTAGAGGCACTGATTGTTTTTGACCATGTGTTTGTACCGTGGGACAGAGTATTCCTATTCAGAGAGTGGGATCTGGCTGGGCAGTTGGCTTGGACTTTCGCGACATACCACAGGTTCACGGCAATATCCTACAGGGCAGCCACGGCTAATTTATACCTGGGTGCAGCACTTTATGCGGCTAGGGCTAATGGGATAGAGAATGCACCGCATGTCAGGGATTGGCTAGTCCAAATGATTATGTATAAGGAGATACTGAGTATGGGCGCCATGGCTGCCGCCCTAGAACCCTGGATTGATGAGGGAATAGCCATACCAAACCCAGTTTACACGAACGTGAGTAAGCTATATGCCAATGCTCACTTCATAGATGTTGTTCATGGACTCATAGACATTGCAGGTGGTCTAATAGCCACAATGCCTTCACATGATGATTATGTAAACCTAGAGGAAAGGCAGTATATTTCGAAATACCTTAGGGGTGCTGTTGATGGCGATACAAGGTACAAAATAATGAGCCTAGTTAGGGAGTTAGGTGCAAGCCACTTAATGGGTTATTTATTGACGGCTATGATACATGCTGAGGGTTCTGAGGCAGCGAGTAAAATAGGCATGTTAAGAGAGTATAATTATAAGGAGGCTGAAGAATTAATAAATAAAATATTGAGTAAAATAAAAATTTAACCAAGAATTATTTCATAAAGATAAAAAATAAATACTTATTATTAAATTTCAGTGGAGACCGTGATAAATCTAAGGGTGGTTATAAAAGAAAATCAAAGAAAATAAAAGATAACTCTCAAATGAACGGTTAATACAGCGTCGCTGAAACTATTTTCCTCAAACTTTATTTATGGACCTAGGCAGATGACTTACTAAGTAGGATTCTTTTAATTACCATACTTAATCACGTTGATACTAATATGGAGAATAGGGAGGTTAAGGACTTAGGAAATTGATTAAAGTGCACCGAATAAGTCCCACCCATATAGAGAGATCTCATTCTGGTCGGCGTTAAGGCACTTGATGAAATAATAATGGTCAGGATAATAAGGACGCAACCTAACCAGGATTAACTAGGTAAACCGTACAACAGTCAATAGTAAGGCAAATTGATGTTCTTTTGCTTAGTAATTTCATGGGTTATGAAGTCAAGTATGGAAGGAGAAACGAGCGCATATGCATTAGGGTAGGTATGATGAAGAGGGCACTAACGATACCAAGGAGAACGGAGTATATTGATGTAATACCTGCCCATATATTTTTATCGGTAACTCAACGTCTAAGGAATTTCATGCCTTCTCGAAGCCAAGCACATCTGCGTAATTGCTCAGATCAAGCAATCCATGCCCAGAGAAACTGATCAGAATAACCTTCCTCTCGCCAGTCCTCCTAGCCTCATCGGCTATCTCCTTAACAACAGGTAATACATGGGCTGTTTCCGGTGCAGGTACATAGCCCTCAACTTGGGCAAATATCTGGGCCATCTTAAAGACCGC